>NZ_JBNBZS010000075.1:0-24359 GCF_049629625.1 Roseomonas chloroacetimidivorans | reverse complement strand
CCGAGGTCAAGCGCCTGCTGGCGGCCTGCGGCACCGACACGGCCGGCTATCGGGATCGCGCCCTGCTGCTGCTGGGCTTTGCCGGCGCCCTACGACGCTCCGAGATCGTCGGGATCGACCGCGAGCACCTGCGCTTCACGGGCGAGGGCATGACGGTGTTCATCCCGCGCTCCAAGCGGGACCAGGAGGGGGAGGGGGCGACGATCGGGATCCCCCGCGGGCTGAACCCGCTCTCCTGCCCGGTGCGGGCGATGGAGGAGTGGCTGCGGCGGACCCGCATCGAGTGGGGGCCGGTGTTCCGCCGGCTCAGCCCGGGCGGTGCGCTGGAGGACCGGCTCTCTCCGCAGGGAGTATGGAAGATCCTACGTCGGAGGGCGGAGCTGGCCCGACTCACGGTCGACGAGACCGAGCGCCTCTCCCCGCATGGCCTCAGGGCGGGGTTCATCACCGAGGCCTACCTCAAGGGCGCGCTCGACGAGCAGGTGATGCACCACGCCCGGCAGAAGAGCATCGCCACCACCCAGGGCTACCGCCGCCGCGCCAAGATCACCCGCGACAGCCCGGCCCGGCTGCTCGACCTGTGAGAGGAGCAGGGGAGGGGAGCCGGGCCAGTTGCCCTCGGCCGCCGGTACGTGGTGGCGAGCCTCAGCGGTGCAGGACCTGGCGTCCCGCCTCATACGCGGCCTCGGCGCCCGAGAAGCCCAGCTTGGCCCGGGCGATAAGGCGCGACCCCTGCCAGATCGACCAGCGCCAGCTGTTCCGCCCGGGTCCCTCCCTGCTGACCCGGATCTCCTTCTCCTCGGGAATGTCCTGCAGGGGGCGGAGTGGTTTGACGAACATGGCGCGCCTCTAGGAGCACCGGTCCGGAATGCCAAGACAGGAGAGCAGGGCCGGCGCAGCCGCGGATGCAGACGACGCCGTGTCCACCGTTTGGCAACCCGCCCCGGTTCCGGTGGACTGGCTCTGGAACACCCTGACCGTGGGCGGGCTCGCCGAGCGGGTCGAGGCGTTCCGGGCGGCCGCGGCCGGATCGGGCGTGGTGCCCTGGGTGCTGGACCTCGCCGCGATGGAAGAGGAGTTCCTCCTACCCATGGCCGCCCCGCAGGACGGGGTGCGGGCGATCAGCCTCGCGGGCGCCAAGATCCTGGCCCGGCGCCTGCGCGATGCTGCGGCCGCCAACCATCATGCGGCGCTTGCCCGGATGGCGACGGACCGGAGTTGTCCCTTTGACCTGCACAGGGTTCTTCCCGTGTCGGCCGCCGTTCTCGTTCTCGGCCCGGAGGAGCGCGTGAGCTGGGAGTGGCTCCGGGTCCACTGGGGTGTGACTCGTCCGCTCCGCAATGTGCAGGCGCTCCCCTCCACGCTGGACGGCCGCAAGAAGAAGATGGGCCAAATGCGCGTGGGCTTCTGGTCGGCCGACCGGTCGCCCTGGGCCGCCATCACCCACCTGCGCCGCGCCTGGCCCGAGCTCTCCTTTGAGTTGCAGCCGCACTACCCGGGTGGAGCAGGGGAAGCAGAGGCGGCAGGAGGTCAGGAGAGCCGCCCGCCCCCGCGGGAACGAACGGGTCGGAATGGTCGGGGCCGCGTCGGGGCGCGCCGGGGTGGCTGAGGGCGCGGCGGCGGTGGAGGACGAGAGCTGGGACGGGGAGGGGAGGGTAGCTCCCTATGACGCCTCTCCAGGCCGTGCAGCCCCGCAGCTCAGCGTTGAGGGCTTCGAGGGCCCGCTCGACTTCCTGCTGGAGATGGTCCGCCGTCAGCGGGTCGACCTCGGCCGGCTCTCCATCCTGACCCTGACCGATCAGCTGGTGGCCGCCATCGAGGCCGGGGAGGGGCGTATCCCGCTGGAGCGCCGGGCGGACTGGCTGGTGAGTGCCAGTCAGCTCCTGCTGCTCAAGGCCCAGCTCCTGGCCCCCTCCAGCCCCGAGGAGGCAGAAGATGCGAGGGCAGCCGCAGCCCGGCGCCTCCAGCTACTGGACGAGCTCGCCCGCATGCGGGCCGGGGCGGACTGGCTCTCCGCCCGCCCGCAACTCGGGCGGGCCGTGTTCGGCCCGGGGAGGGGCGCGCCAGCCCAGGCCCGGCCCCAGGCGGAACTCCTCGTGGCCTTCCTGGAGGCGACCCTGACGATGCTGGAGGGCAGGGAAGGGCAGAGCAGCGCGCCGACCCCAATCTACCGGCCCAGCCCGCCCGACCTCTGGCGCATCCCGGACGCGATCCGCCGCATTGCGGAGCTGCTCGGACAGCAGGACGGCCCTTTCATCATCGAGCGCTGTCTACCTCTCATCCCACAGCACGCTCCCGACAGAACCATTCGGCTCCGGGCGGCGCTCGCCAGCACGTTCGTTGCCGGGCTTGAGATGGCGCGGGACGGTCTGGCCGCCTTGGAGCAGGGCGAGCCCTTCGGGCCGATCTCGCTCGGCCGTATGAGCGCGTCGGGTAATTTGCGCTCCTCGCACCCTTCGCGATCACCAGCCTGACTGTTCGGCTCCTCGGCACCTTCTTGCTGGTGATAACCCCGTTCGGGCGTGCTGACGGGAAATCGGAGTGCTGAGGTCGCCAGGAACCCAGCCGAGCTCGACTTGCCTGGGCGTGTTGGAAGTGTCCAGGGCGTGCTCCCCTGACTACCCTCCAGCACATCCATCTTTGCCAGAAAAATTGCGGGTCCGGAATGAAAGCCGCATCGTTGCCCTGACGCGTTCGCATCCTCCGGCAGATCCGGCGTGGCGATGTCATCGGTGGTTCAGATGCCTGCCAGTCAGTAACACATGCGCTGTAGGGTCCGCCCTCCGCCGACGACTTGCCGTCCAGAGGAGAGACACAAAAATCGACGGACTCTTGTGGCTAAAATCGCAGTCGGTGTTCATGAGGAGGGTCGACGAAGGGAGTCGATCATGGAACTGCATGCAGCTACCAAGAAGGAGGGGGAAGCCATCCTGGCACCGGCCCTCGCGGATTCCGCGGTCAAAAACGCGATCGCGAAGGCCAAACAGCGCGGGCGGCATTGTCACGTTGTTTGGGGACCGAGCAAGTTTGACCGCGAGGCGGAGTTTGCGTGACCTTACGCCGCCATATGGGCACACGTCTCCTGCCGCCAGATCCGAAGGTAGCGTCCACGGAGGTGGTGGAAAATCCGGCGTGGTCCGGGATGTAGGGCTTGGGTGGCCATCGGACCTGGCGGCTAGGGTGGAGTTGCGAAGCTCCCACCGCTGACCGGCCGAGGACCCGATGACCGAGGACAGACTGCCACTGGCTGACCTGCTGGCGAAAGCAGGAGATGGTGACTTCCTTCGCAGCGTTGCCGAGGCGGTGCTGCAGATGCTGATGGAGGCGGACGTGGAGGGGCAGATCGGCGCCGCCCGGCACGAGCGCACCGGCGAGCGGCTGAACTACCGCAACGGCTTTCGCGACCGCACGCTGGACACCCGGCTGGGGTCTCTGCAGCTCCGGATCCCCAAGCTCCGGCAGGGCAGCTACTTCCCACCCTTCCTCGAGCCCAGGAAGACCAGCGAGAAGGCGCTGGTGGCGGTGATCCAGGAAGCCTGGATCGGCGGCGTCTCAACCCGGCGGGTGGACGAGCTGGTGCAGGCCATGGGGCTGTCGGGCATCTCGAAGTCGACCGTCTCCAAGCTGTGCAAGGACATCGACGAGCGGGTCACGGCCTTCCTCGACCGGCCGCTGTCGGGCGAGTGGCCCTACCTCTGGCTGGACGCCACCTATCTCCGTCAGCGCGAGGGTGGCCGCATCGTCTCGGTCGCCGCCATAATCGCCGTGGCCTGCGATGCCGAGGGGCGCCGGGAGATCGTCGGCCTGCACATCGGCCCGTCGGAAGCCGAGACGTTCTGGGCGACCTTCCTCAAGAGCCTGGTCAGGCGCGGCCTGAAGGGCGTGAAGCTGGTGGTTTCCGATGCCCATGAGGGGCTGAAGGCGGCGATCGCCCGCGTCCTCGGCGCGACGTGGCAACGCTGCCGCGTCCACTGGATGAGGAACGCCCTCGCCCATGTCGGCAAGGCCCAACAGTCCATGGCCTCGGCCGCGTTGCGCCAGGCCTTTCTCCAGTCCGACCAGGACGGGGCCCGGCAGACCTGGCGCCATGTCGCTGACCAACTCCGCGAACGCTGGCCCAAGCTCGGCAAGCTCATGGACGACAGCGAGCATGACGTGCTCGCCTATATGGCGTTCCCGGCGCCGCACCGGACCAAACTGCATTCGACAAACCCGCTGGAACGTCTCAACAAGGAGGTGAAGCGCCGCGCCGACGTGGTCGGCATCTTTCCCTCTGAGGCGTCCATCATCCGCCTGATCGGCGCTGTGCTGCTCGAAGCCAACGATGAGTGGCAACTGCAGCACCGCTACATGGGCGTCGAGGCCATGGGCGGGCGTTGTCAGGTTGGCGATGATGGCGACGCCGAGAGCTTACGGCTGGTAGTGACCTCACGCGGCGGGCGCAACTCCGGTCACATCCCGCCATGTGCTGAATGCGGCGTCACGAACGATGCGGTATTCAGTGGCGGTCAGGCGGTGACGGCGAAGCTGGAAGTGGTTGTGGATCCGGCTGTGGGTGGAAAGGAAGCGCTGCGCGTGTCGGGCCGACTTGAACCGCTGCATTTGCCGCTCTCGTCGTCGCGTTGGCTGGTGCGACACTTCGGCCCGGTTGTTGAGGTACCGGCTCTGCCGGTGCTCCACCCCGGGCAGGATGTCGCGCTTTGCGGCGGCGTAGCTCCGCAGCTTGTCCGTCACGACCACCCGCGGGACGTATTGCAAGCCCTTCAGCAGCTTGCGGAAGAACCGCTTGGCGGCCGTGGCACTGCGCCGGCTCTGCACCAGGGTGTCGAGCACGACACCATCCTGATCCACTGCACGCCAGAGGTAATGCTGCTTGCCGCGAATGCGGATGAACACCTCATCCATGTACCATTTGTCGCCCGGCCTTGGCCGACGCCGGTTCAGAGCATTGGCAAACAGCCGGCCGAAACGCAGGCCCCACTCGCGGATGCTTTCGTAGCTGACCACAATGCCTCGGGCTGCCAGGATCAACTCAACGTCCCGCAGGCTCAAACTAAAGCAGTGATACAGCCAGACCGCATGCTGGATAATCTCGGCCGGGTACCGGAAACCGCGATAGGGGTTGGGTGAGGTCGTCATGCCGGGCAGGCTGCCACTCCCCGACCGAGCCGCCAACCTGACAAGGCCGTTCCATGATGTCGAGGCGGCGCGTCAGGACAGTGCTGCCAAACTCACGAGTTCGGCGACCAGGGCTTCCGATCGTCTTGGGACACGGCCAGAAGTCAGTAGCGCGACATCAACGCGAACTCATGCGTCCGAGGCGGTCACGATAGGCCGCAGCCTCGGACATGATGGAGTCGACGATGTTGGCGATCGGCTCGATCCGCTCAACGAAGCACGCTGCCGGCCCCATGGAGACCATGCCGGCCTCGGGATCGCCCTGGCGGTAGCACCGCTCCAACAGCAGGCTGCCCCGGATGAGGTCGGAAAAGTCGTCGAAGCCGCGGAGCCCCGCGGCTTCCCGCCGCCGGACCTCCCGCGCCGTCGCGTTGTCCATCACCCGCCAGGCGCCGCCGAGCACAGGATTCTCAGCGAAGGCGACGACCGATCCCCTTTGGTCGGCCTCGACGACGCGCTGCTTGTAGGCCACATGCGCCGTCACCTCCTCAGCCGCGATGAAGCGCGTGCCCATCACCACCGCATCGGCGCCCACGGCCAGGGCCGCAAGCAGCTGGCGTCCCGTGCCGATGCCGCCCCCGATCGCGAACGGAATCCGCAGGCGCTCCGCAGCGATCGCGCCCCCCATCATCGCTGGCACTTCGGTGTTGGCGCCAGGATGGCCGCCGCATTCCATGCCCACGATGGCCACCGCATCCACGCCCAGCCGTTCCGCCGTCAGCGCATGTCGCACCAGCGGCACCTTGTGGATCACCGCCCCACCCGCGGCGTGGATTGCCCGGATCAGCTCGTCGGCCGGCGCACGGCCGGAGGTCTCGAAGAACCGCACTCCCATCTCCAGCGACACGGCCAGGTAATCCGCCAGGCTCACCTCCGTGTGGCGCGACGTGGAGAGGTTCACGCCAAAGGGCTTGCCGCCCGTCAGCGCGTCACAGGCCTTGAGCTCGGCCCGGAAGGCCTCCAGCGTCGCGAAGGAACGCGAGGTGATGAAGCCCATCCCCCCGGCATTGACGATGCCCGCGACATAGCTTGCATCGGACAGCCACATCAGCCCGCCGCACAGGATGGGATGGCGGATTCCGAAAAGCCGCGTGATTCGCGTGTCGAACACGCCGGGATGCGGCTGCCGCGGCGAGGGCGGCATCGATGGCGGGCTGAGGGCCGTTTCTGTCGTCGCCGAATTCATCGTCCGTCTCCCTGCTCAGTCGTGGAAGGTGGCGAAGCCGGAAACCGGCTCGCGCTCGCTCACCAGGCTATTGGTCGGATCCGCAGGGTCCGCCACGCCGAGCGCCATGCCGCAGACCACCATCTCGAAATCCGGAATCGATAGTTCACGCCGCAGGATGTCGGGGTAGTTTGCGATGGCCGCCTGCGGACAGGTATCAAGGCCGAAGCCGCGCGCCGCGACCATCAGGTTCTGCAGGAACATGCCGTAGTCGAGCCAGCTGCCCTGCTCCAGGTCCCTGTCGATGGTGAAGATCAAGCCGACCGGCGCGCCGAAGAAGGAGTAGTTCCGGGCCCGCTGCCGTTCGCCGGCCGCCTTGTCGCCACGGGCAACCCCGGCCAGCGCATAGAGCCCCCATCCCACTGCCCGGCGGCGCTCGATGTAGGGCGGGCGCCAGTTCCGGGGATAGTAGTGGTACTCGCCCCGCTCGGCCTCTCCCGACAGGCACGCGCCCACCAGCGCCTCCGAAACGGCGGCGAGCGACGCCCCGGTCAGCACCCTCACCTTCCAGGGCTGGATGTTGCTGCCGCTCGGCGCCCGGCTGGCGATCTCCAGCAGCCGCGTGACGGTGTCCCGGTCCACGAAGACATCCCGGAAGCCGCGGATGCTCCGCCGGCTCGTGATCGCGTAGGTCACCGCCTCCGCCATCACGGCCAGATCTGCCGGCGGCTCCGCCCGCCCGTTGATGCCCGTCACCCCAAGCCTCCCCACGTCATCTCTTGCCACCAAGCAGGCCCGGTCGGGACGCTGGCAAGGCGGGGCCTCGCCCTCCCGCTCAGGATCCAGCGCGCGGCCTGGACCGGCTGAAGCTTCCCTGGGCCGTGGCGATGATGGTCCCATCCTCCGCCACCAACTCCCCGGAGGAGAAATACAGGCGCCGGCCCGAGCGCGTGACCCGCCCCGTTGCGGTGATGCGCCCCTGCTGGACCTTGGCGAGATAGCTGACCGTCAGCATCACCGTCACGGCATCGCCCGGCCCGTCGCTCTCCTCCGTCCACAGCCCGGCATAGCCGCAGGCCGCGTCCAGCAACGTCGCCGTCACGCCACCCTGCAGGCTGCCCTGCCGGTTGAGGTGCCGCGGCCCGAGATCGAGCTGGACCTCGGCCTCGCCCGCTACCCAGCGCGTCAGGCTGATCCCGAGATATTCGAGGAGCGGGTTGTCCATCCTCATTAGCGCTCCATGAATCCATCCAGCCCCATCCGCCGTTCGGCAGCGCAGCAGCCCCACTACTCCATCTTAATGCCGGTGGCTTGGCCCAGCTTCTTCCAACGGTCGAGATCCTGCGCCAGCACCGCGGCCAGCCGCGCCGCGGGAAGATAGTTGGGCTCGAAGCCGCGTGTCCGCATGAGCTGGACGAATTCCGAGTCCTTCATCATCCCGGCGACAGCCTTGTCCACCGTCTCCACGCTAGGCGCGGCCATCCCGCGCGGACCGAGGATCGCGTACCAAAGATCGCACTCATAGCCGTTCAGCACCTCGCCGATCGCCGGCAGATCCGGCCAGGAGGACGATCGATTGCTGGAGGTCACCGCCAGGGCGCGGATGCGGCCCTCCTTGATCAGCGGCTCGACGGCGCTGACGCTCGCGAACATCAGGTTCACGTCGCCGCTCAGCAGGCCGGTCACCGAGGGAGCCGTCCCGCGATAGGGCACATGGGTGATCTTCGTGCCGGCCATGGAATCGAATAGCTCGGCCGCCAGATGCTGCGGCGTGCCCGGCCCGGGAGTGCCGTGATTTAGCTCGCCCGGCCGCGCCCGGGCATAGGCGACGAACTCAGGCAGCGTCTTCACGGGCATGTCCGCCTGCACGACCAGCACCACGGTCGTCGAGACGACGCCCGCGATCGGAGCGAAGTCCCGCGCCACGTCGAAGCCGGGATTGGCATAGAGGGCCGCGTTGATCGTCAACGCATTCGCGGCGAAGAGCAACGTGTAGCCATCCTTCGCTGCCGCGGCGACGACCTGCGTGCCGATATTACCGCCCGCGCCCCCGCGATTCTCCACAGCGACAGACTGGCCCAGCGCCGTGGAGAGGCGCGCGGCCGTCAGCCGGCCCGCGATATCCGTGCCGCCGCCCGGCGCATAGGGCACGACGAGCCGGATCGGCTTGCTCGGGTAATTCTCCGCCCTGGCTCGGGAGCCGATCATCCCCAGCCCCGACGTGCCCAGCAGGATTCTTCTGCTCAGCATCGAACGTCCTCCTTTTTCGTTTTCTAGCTTGCCCGCACCGCTTGGCGCGGAGACCCGGTGGCCTTCGCCCCGTGCGGCTCTTCGTCCAGCAGTTCGTTGTGCTCGCCCAGCAGGGGTGGCGGTCTCCGGATGGCCATGGGCTTTCCGCCGATCGCGAAGCCGGGCATGGCGATCCGCCCGGCGCGTGGATGGTCCACCGAGGCGATCAGGCCGGAGGCGGTGACCTGCGGCGCCTCCACCAGGCTGCCGTAATCGGCGACCGGCGCGCAGATGATGTCCGCCTCCTCCAGAATGGCGAGCCACTCCGCGCCGGGGCGCTGCCGCAGCACGGCGTTTAACGTCTCCGTCAGCGCGGCGCGGTTCTCCATACGGTGGGGCAGCGTGTCGAAGCGCGGCTCCGCGGCCAGCTCGGCGCGCCCGATCACCTCGCAGAAGCGCGTCCAGCGCCCGGCTTGGTAGGCGGCGACGAGGATATGCCCATCCGCCGTCTCATAGGCTTCGTTGGGCGTGGCATAGGGTGCCCCGCTGCCGCAGCGCACCGGCGCCTCGCCGGAGGCGAGGAAGCCGGCCAGCGGCACCTGCTGCAGCATCAGCGAGCTGGCGAAAAGGCTGACATCGAGATGCCCCGGCCGCTCGCCCGCATCCCGCCGACGCAGGGCGGCGAGCACGGCGATGGCGGCCTGGAAGCCCGTCGCCATGTCCGTGATGGGCGCCTGCACCTTGGAGGGCGGTTCGCCCTCGGTTCCCGTGATGCTCATTAGGCCGGAAATGGCCTGCACCACCCCATCCACGCCCGGCCGCCCGGCCCACGGCCCATTCTGCCCATAGGCCGAGACCGAGCAGTAGACGACCCGCTCGTTAATCGCCGAGATCGCCCCGTAGCCGATGCCGAGCCGGTCCGCCACGCCGGGGCGGAAGCTCTCGATTAGCACATCCGCCGTTTCCGCCAGCCGGCACGCCTGGCGCAGCCCGGCGTCGGTCTTGAGGTCCAGTACCACGCTGCGCTTGTTTCGGTTGAGGGACATGAAGGTGGTGCTCTCGCCCTCGACGAAGGGCGGGCCGAGCATGCGGCCGACGTCGCCACCCGGCGGCTCCACCTTCACGACATCGGCGCCCATATCGGCCAGCAGCATGGTGCAGAGCGGCCCTGCCGCGATCTGTGAGAAGTCGACGACGCGGATGCCGGCCAGCGCGCCCTCGAGCGGATGCCGCTCCTCAGACTGATGCGCCGCCAAGGCGGTCACCGACCGGAGAAGCGTGGGGTGCGCTTCTCCGCGAAGGCGCGGCGCCCCTCGGCGCGATCTTCAGTGTCCTTCAGCATACCGAATACCATCTCCGTCATGTCGGCGAGCGCGGCGCGCGGAAGCACCTCGGTCTCGCGCGCGGCCCTCTTGGTGGCGGCAACCGAGAGCGGCGCATTGGCCGCGATCGCGCGCGCCAGCTCCTGCGCCCTCGCCGCCAGCTCGGCCGCCGGCCAGATATCGCTGACCAAGCCAATGCGCAGCGCCTCGGCCGCATCGATCCGCGTGCCGGTCATCAGCATCTTCATCGCATGAGCCTGTGGGATCACGCGCATCAGCAGCGGCCCGCACACCCCCGCAACGCTGCCCACCCGCACCTCCGGGAGGGCGAAGCTGGCCGACTCGGAGGCCACACGCAGGTCGCATTGCAGCGCCAGCTCCATCCCGCCGCCGAGGCAGTGGCCGTTCACCGCCGCGATCATCGGCTTCCAAATGGAAAGGCGCTCCAGGTTCAGCATGCGCACATAGGCGCCCCGGCGTGTCGCGGCCTCGTCCCCGGAGGTCCAGGCGCTGGCATAGGGGTCGGTGCTGGCTGGCGTGTTCTTCAGGTCCGCGCCGACGCAGAAGGCGCGCGTGCCCGCCCCGGTAAGGACGATGACACGCACCGCGTCGTCATCCCGAGCCGCAAGAAGCTGGGTACGCAGCTCTGCCTGGGACGGCACGTCGAGCGCGTTCAGCGCCTCCGGCCGGTCGATGGTGATGGTGGCGACGGCGTCGCCGATGACGGTGTGGATGGCCATGTCAGACGCTCGGGCTGGACAGGCTCCGGCCGCCGCAGACATAGAGCAGCTGGCCGGTGATATAGGTGCTAGCGCGGGCCGCGAAGAACAGCACGGCCTGCGCGACATCCGCTGGCGTGCCGATCCGCTGCATCGGTACGCTCTTCTTCAGCCGCTCCTGCACCTCCTCCTTGAAGCCGAGGAACATCGGCGTCTCGATGATCCCCGGCGCGATGGCGTTCACCGTCACGCCCTTTGCCGCGAACTCGATCGCCAGGCTGCGCGTCAGGCTTACTACGCCGCCCTTGGCCGCCGAGTAGTTCGCCTGCCCGAAGCCGCCTAGCCAGGCGCGGGAGGAAATATTGATCACCCGCCCATGGCCGCGCTCCACCATCCCTGGGATGGCCGCCTTGCAGGTAAGGAACTGTGAGCGAAGATTGGTCGCGATCACCGCATCCCAATCCTCCTCCTCCATCTTTCCCAACCGCTTGTCACGGACGATGCCGGCATTGTTCACCAGCACGTCGAGCCGCCCGAGTTCCGCATTCACCCGGCCGATCGCGGCGTCCACCTGCGGCCGGTCCGTCACGTCTACCGTGAGGGGCAGCACCCGCCGGCCGGGATGGGCCTGCCGCAGCCGCGTCGCAGCCTCTTCCAGCGAGGCCACGTCAAGGTCGAGCAGCGCCACATCGTAACCCGCACCGGCCAGCGTATTCGCGATGCCGAAGCCAATCCCCCGCGCGCCGCCCGTGACGGCCGCGACATCCACCTCCGCCATGCTCAGGCTGCCAGCAGGTGGACGGAGGAGGCGGCGTGGTCCACGCCCGCGATGCCGCCGCCGGTGCATTGGGTGAGGCCGATGCGCGCCCCCTCCACCTGCCTCCCCTCGGCCCGGCCCTCGAGCTGCCAGGTTACCTCCACCATCTGCGCGACGCCCGTGGCGCCCAACGGATGGCCCTTCGCCAGCAGCCCACCGCTCGGGTTCACTGGCACGCGGCCGCCCAGCGCGGTATCCCCGCGCCGCAGCAAGTCCGCGCCCCCGCCCTGCGGCGCTAGGCCGAGCGCCTCGTAATAGAGCAGCTCGGCAATGGTGAAGGCGTCATGCAGCTCGACGACGTTCACGTCCTCCGGGCCGAGCCCAGCCTGCTCATACGCCATGCGCGCCGTACGGGCCGTGATCTCGGCATCCAGAATGTTGTCGCATCCCTCCTCGATGCGGCCGGACTGCACGGCGGAGCCGACCACACGCACGGCGGGGCGCCCTGCCCCTGGCCGCCTTGTCGTCAGCACCACCGCCGCGGCACCATCCACCATGGAGGGGCAGCACTGCAGCAGTGTCAGCGGCTCCGCCACTGGGCGGGATTGCAGCACCTCCTCCAGCGTCACCGCCTTGCGCTGCTGCGCGAGCGGATTCAGCACGCCATGGCCGCGGTTCTTCACCGCCACCCGCGCCAGGATCTCCGGCGTTTCGTTCCGCTCATGCAGGTAGCGGGTGCCGCGCATCGCATAGACCGTCGGCAGCGTCATACCCTGGGCGGCGTAGAGATCGGTCTTGTAGTCGTTGCGCTGCATGGGGATGGTGCCGCCGCCGAGCTTGGTCAGCATCTCCACGCCCCAGACCAGCACGGTGTCGTACACGCCGAGGCGCAGCGCCTGGCAGGCGAGATGCACCGCCGTGGCCCCGCTCGCGCAGGCATTCTCCACGTTGTAGAGCGCAGGTCCGCCGAGGCCGAGGTCGCGCATCAGCACCTGGCCGAGCACCATGCCGCCATAGACATTGGCGTTGTACATGGCCTGGATGCGCCCGGCCTCGATGCCCGCATCGGCCATCGCGCCCAGCGCCGCAAACTGGGCGAGGTCCTGCATGGACTTGTCGTCGTGCCGCGCGAAGGCCGTCATGGCCGCGCCGGCTATATAGACCTCGGTGCTCACTGGTTGCCCTCCGGCGCGGGGATGAAGACGTACTGCCCGGCGTCGTCCGCCACGGGCGAAAGCGGCATGCCGATGCGCGGGCGCTGCCCCTCCGGCAGGCGCAGCCGCCCGAACACGCGGGCCCTCTCCGGGAAGTCGGCATAGACGAGAGCGAAGGGCGCCTGGCCGCTCTTCGGGTTCGGATGGATCACGGTGAAGCTGTAGAGGACTGCTCGTTCCGACAGCTGCACGGGCTCGTAGCGCGGCGCGGAGGGAGAACTCTCCGGGACCGCCGGGAAGACGCACTGGTCGGAATGGCGGTCACGCGAGGCCTGCAGGCGGATGGGCTGGTCCGAAGCGCCGGCCGGCGAGCGTGACACATCGAGCGTCTGCGACGCTTGCTGCATGGCGTTCCTCCTCGCCGGGCGGCGGCCCGGCTTCTCTTGCGTGCTGCTTAACGCCACCGCGCGCGGAGCACAGGCGGAGAAAGCCGCGAGGGATATTGACCAATACTCAACACTTCCAGACGTTGCCTGGATGGACCGGCTTCCCCCCCTCAACCCGCTGCGTGCTTTCGAGGCGGCCGGCCGCCTCGGCAGCGTGCGGCGCGCGGCCGAGGAGCTGGGCGTGACGCCGGGCGCGGTCAGCCGCCAGGTCCAGGTGCTGGAGAACGACCTCGGCGTACCGCTGTTCCGCCGCTCGCCGAGCGCGATGGTGCTCACGGCGCAGGGGGAGCAGTACCTCGCCGCCATCTCCCCGCATTTCGACGGAATCCGCGAAGCCAGCCGCCGCCTCACCGGCCGCCGCGGGCCCGAGGTGCTGAAGGTACGCGCCTACACCACCTTCGCCATGAAGTGGCTCATCCCGCGCCTTTCCATCTACCAGCAGACGAACCGGGTGACGGAAGTGCGGCTGACCACCTCGCTGGAGAACGTGGATTTCGACCGGGAGGACGTGGACTGCGCCATCCGCCTCGGCGACGGCAACTGGCCGGGACTGGAGGCTGACCGCCTGGTGCCGAACGAGCTGATCCCCGTCTGCACCGAATCCCTGCAGCGGGAAGCCGGCCTCGGCACGCCCGGGGACCTGGCGCGGGTTTCCCTCCTGCACTCCCTCGCGCGCCCTGATGACTGGCGCTACTGGCTGGAGGCTGCGGGGCTGAAAGGCATCGATCCCTATGCGGGCCCGCGCTATGCGAGCTCCGTGCTCGCGCTCCAGGCCGCCATGGCGGGGCAGGGTGTCATGATCGCCCAGAAGGCCCTGATGACGGAGGACCTGCGGAACGACGGGCTGGTCCAGCCCTTCGGGCCGGCGCTCGACCGGGGGGCCTTCACCTACTACCTCGTTTACCCGCCGGGCCGGTTACGGAACCCGGCCTTCCGGCGCTTCCGGGCTTGGCTGATGGATCAGGCGGAGTAACGGCTGCCTGAGCTGGATGTGGCAAGCTGGAGCCTTGCTGCACCGAGCGCCGAAGGCCGACCTGGGTGCCTCTGAATCTGACTCGGTGCACGAGGCCTCGATCCGCTCGCCCGACCCAATCAGACCTGCTGTAGCTTTCGGCTGGACAGCCCCTCAGAGGTCCAATAAACAACACCAATTCCTGTGAGTGGCATTACATTCCGAATAGCGGAATTTCTTAACAGGGAAGTCCTCCGAGATGAGGATGCCGGGGAGACGCCACGATGAGTCTGCTATCGCCGTCACGAAGTTCGGGCACTGCCTGGGCGGATGACGCCACTCCACTTCGCGACCTGGCCCAGCAACAGCCCGCCTTCGAGGTCCGGGATGGCGTTGTCCATCTTCGGGGCAGTGTGTCCCGCTCATCCGGCAGTCTCGCCTTTCCGGCGCGCGCGGTGTGCCTGGAGACCGGCGCGCGCGACATGGAGCCGATGACCTTCGGCCCTCGCGGCACGCTCTATTCCTTCTCGAAGGTGCATGTCTCCTCGAGCCGGCCGGTGCCCTACACCATCGGCTATGTGGACTTCGAGAACGGCGTCCGCGTGCTCGCGCAGGTCGAGGCGCCCGACGAGGCCCTTCGCTGCGACCTCCCGGTCGAGCTGCGCGCCGATGGGGACCGTTGGTTCGTCGCACCCGTCGACATGGAAGGAGCGCGCCCATGAGCGAGGCCTTCATCGTGAGCGCGGCCATGATCCCGATGGGTCGGCACCGCGAGTCCAGCTATGCCGGCCTCGCCCTTCCGGCCGTGCTGAACGCGCTGTCCTTGGCCGGCATCTCGAAGAACGAGGTCGAGGCGGTCGTTTGCGGCCACGCCTTCGGCGGCATGCTGACCGGCCAGCGCATCGTCAAGGAACTGGGGATCGGGTCGGTGCCGGTCACCAATGTGGACAATGCCTGCTCCGGCGGCGCCTCGGCGCTGCACCTCGCCTGGAAGGATATTCAGGCGGGGCGGCATGACATCGTCCTGGTGATCGGCGTCGACAAGCTGACGCAGTTCGGTGGCGGCACGCTCCCCCTGGTGACGGAGGATCCCGAGGTGCAGCAGGGCATGGTGATGCCCGCCCTCTACGCCATGCGCGCGCGGCGCTACCTGCACGAGCGGAACGCGAGCACCGCCGACCTGGCCGGCGTCAGCGTCAAGGCCCGGCGCCACGGCGCCCGCAACCCCTACGCCCAGTTCCGCAGCGAGGTGACGGTCGAGGAGGTCCTGCAGTCCCGCCCCATCGCGGAGCCCCTGACCCTGCTGCAGTGCTGCCCGACCGGCGATGGCGCTGCCGCCGTGGTCATGGTCTCCGATGCCGCGCGCCGGCGGCTGGGGCTTCCCGCAGTGCGGATCTCGGCCTCGGTCCTCCACTCCGGGCAGGTCACGGGCGGGTTCCGCGACATGCTGAGGCCGGAGATCACCTACGATTCCGCGCGGGACGCCTACGAGGCCGCCGGGATCGGCCCCGGCGATGTCGATGTGATTGAACTGCACGACGCCTTCTCGATCGCCGAGCTGGTCTATTACGAGGCGCTGGGCCTCTGCGCCCCGGGCGAGTCCGCGGAGTATCTGCGTGCCGGCCGCACCACCTATGGCGGCGACGTCGTCGTCAATCCCAGCGGAGGCCTTCTCTCGAAGGGCCACCCGGTGGGCGCGAGCGGCGTGGCCCAGGCGGTCGAGATCTACTGGCAGCTCACCGGCCAGGCGGGGGCACGCCAGGTGGAGGACGCGCGGGTCGGCCTGTCCCATGTCACGGGCGGGGGCATCGCCGGACTCGATCACGGCGCCTGCACCGTCCACCTGTACGAGCGCATGGCCGCGTGAACGCGATCGCCGGGAAGCCCGTCGAGGGAGAGGCTGGCAGCGGCACCGTCAGCCGGGTTCTGCTGATGCTGGCGCTGCTGGCCGATGCGGGCGGCAACGTCACGGTCAAGCAGATGGCCGAGAGCATGGGCCTCGCGCCCTCGACCGTGCACCGCCTCCTGCAGCTCCTGCGGAAGGAGGGCTTCGTCGAAGCGGTGGCTGAGAGCCGCCAATACGCGATCGGCCCGCAATTTTACCGGGTGTCGGCCCGGGTCGTGAGCCGGGTCGCCCCGCCGCTCCTCGCGCAGCCGGTGATCGAGGAGATCGCGAGGGCCTTCGACGAGACCGTCGTGTTCGGCCTCTATCTGCCGACGGAACGCGCGATGAGCTTTGCAACCCGGGCCGACGGGCAGCAGAGGCTGAAATACCAGCTCGACATGCACCGCCCGCTCTCGCTGGTCTGGGGCGCCTCGGGAAAGGCCATCCTCGCCTTTCTCCCGCCCGAAACCGTCCGGACCATCCTACGGGACGAGGGCCCGTCGCCGGCGACCAGTCAGCCGCCGCCGGCGCCCGAGGTGATCGAGGCTGAGCTGCGCGCCATCCAGGATCGTGGCTGGGCCGTTTCCGAGAGCGAGAAGCTGCCGGATGCACGCGGTATCGCGGCCCCCGTCTTCGGCGCGGCAGGCGTCATCGGCTGCATCTGCCTGACCTCCCCGAAATCGCGCATGCCGCATGCCAGCATCGACGCGATCGGCCGCGACATCGCCGCCCGCGCGAAAGCCCTTTCCTACGGCCTCGGAGCCCCGAACGCATGAGCCAGAACGCGTCCCGCGCGGCGCCGCTGTCCGGCTACCGCGTCCTCGACCTCACCACCTTCCTCTCTGGCCCCTTCTGCACGCAGATCCTCGGGGACCTCGGCGCGGAGGTGGTGAAGGTCGAGACGCCGGAGGGCGATTCCAGCCGCGACATCCCGCCGCATTTCGTGGACGGCGACAGCGCCTACTTCCTCGGGATCAACCGTGGCAAGCGCAGCCTCGTCATCGACATGAAGCGGCCGGAGGGTCTCGCCCTGGCGACGCGCCTGATCGCCGAGGCGGATGTGGTGGTGGAGAATTACCGCCCCGGCGTGGCCGCCCGGATCGGCCTGGACATCCAGGCGCTACGCGCCGCGCACCCCCGGCTCATCTGGGCGTCCGTCAGCGGTTTCGGCCAGACCGGTCCGTGGCGCGACCAGCCCGCCTACGACATGATCGTGCAGGCCCTGTCCGGCGTGATGAGCCTCACCGGGGAGCCGGGGCGCCCGGCCGTGCGGCTCGGGATCCCGGCCGGGGACATGGTGGCGGGCATGTACGCCACCATCGCGATCAACGCCGCCCTGGCGGACCGCGAGCGCACCGGCGAGGGACGCGTGATCGATGTCTCGATGCTCGACTGCCAGCTCGCCATGCTCTCCTACCAAAGCACCTACGCGCTCGTCGCCGGCGTGACGCCGCAGCCCCAGGGCGCGCGGCACGACTCCATCCCGACCTACCGCTCCTTCGTGGCGGGCGACGGACGCGAACTGGTCGTCACCGCGAACACAGAGCGCATGTGGCGTGGCCTCTGCGAGGCCCTGGGCCGCGAAGCCCTGCCCGCCGATCCGCGCTTCGCCACCGGCGCCCGCCGGCTGGAGAACCGCGAGGCGCTGTGGCCGATCCTAGAGGAGGCGTTCCTGGCGCGGGACGCCGCCGACTGGATTGCCCCGCTGCAGGAGCGCGGCGTCCCCGTCGCGCTGATCAAGACCGTCCCCGAGGCGCTTGCCGACGCCCGTATGGCCGGGCGCGGCATGGTCCAGCCGCTCCTGCGGGAGGATGGAACGCGGATCGAGGTGGTGGGTAACCCGATCAAGTTCGTCGGCGAGACGTCGCCCGAACCTGGCTATCCGCCCCGGCTCGGCGAGGACGCGGTGCGCGTGCTGGGCGGCTGGCTTGGCCTGGACGCGGCGGAGGTGGAGGCGTTGCGGGCCGACGGCGTGGTCGCGCCGCGGACGCAGGAGATCGCATGACGGGTTTTTCCGGCCAGGACCGGACCGTCCGCCTCGGAAGCCTCGAAACCGGCTGGCGGGAGTCCGGTGCGGGGGTGCGGGGCACCGTGCTCGCCCTGCACGGCCTCGGCCTCGATCGCGCGTCCTTCGATCCGCTGGGCGCAGCCCTGCCCGATGGCTGGCGGCTCGTCTCCTACGACCAGCGCGGACACGGGGAGGCGGCGCGCATCATCCCGGACGATCTCGAGGCTTTCGTCGAGGACGTCCTCCGCGCCATCGCGCATGCCGGTGGCCAGGTACACCTCCTCGGGCATTCGATGGGCGGAGCCGTCGCGGCGCTCGCGGCGGCCCGCAGCGATGCGGTGCTCTCCCTGACCCTCATCGCCACACCGCCCCGGGGCTTTCCCGAGTTCGCGCGGCGCGGGGAGGCGGCCACCCAGGCGGGCATGGACGCCGTGCTGGCGCCCACCCTGTCCCGATGGTTCGGTCCGGATTGGGAGGCGGTGGCCCCCTCCGGCGCCGTGTCCTACGCCTCGACAGCCCTTCGGGCGATGCGGCCGGAAGGATGGGCCGCCGCCTGGCAGGCCCTCGCCTCCTTCGAGGGATTCGGAGCACTGGCGGTGCCGGGCCGGCCCTCCCTTGCCCTTGCGGCCGAGGACGACCTGTCGACACCGCCGCACAGCATGGAACCGATCGCGGCCGCCTGGGAGCATGCCGGTGCGCGGCTGAACCGGCAGGTCCTGGCCCGTGGCGGCCATCTGCTTCCGGTCACGCAGCCGGATGCCCTGGCCGCCCTCCTTCCCGCCCACTGGACCGCGGCGATGCAGTGAGCCCGTCGGAAGCGAACAACGCGAATCGATAAGCAGGAGGAAAAGGTCCATGTCGAACAGCATCACCCGCCGCCGCGCCCTCGGTGGCTCGATCGCGATAGCCGCCACCACCACGGTGCCCGTCCGGGCCGACAACTACCCCTCCAAGCCCGTGCGCGTGATCGTTCCTTTCGTGCCCGGGGGGCCTATCGACCAGACGGCGCGCATCGTTTCCCAGCGCCTCGCGGAACTGCTCGGCCAGCCGGTCATCATCGAGAACCGGACGGGCGCCAACGGGGTCGTCGCCGCGGAAACCGCGGCACGCGCCCCTGCGGACGGCTATACGCTGCTCTTCTCCGTCATCCACCATACGGTGCTGCCGAGCCTGCAGCAGAATCTCAGCTACGACATCGAGAAGGATTTCGATCCGATCACCCTCGTGGCGTATTATCCGATCATCCTCGTCGTGAGGCCGAACTTCCCGATCCACTCCGTGCCGGAGCTGATCGCGCGCGCCAAGGAGGCGCCGGGGCAGCTGACCTTCGGCCATTCCGGCTATGGCGGGGGCACACATCTCGCCGGCGAGCTCTTTGCGATGCAGGCCGGCGTGCAGCTTCGGCAGGTTCCGTACAGGGGCAGCGCGGCCGCGATGTCGGACCTGCTTGGCGGCCATGTGGATCTCATGTTCAGCGACGCCCCGACCGCGCTGTCCTTTGTGCAGGCAGGCCAGCTCCGTGCCCTCGGCATTTCGACGCCCCGACGGTCCGAGCTGCTGCCGGATCTGCCGACCATCGCCGAATCCGGCCTGCCCGGTTACGGCGCCTATTCCTGGGGCGGCATCTCGGCGAAGGCCGGCACGCCCGCGGAGGTGAAAGATCGTATCCACAGCGAGCTGATCCGGGTCCTGCAGGAGCCCGCGACCCGGCAGCGCTTCCTGCAGATCGGCGCGGAGCCGCAGCCCGGCACGCCTGCCGAGTACGCCGCCATGATGCGGGGCGAGATCGTGAAATGGGCCGCCGTGGTCCGCCAGGCCAACATCCGGATGGATTGAGGCGCCCACCAGGCAGCATGGCCCGCCAAAGGCGGCTCAGGAGGAAACGGGGACATGACAAAGGCGAGGATCGCCATCATCGGCGCCGGCATCGGCGGGCTGACGGCCGCGGCGCTGCTGCAGCGCCGCGGCTACGACGTGCGGGTTTACGAGCAGGCGAAGGCCTTCGCCCGCATCGGCGCCGGCATCCAGCAGAGCTCGAACGCCCTGAAGGTCCTGCGCGCGCTCGGCCTCGAGCCGCGCCTGCGCGAACTGGCTTTCCAGCCGAAGAGCTGGAACAACCGGGAATGGGACACCGGCGCTGTCAAGTACGAGCTGCCCCTCGGTTCCGCCTTCGAGGAGCGCTACGGCGCGCCCTATCTGCTGATGCATCGCGGCGACCTTCACGCCGCCATCCTCTCCGCCGTGCCGGAGGCCTGCATTGAGCGCGGCAAGACCTTGCTGGAGCTTAGGCAGGATGGCAGCGGCGTCTCGATGCGCTTCGCGGATGGCAGCACGGCCCGGGCCGACGCGCTGATCGGCGCGGATGGCGTCCACTCCAGGGTGCGCGAATGGATGCTGGGCCCGGAGGAGCCGCGCTTCACCGGGCGCGTCGCCTACCGCACCACCTTCCCCGCCTCCCTTCTCGGGGGTTATCCCATCGACGACTGCACGAAGTGGTGGGGCCCGGACCGGCACGTTGTGATCTACTACCTCACGCCAAGGCGGGACGAGGTGTACTTCGTCACCAGTGTGCCCGAGCCCGAATGGCGCAACGAGTCCTGGTCGGCCAAGGGTGACCTGGGCGACCTCCGTGCCGCCTTCGCAGGCTTCCACCCCCAGGTGCAGGCCGTCTTCGCGGCCTGCCCCGAAGTGTACAAATGGGCCCTCTACGAGCGGGATCCGCTTCCGCGCTGGTCGGAGGGGCGCGTCGCCCTGCTCGGCGATTCCTGCCATCCCATGGTGCCCTACATGGCGCAGGGCGCGGCCTCCGCGATCGAGGACGGAGCCGTCCTCACGCGCTCCCTCGACGAGGCCGGTACGCTGGAAGGCGCCTTCTCCCGCTACGAGGCCACCCGCCGCGAGCGGACCTCTCGCATCCAGCTCACCTCGCACCGGAACGAATGGATGAGCCGGCGGACGGACCCGGACTGGGTCTATGGCTATGACGCATGGAGCGTGCCGCTGGCCGAGCCCTCCCTGGCCTGACGGCCGGCTCCACGACGCCGGCCGGGAAAGAACGAGAAAAACGGAGGAGAACAGGATGATCGAAGTCCGACGCCGCGACGCGCTGCGGCTCGCTGCGGTGACCAGCCTCTCGGCCCCGGTCATCGCGCGCGCACGGGATATCTGGCCGACCCAGCCCCTGCGTGTCGTCGTGCCGTTCTCGCCTGGCGGCCCGACGGATGTGGCGGCGCGCCTAGGGCGTCTCTGCAAAGGCTACAGCCACAGTAGCAGCATGCCGAGGTGAACCATGGCGGGCATTGTCACGTTGGCCAGCTCTGGCTGGAACGAACTCGTCAGGCGAAGCTGGCGGCATGCCGTCCGAGCCCACCACCTACCCCGGCTACCGTTTCCCGGCCGAGGTCATCCAGCATGCTGTCTGGCTCTACCACCTGTTCAGCCTGAGCCTACGCGACATCGAGCTGATCCTGGCCGAGCGGGGCGTAGTGGTCAGCTACGAGAGTATCCGTCGCTGGTGCCTCCGCTTCGGCACGGAGTTCGCGGCCAAGCTGCGCAAGCGGCGGCCAAGACCGGGCGACACCTGGCACATGGATGAAGTTTACCTGAAGATCAACGGCGAGCTCTTTTATCTCTGGCGCGCGGTGGATCAGCACGGAGTCGTGCTCGACATCCTGGTGCAGGAGCGCCGCAATGCCACGGCCGCCAAACGCTTCTTCAAGCGCCTGCTGGTGGGCCTCCAGTATAGACCCCGCAAGATCGTCACCGATGGGCTCCGCAGCTATGGCGTTGCACAGCGAGAGGTCCTACCCGGTGTGCAGCATCGGACCAGCCGCTACCTGAACAATCGTGCCGAGAATTCCCATAGGCCGACCCGACGTCGAGAACGCGCGATGCAGCGCTTCAAGTCAGCCGGGCAAGCCCAGCGGTTTTTGTCGGCGCACGCGATGATCTATGGCCACTTCCGTCCGCGGCGGCACCTGATGGCCGCCGATCAATACCGGCGCGAGCGCTCCAAGGCCTTTCGGATCTGGCGGCAGGAGACGTGTGCCCATATGGCGGCGTAAGGTCACGCAAACTCCGCCTCGCGGTCAAACTTGCTCGGTCCCCAAACAACGTGACAATGCCACCGCACCATCAAGGACGCCACCGTTAAGCGCTACCACTACGACACCCACGAGCAGCTGCGGTCCCACCTCCAGCTCTTCGTCGATGCCTACAACCATGCCCGTCGGCTCAAGACCTTGCGCGGCCTCACACCCAACGAATTCATCCACCAAACATGGACGAAAGAGCCCGAGCGCTTCAGGCTCGATCCGTCACACTACACCCCGGGACCGTACACCTCTGATGTCCGTCCTTTCAAGACCGGGGCGTGCATCGCCGTTCGCCGTGCAGGCGTTGTTCTCGACAATGAGGCGTTTGGGTGAGGAGGCGGATGACGAGCGACGGTTGATCCAGCTCTGATGCGCGGGTTGGGTACCGCATGACCCTCTGATGTCCGTCCTTTCAAGACCGGGGCGTGCATCGCCGTTCGCCGTGCAGGCGTTGTTCTCGACAATGAGGCGTTTGGGTGAGGAGGCGGATGACGAGCGACGGTTGATCCAGCTCTGATGCGCGGGTTGGGTACCGCATGACCCTGATCGTCGCGGGGCTGCCTCTGTCTAGCGGCGGGGATCGGTGCGAAGCCTCCCCGTAGTGTTTTCGAGGGTTCCCCTGACCGCTCCACCTCCTCGCCCAAGCGTCTCGTCTGTTCGGTGTTTTCTCCTCTGCTGTGGTGGTCGGGCGGTTCAGGCTGCAACGGCCTTTGGCATCACCATGCGAGCAATGGCCCAGGCAAAGCCCACCATCTCGCGCGCGATCGCCGTCACGACGACCTGCGGCCGCTTGCCGGCGGCCTGGAGGCGCCGGTACCGGGCGCAGAGGCGCACCTGTCCTTTCCATGCGACCTCGCGCACCTCCCTCGGCAATCCGGTCAGGCGGGGCTTCATCTGCGCTGACACCCGGGCCGGCAGCCGGTAGGTCCAGGCGCCCTCGACCAGCATGCGGCGCGCGAGCGGGCTACCGGCCTTGGTGATTGCGCCCTGCCGGCGCTTCGCCCCGCTGGAGTGTTCCGAGGGCACGAGGCCGAGATAGGCCATCAGTTGGCGCGGGTTGTCGAACCGGCCGAAGTCGCCGACCTCGGCCACCAGTGCCGAGGCGACGATCAGGGACACGCCCCGCATCGCCTGCAGTGCTTCGACCACCGGCGCCATGCTCCAGCAGGGCACGAGGTCGCGGATGCGGCCGGTGAGGCGCTCGATGCGCGCCTCGAGCTCGGTCACCGCGTCGAGGTATTCCTGGCAGGCGACCTGCTGGGCAGGGTGCGGGAAGGTCTGCTCCATCAGCCACTTGCGATGCGGCCAAGTCCAGCGCTTGGCGTCGTAGCTCCGCCCGTGCCGGAGCAGGAACCCCATCAGCCGCTGTCGCGCCTTGCGGAGCGCCTCCACCATGTCCGCCCGCGCCCTGACCAGGTCCCGCATGGCCTCGTGCTCCGGGTCCGGCACCCAGACCGGCGTCAACTCGCCGGCCCGGTGCAGGCGGGCGAGCGCCGTCGCGTCCCGCCGGTCGGTCTTGATCCGCTCGCCGGGCTTGCGTGGGATCAGGCTCGGCGCGACCACCACGCAGTCGTGGCCGCGGCCACGAAGATGCCGGTACACCCCGTAGCCGCAAGGCCCGGCCTCGTAGGCGAAGCGCAAGGTCCGGCCACCCCGGCCGAGGCGCGCCAGCAGCTTGTCGAGCGCCGCCGGTTCGTTCGGGATCTCGCTTACGAACCGCACCTCGCCATCCCGGCCGGCCTCCGCCACACAGACGGCGATCGTCGCCTTGTGCACGTCCAGCCCGACAAAGGTGATACGCTCTCCCACGGCCCGTCTCCTGTGCTGAGGCAAGGCGCCGGCCTACCCGGCGCAACCCTCGTCATTCCTGCACAGTGCGAGGCGGGCCACCCCCGCCTCCAACGGACATCTGGTCTAGATATCATCCTGACGAGCAGGGACGGATGTTGAGGCAAAGAGGCGAACAGCCGCTCAACTGGATGGGGCATTCGCAAGTACCTCGATCGCCGCACTGCAATACGTGTGGTATGCTGACGTTGCTGCCCAGCGTTCCTCCCACGCTGGCGGCAGGGCCGGCTTGAGGCAGCGATCTGCTTCGCCGGCCCATTCAGCTTCGGTTGGACGAGCACACGTAAGTCGTTGATGTAGATGCCGGAAGTGTCTTGATTTTTACATAAGATATATTACGCGGCGAACGGGTGTCGGCGCCCGGACCATACGCCTTAGCGTCTAAACGAAAATTATACGCAGCTTCGTATATTGTTGCGGGATACCCCATCGCGTATAGTGGTCATGGAGGCTACCATGACCGAGCAGATCGCCCGGCACCGTCAAGTTGTTGGCGCTGGACTGATCGTGCTTGCAGGCCGGAGGCGATGCTGGCTCAGATCTTACGCTATGGCAGGTGCCCCACTGATTTCCGCCCAGATGGCGAAGGCACGCGTCCTCGC
>NZ_JBNBZS010000074.1:0-24442 GCF_049629625.1 Roseomonas chloroacetimidivorans | reverse complement strand
CTGAAGGGCGAGAACCAGTTGCCCAAGCTCATCCAGGGCGTCACATTCAAGAACGGCGTCGAGGTCACCAACACGCCAGCACAGAACGCCGCCTGATCACCGCGTCACCCAAATTCCCGCATAGCTCGTGGCCGTGCTGTTCCGGCTGACATGGGCATGACGCCGCGGGAAAACGCCGCCGAGACACAACCCCCGCCGAGAATCACCCGGCGGGAGTTTCCCGCCGGGGCGTGGGTCGCCGGTTGAGCCGCTGTACCCGCGCGTCGGCCCACCGCACGTTGCCCGGCCGGTAGCTGCCCATGGGGTCGATTCGGTCCAGCGTGGTGCCCTCGGGCCGCCTACCTACGTCCTGGAGGAAGACCCAGAAGTCGCGCCACTCCTCGTGGACCTCGACCCCGGCACCGCCGTAACGCGGCCAGTTGGGGTCCCGGGGGTTAAGACAACGCTGAAGCATTGCCGACCAGGAATTGTGTTCGCGCTTAAACGCCGCGATGAGCGACGGCACGGTGACCTCCTCGCGATGTAATGGGGCGGACCCTGCAAGAAATGCAAACTCTGCAAACCCTGCGAATACTCAGGCGTGCAAGATTCCTGCAAAGTTTCGGGAAAGGCCTGTGTCGCCAATGGCTTGGGCCGGAAGTCAAGAGGAACAAGGACTTACGCATGGTTGGCGTTTTGTCGGGGCAGGCTGTAAACTGTACCCGCTGCACGTAAGCCCTTGTTCTTTCTGACGGTCTTCTACTTGAGGACGACTTGACCTTGCATGGCCTACGCCATGTTGATCATTATCGTTTTCTTGTGGGTGAAGTGTTCCAGCATCGCCTCCAGCGAGGCCTCCTTGCCCAGGCCGGACGACTTCACCCCGCCATAGGAAAGATTCGCCTGCACGACCAGGTTCTGGTTGATCTGTACCAGCCCGGCTTCCAGCTTGTGGGCCAGGTTCAAGCCGACCTTCAGGTTGTTGGTCCAGAGGCTCGCCGCCAACCCGTACTCGCTGTCATTGGCCTCCTCCAGCACCGCCTCGGGGTCGTCGAAGGGGAAGATCACGGTCACCGGGCCGAAGATCTCCTCGCGCACCAGCCGGCTCTCCTTGCTCAGGCCGGTGAAGATCACGGGCTGGATGAACAGCCCCTTCTTCAGCGCGGGATCACTCGGCATGGCGGAGCAGGCGCGGCCGGTGGCCCCGGCTGTGGCCTGGCCTTCCTTGATGAAGGCCTGCACCTTCTCGAACTGGCCCTCGGAGATGATCGTGCCGATATCGGTCTTCTCGTCCAGAGGATCGCCCATCACCATCTGGTCGACCCTTTCGGCCATGGCATCGACGAACTTCTGGTAGATCGGTCGCTCGACATAGATGCGGCTGGCGGCGGTGCAGCTCTGCCCCTGGCGGGTGAAGCGCATGGAGGTGAGGGCGCCGGCCAGGGTCTTTTCGAAGTCGCAATCCGCGAAGACGATCATGGGCGACTTGCCGCCCAGCTCCAGCGTCACGGGGATCAGCTTCTCGGCTGCGGTCCTGTAGACGATCTTTCCGGTCTCCACCGAGCCGGTGAAGGTCACCTTCCTCACCAAGGGATGCGCGACCAGCGGCGCTCCGCATTCCGGGCCGAAGCCGGAAACCATGTTGAACACACCCGCCGGCAGGACGCGGTTCATCAGTTCGCAGATGCGAAGAACCGCCAGCGGCGCTTCCTCCGCGCTCTTTACCACCACGGAATTTCCGGCCACCAGCGCGGGGGCAACCTTCAGCGCCATCAGCAGCATCGGCACATTCCAAGGGATGATGGCGCCCACCACCCCCAGCGGCTCGCGCACCGTCATCGAAAGGACATCCGGCGCGAAGGGCACGGTTTCGCCCTTCAGCTCTCCGCCCAGCCCTCCGAAGAATTCCAGGATGTCGGCCACCGTATTGGCCTCGACACGGCTCTCGGTGCGGAGCGCCTTGCCAGTCTCCAGCGCAATGAGGCGGCCCAGCTCCTCCACATGGGCGCGCATCAGGGCAGCACATTGCGCAACCAGCGCGCCGCGCTTGCGGGCCGGGGTCCTGGCCCAATCCTTCTGCGCGCGCGCGGCGTCCTGCACCGCGGCCTCGACATCGGCGGCGTCACCCTCGGCGGCGCGGGCCACCTCCTGGCCGGTCGCCGGATTCACCACGGCGAAGGTCTTGCCGGAGCGGGCGGGCACGTAGCGGCCGCCGATGAAGTGCTGCCCGGACAAAGCCTTGGCCAGCAGGAAGGGGTCGGTTGTGGGCGCCTCGGGCGTCGGATGGGGGCGGTCGAGCATCGGGGTCTCCTCCAGCATTTGGCCCAAAGGTCGAAAGGGGCGCCGAGGGTGCCTCCGCCAGCCCAATGCCGCAAGCGCAGCGCGGTTGGTTCCGATCCTGGCGGAAGCGTGCCTTGCCCGGACGGGGCTGTGCGGCCAATCTGAGAGCCCTGACGCGTGCCGCGCCGAACCGGAGGAGATGCATGTCCGAGGCCGCAACGACCATCGACCGGGATGCAGCCGACCAGGATGCCCGGGCCGAGGCCGCTCCGACCGCTGCCCGGTCCTGGATCGAGCGTCTCTGGTCCTCCATCGCGGACCGCGGCCGCCTTTTTGCCGCGGTGCCGAACGACTCTGTCCCGCCGCTGGAGCGCGCGAAGAGCCTTGCCCAGGCGCTGCTGACGGAGCGTGGCGAAGCCTCCGGCGCTGCGGTCGCGCGGGAGGTGATGAGCGCGCTGCGTGACCTGGCGCCGGCCGACCGCGCTGCCTTTCATCTGTTCATGGCAACGAGCTTCGGGCCCAACCCCGACGCCCTGCGAGAGGCCGCGGAAGCCTATCTGGCTGATCCGAGCCCCAAGAACGCCACGCGCCTCGCCCGCAGCGCCGAGCCGCCGAGGCAGGAATTGCTGCGGCGCATGAACATGTCCCCGGGCGGAACCGCGGCGCTGGTCGAACTGCGCCGGCAGTTGCTGGATGAGGTGCGGGACGAGCCGGCGCTGAAGCCGCTCGAATCCGACCTGCACCACCTGTTCATCTCCTGGTTCAATCGCGGCTTCCTGCAGCTCCGCCGGATTGATTGGCAGACCCCGGCGGCGGTGCTGGAGAAGATCATCCGCTATGAGGCCGTGCACGAAATCGCCGGCTGGCACGATTTGCGCCGGCGCCTGGCAGCCGACCGGCGTTGCTACGGCTTCTTCCACCCTGCACTGCCGGACGAGCCGCTGATCTTCGTCGAGGTGGCGCTGGTCGAGGGCCTCGCCACCTCGATTCAGCCGCTGCTGGATGCGGAAGGCGAAGCAGGGGCGGAGGAGCGCGCCGCTCGGGCCGACACGGCCATCTTCTACTCCATTTCCAACTGCCAGGACGGGCTGCGGGGCATTTCCTTCGGCAACTTCCTGATCAAGCAGGTGGTGGAGGATCTGAAGACGGAGTTGCCGCAACTCGTCCGGTTCTCCACCCTTTCGCCCATCCCCGGCTTCCGCGCCTGGCTGGATAAGCGGATCGCGGAGGGCGGGGTCTATGGCGAACTGGCCCTGCCACTGTCCGAACCCGACTGGTGGAAGGATCCGGCGCGGGCAGAGGCGCTGCGCGCGCCGCTGATGAGGCTCTGTGCCGAATACCTGACCAATCCCGGCGGGCGGATCGATCCGGTGGCGCGCTTCCATCTCGGGAATGGCGCACGGCTGGAGCGTATCAACTGGCTGGGCAACACCGCACCCCGCGGCATGCAGGAATCCTACGGACTGATGGTGAACTACCTCTACGAACGCGACGAGATCGAGCGGAATCACGAGGCCTTCGCGCGGGGCGGCACGGTGGTGCGTTCCGGCGCGGTGGATGCGCTGCTGGCGCCGCCCAAGCCGGCGCCCGTGCGCAAGGAGAAGTCCCGCAGCGTGGCGAAGGCGTCGTGAGCATGTCCTCCGGTTTCGCGCCCGGTGCGCTCAACGGGCTGAAGGTGCTGGACCTGACGCGCGTCCTCGCCGGGCCCACCTGCACGCAGATGCTCGGCGACCTCGGCGCCGAGGTGATCAAGATCGAGCGGCCCGGCAGCGGCGACGACACGCGCGGCTTCGCACCACCCTATGTGCCGCGCACGCAGGAGAGCGCCTATTTCGTCGGCGTGAACCGCAACAAGAAGTCGGTCACGCTCGACATCTCGAAGCCTGAGGGGCAGGCGATCATCCACAAGCTGCTCGCCGGATGCGACATCCTCGTCGAGAACTTCAAAGTGGGCGCGCTGGCCAAGTATGGGCTGGGCTGGGAGGAGCTGAAGGACAAGTATCCGCGCCTGATCTACTGCTCCATCACCGGCTTTGGGCAGACCGGTCCCTATGCGCCGCGGCCTGGCTATGACGCGCTGATCCAGGCGATGGGCGGCGTCATGTCGCTGACCGGCGAGATCGAGGGCGAGCCGCAGAAGGTCGGCGTGCCCGTGGCTGATGTCTTCTCAGGCCTGTATGGCTGCATCGGCATCCTGGCCGCTGTGAACCACCGCCACGCGACGGGGCAGGGCCAGCGCATCGATATCGGCATGCTCGATGCGAGTGTGGCCTGGCTGGCCAACCAGGCCTCGAACTTCATCGCGACGGGCGAGAACCCGAAGCGCCTGGGGAACCAGCACCCAAACATCGTGCCCTATCAGGTCTTCCCGACGAAGGACGGCTATATCGTCCTTTCCGTCGGCAATGATCCGACCTTCGAGCGCTTTTGCAAGCTGACGGGGCAGGAAGCGCTGCTGCAGGACCCGCGCTGTGCAACCAATGCGAAGCGCGTGGAGAACCGGCAGTTCGTGACGGACACGCTCACCCCTGTGATGCGTTCGCGCACCACCAAGGAATGGGTTTCGGCACTGGAAGCGGCAAAGATCGGTTGCGGGCCGATCAACACGCTGAAGGACGTCTTCGCCGATCCGCAGGTGCAGGCGCGTGGGGTGGTGGTGGAGATGGAGCATGCGAGCGGCGAGACCGTGCAGGTCGTCGCCAATCCTGTTCGCCTCTCCGAAACGCCGCCAAGCTATCGCAGCGCGGCACCCACACTCGGCCAGCACACGGATGAGGTGCTGGCGCGGCTGGGGCTCGGTGCCGAGGAAATCGCGAAGCTCCGGGCCGAAGGCACGACCTGATGACACGTCAGGCGTAATGCCTGACGAAATGGGCGTGATGCAGATCTTCAGGCGTGATGCCGGAGGGGCAACCGGCCCTGGAACGTGACGTTCCAGGGACCGATGCCCAACGGCATACCTGGAGATTCTGCTCATGACGACCCTTTCGCGTCGCGGCGCGCTGATGCTGCCTCTCGGTCTCGCCGCCTTCGCCTCGGGCTGTGCGCAGCCCTCGCAGCAAGCGCTGATGCCCGCCGATCCCACCGGCCGTGCCGATCCCGAGCAGCGAGCCTTGCTGGAGAGCCTCATCCGGCAGGGTACCAGGCCAGTTGAGTCGCTGACCGTCGCCCAGGCGCGCGCCCAGCCTTCCTATGCCGACGCGGTCAAGCTGCGGGCGCAGGAACTCGCCAACATGAATCCGCAGCGGGTCATCGGCAGCTATATCGACATGCCGCTCAACACGCTGCCGAACCAGCTGCAGGCACGCCTGTACCGGCCGATCGTGACCACGCCGGGGCCGCTGCCGCTCATCGTTTACTTCCATGGCGGTGGCTGGGTAATTGGCGGCATCGATACCTATGACGCCTCCGCCCGCGCGCTATGCGTGGAGGCCGGGGCGCTCGTTCTCTCCGTGCATTACCGGCAGGGACCGGAAAGCCGCTTTCCGGCTGCGCATGACGACGCGAATGTCGCCTGGGTCTGGGCGGTTACGAATGCCGCCTCGATCAACGCGGATCCGAACCGCATCGCCATCGCGGGGGAGAGTGCCGGCGGCAATCTGGCGATCAATGCCGCCATCTATGCGCGCGACACCGGCAACCGCCTGCCGCGCGCGATGGCGCTGATCTACCCGGTGGCGGGAACCGACCTGAACACGCCATCCTACACGCAGTTTTCCAACGCCGTGCCGCTCAGCAAGGCGTCGATCCAGTGGTTCGTCCAGAACTACACCCGCGGTGTGGCGGATCTACAGGACCCGCGGCTGGACGTGGTCGGGAAGGCGAATCTTGCCGGCCTGCCGCCCGCTATCATTGTGAACGCGGAGATCGATCCGCTGCAATCCGATGGCGAGCGCCTGGCGGCGAAGCTGACCGCCGCCGGCGTGCCGGTGCAGCATCAGCTTTATACCGGGGTGACGCATGAGTTCTTCGGCGCCGATGCGGTTTTGACCAAGGCCAAGCAGGCCCAGTCCTTCGTCGGCGAGCAACTCCGCGCTGCCTTTGCCGCGCCGGTGCAGGCCGCTCCGGGGCCTCGTGGCCGTCGCATGCGCCGGCCTGCCATGTAAGACGCAAAGCGCGCCGGCCCAGGCCGGCGCCGCCTGCGCTGCGCGCCGGGTCAGCCGGCGCGCAGGCGCTTCGCGGCTTCCACCGCGAAATAGGTCAGCACGCCATCCGCGCCGGCGCGGCGGAAGGCCATCAGGCTTTCCAGCATCGCCTTCTCGCGGTCGATCCAGCCATTCTGCGCGGCCCCCGCGATCATCGCGTATTCGCCGCTGACCTGATAGGCGAAGGTCGGCACGCCGAACTCGTCCTTCACCCGCCGGATGATGTCGAGATAGGGCATGCCGGGCTTCACCATCACCATATCCGCGCCCTCAGCCAGGTCGCCTGCCACCTCGCGCAGTGCCTCGTCCGAATTCGCGGGATTCATCTGGTAGGTCTTCTTGTCGCCCTTCAGCGCGCCGCTCGACCCCAGTGCGTCGCGGAACGGCCCGTAGAAGGCGGAGGCGTATTTCGCCGAATAGGACATGATCCGCGTGTGGATCATGTGGCGTGCGTCCAGCGCGGCGCGGATGGCGCCGACACGGCCATCCATCATGTCCGACGGTGCGATGATGCCGATGCCGGCCTCCGCCTGCACCAGCGCCTGGGCAACCAGAACCTCCAGCGATTCGTCGTTGTGCACGTAGCCGTCGCGGATCACGCCGTCATGGCCGTGGTCGGTATAGGGATCGAGCGCCACATCGCCCACCAGCACCACGCCGGGAAAGTCGCGCGTCAGCATCCGCGCGGCGCGGCACATGAGGTTCTCCGGGTTCTTCGCCTCGGTGCCCTCGGCATCCTTCTTCTCCGGAGGGGTCACGGGGAAGAGGGCGATGGCGGGGATGCCCAGTTCCACGGCCGGGCCGACATGGTCTGCCAGCAGGTCCAGAGAGACCCGGTCCACGCCCGGCATGGCGGAGACGGGCTGCCGGAGGTTCTGGCCCTCGGTGATGAAGATCGGCCAGATCAGGTCATCGACGGCGAGGCGGTTCTCCGCCACCAGGCGGCGGGTGGCGTCGTCCAGGCGGTTGCGGCGGGGGCGGCCCGCGGGGAAGGGGGCGTGGTGGTGCATGGCGTCTTGTCGCGCCATCGGGCCGGGGCGCCAAGCCGAAACCGGGGCGGGGGAGGGACGCTGGAAGGGCATGAAATGGCTTCTCCCGCTCCTCGCCCTGGCAGCCGTGCCTGCCGGGGCGGCGGAGCCCATCAGCTTACCTGGGCCGGGCGGGGTGGCGCTGCGCGCCCTGTTGGTCCGTCCGGCCGGCGACGCGCCGGGCATCCCTGTGGTCGCCCTGCATGGCTGCGGCGGGCTGGGCGGGCCGGGCGCACCGCTCTCACTCCCGGCGCGGGAGGCGGATTGGGCGGCACGGCTCACGGCGCTGGGCCATCCCGTCCTTTTTCCCGACAGCTTTGGCAGCCGGGGCGTCACCCAGGTCTGCTCGGGCGGGGAGCATGGCATCTTCCCTGAGACCACTCGCCGGGATGATGCCCATGCCGCGGCCACCTGGGCCTCCGCCCAGCCCTGGGCCGCGCCCGGCGGGGCCTTCCTGATGGGATGGTCGAATGGGGGCAGCACCGCGCTGGCGGCCATCGGCGCGCCGGTTCCGTCGGGGCTGCTGCGCGGGGCAATCGCCCTCTATCCTGGCTGCGCTCGGCCGGGGCGGGAGCCTCCGCCCTGGCATCCGGTTGGGCCGGTTCTGATGCTGCTGGGCGGCGCCGACGACTGGACGCCGCCAGCCCCCTGCCGCCTGGCTGCCAGGCGCGCCCGTGCTGCCGGGGCCGGGCCGGTGGAGGTGGTGGAGTATCCTGGCGCCCCACATGGATTCGACCAGCCGGATATCCCGCAGCGGAACCTCTCCGGCCTGGATCTGACTGCGCGCGGTGATGGGGTGGCCCGGATGGGCACGGAGCCGGCGGCTCGGGCCGATGTGCTGCGCCGCATCCCCGCCTTCCTGGCCACAAATGGCGCGCCGCCAGCCAACGGACCCACGGTGCCGCATGGCGGACCCGCCCGAAGGGATTAGCGCCGCCGTTCCAACAAGACGGCTACCCATGGTAGAGGGCCGCAATGACTGCCCCCCTTACCATCGCCGTTGGCGCCGATCATGCCGGTGTCACCCTCAAGAACACCCTCCGCCAGGCGCTGGAGGAGGCTGGCCACTCCGTGCTCGACATGGGCACGCAAGGTGCGGAAAGCGTGGACTACCCCGATTTCGGGGTGGCCGTCGCGGAGGCCGTGAATGCCGGCCGCGCCCGCTTTGGTGTGCTGGTCTGTGGCACGGGAATCGGCATCTCCATCGCGGCCAACCGCACCCCCGGCATCCGCTGCGCCCTGGTGCATGACGTGACCGGTGCCCGGCTTTCGCGCGAGCACAACGATGCCAATGTCATTGCCTTCGGGGCCCGTATGATCGGCGTGGAGCCCGCGCTGGACGCCCTGCGCATCTTCCTTGCAACTCCCTATGCCGGCGGCCGCCATGACCGCCGTGTCCTGAAGCTCTCTCCGGACTGGACCCGCACGCCGTGAACGACCAGACGCCCGCCGCCAGCACCGACCGCTTCTTCAACGCTCCGCTCTCGGAGATCGATCCCGAGATCGCCGAGGTCGTCTCCCGCGAGTTGGTGCGCCAGCAGGACGGCATTGAGCTGATCGCCTCGGAGAACATTGTCTCCCGCGCGGTGCTGGAGGCCCAGGGCTCGGTCCTGACCAACAAGTATGCCGAGGGCCTGCCGGGCAAGCGCTACTATGGCGGTTGCGAGGTGGTGGACGTCGCCGAGACCCTGGCGATCGAGCGGGCCAAGAAGCTGTTCGGCTGCGGCTACGCCAATGTCCAGCCGCATTCCGGCGCCCAGGCGAATGCGGCGGTCTTCTTCGCCCTGCTGCAGCCGGGCGACACCTTCATGGGCCTGGACCTCGCCGCGGGCGGGCATCTCTCCCATGGCTCGCCGGTGAACCTGTCGGGCAAATGGTTCAAGGTCGCCCCCTACACCGTGCGGCGCGAGGACCAGCGGATCGACATGGACGAGGTCGCGCGGATCGCCCGCGAGTCCCGCCCGAAGCTCATCATCGCCGGCGGCTCCGCCTATGCCCGCGAATGGGACTTCCCCCGCTTCCGCGAGATCGCGGACGAGGTGGGCGCGATCTTCATGGTGGACATGGCCCATTTCGCCGGGCTGGTCGCGGGCGGCGTGCATTCCTCGCCCTTTCCCCATGCCCATGTGGTCACCACCACCACCCACAAGACCCTTCGCGGCCCGCGCGGCGGCATGATCCTCACCAATGACGAGGCGATCGCGAAGAAGCTGAACTCGGCCGTCTTCCCGGGCACCCAGGGCGGGCCGTTGATGCATGTCATCGCCGGCAAGGCCGTGGCGCTGGGCGAGGCGCTGCGCCCGGACTTCCGCGTCTATGCCCGCGACGTGGCCGACAACGCCAAGGCCCTGGCGGCGGAGCTGCTGGAGCAGGGCTTCGGCCTGGTGACCGGCGGCACGGACAACCACCTCGTCCTGGTCGACCTGCGTCCGAAGAACCTGACTGGCAAGGCCGCCGAGGCCGCGCTGGGCCGGGCCCATCTGACCGTGAACAAGAACGCCATTCCCTTCGATCCGGAGAAGCCCTTCGTCACCTCCGGCGTCCGGCTGGGATCCCCCGCCGCCACCTCCCGTGGCTTTGGGCAGGCGGAGTTCCGCGAGATCGGCCGCCTGATTGGGCAGGTTCTGGACGGGCTGTCCCGCTCCAACTCCCCCGAGGGGAATGCGGCGGCAGAAAAGGCGGCGGGCGAGGCGGTTCACGCCCTTTGCGCCCGCTTCCCGATCTACCGCAGCTGAAGGCCATAATCGCCGGATGCGCTGCCCCTTCTGCCAGTCTGAGGACACGCAGGTGAAGGACAGCCGTCCGGCGGAGGACGGCTCGGCCATCCGGCGGCGCCGTTCCTGCAATGCCTGCGGCGCCCGTTTCACGACCTTCGAGCGGGTGCAGCTGCGCGAGCTGACAGTGATCAAGACCGATGGCCGCCGGGTGGCCTTCGACCGCGAGAAGCTGGCCCGTTCCATCCGCGTCGCCCTGCGTAAGCGCCCGGTGAACGAGGAGCAGGTGGAGCGGATCGTCTCCGGCATCCAGCGTCGCCTGGAATCGGAGGGAACGGAGGAGCTGACCTCCAAGGCCATCGGCCAGCGCGTGATGGAGGTGCTGAAGGAGCTGGACCCTGTTGCCTATGTCCGCTTTGCCAGCGTCTATCAGAACTTCCGCGACGCGGAGGACTTTCACGCCTTCCTCGGCTCGCTGAACGACAGCTGAACCCTGGACAACTCGGGGCTGGGCGCGCAAACGGCGGCCCGTGTCGGATGAAGAACACATGCGCGCGGCCCTGGCGCTGGCTGCGCGGGGCCTGGGCAACACCTGGCCCAACCCCTCGGTCGGCTGCGTCATCGTGCGGGACGGGCGCGTGGTCGGCCGCGGCCATACCCGTCCGGGCGGTCGCCCCCATGCCGAAACCGAGGCGCTGCGCGCCGCTACCGGCCATACCAGGGGCGCCACGGCCTATGTCACGCTGGAGCCCTGCTGCCATTGGGGCCGCACGCCCCCCTGCACGGATGCGCTGATCGCCGCCGGCGTAGCCCGCGTGGTTGTCGCGCTGCGCGACCCGGATCCCCGCGTCGATGGCGTGGGCTTCCAGCGCCTGCGGGATGCCGGGATCACGGTCGAGCAAGGACTGCTGGAGGAAGAGGCCCGCCGGGTGAATGCAGGCTTCATCAAGCGCTTCGAGCGGGGCCTGCCCATGGTCACGCTGAAGCTGGCCACCACGCTGGATGGGCGCATCGCCAGCCGCACCGGGGAGAGCCAGTGGATCACCGGCCCGGAGGCGCGCCGCCTGGCCCATGCGCTCCGCGGTTCGCATGATGCGGTGATGGCCGGCAGCGGCACGCTGCTTGCCGACGATCCGGAGCTGACCTGCCGGTTGCCGGGCTATGCCCCCTTGCCCACGGTGCGCGTGATCGCCGATGCCCGGCTCCGCACCCCCTTGGGTGCCCGGCTGTTCAGCGCCGCGGCCCCGGCCTGGATCGTGACCCGCCCCGGGCATGACCCGGCTGCGCTGGCTGCGCTGGAGCAGCGCGGCGCCGAGTTCCTGGAGGTGCCAGCTGCCCCGCAGGGCGGGCTGGAGCCCGAGGCGCTGCTGCGTGCCCTCGCGGCCCGGGGCATCACCCGGCTGATGGTCGAGGGCGGTGCGGTGCTCGGTGCCTCCCTCCTGCGTGCTGGGCTGGTGGATCGCCTGGCCTGGTTCACTGCTCCTTCGCTGATGGGTGGTGATGGACTTGCCGGCCTCGGCAGCCTGGGCGTGGACCATCTGGCGCAAATGCCGCGGCTGCGGATCACCGGCCGCCGCCCGGCCGGAAATTGCTGGCTGATCGAGGCAGATCTGCTGCCGTCCCCGGGGGTCACTCAGCCACCAACGTCGGCTCAGACGGGCTGACCTGCGCTGTCTCCCCCTTGTCACAGGGCGTCGCGCGCGCCATCCCCTGCACCGCAACAAGCTGTCTGATGGAAACCGCCCCGTGTTCACCGGTATCGTTACCGCGATTGGCACGATCCGCCGCCTGACCCCGATCGGGGCCGGGCAGGACATGCGCGTGGCCATCGCCACCCCGCCGGGCTGGCTGGACAATGTGGCGATTGGAGCTTCCATCTGTTGCTCCGGCTGCTGCCTGACCGTGGTCTCCCTGGAGGAGAACCTGTTCGAGGTGGATGTCTCCGCCGAGAGCCTGTCCCGCACCACCCTCGGCAGCTGGCGGGAGGGGACGCCGATCAATCTCGAGCGTTCTCTCCGCATGGGTGACGAGATGGGCGGCCATGTCGTTTCCGGCCATGTGGACGGGGTGGCGGAGGTGCTGTCCATCACACCGGAGAACGGTTCTCACCGCTGGTCCTTCCGGCTGCCGCCTGGCCTTGCCCGCTTCGTGGCGGAAAAGGGCAGCATCACCATCGACGGCGTATCCCTGACCGTGAACGCGGTGGATGGAGATACCTTCAGCGTCAACCTGATTCCCCATACCACCGAGGTGACGGCGCTGGGCGCGCTGATCCCGGGCGCGCGGGTCAACATCGAGATCGACATGCTGGCGCGCTACGTCGCCCGGCTTCGGGAGTTCAACGCGTGAGCACCCAGACCCGCACCACCTCCTTCGCCGACTTCATCAGCCCGACCGAAGAATTGCTGGAGGAGGCCCGCCGGGGCCGGATGTTCATCCTGGTGGATGACGAGGACCGGGAGAACGAGGGCGACCTGGTCATCCCCGCCCAGTTCGCGACGCCCGATGCCATCAACTTCATGGCCCGCCATGCCCGCGGCCTGATCTGCCTGGCCATGACCCGCCAGCGGGTGGAGCAGCTCGGGCTGCCCCTGATGGCGCAGAGCAATGGCACTCGGCACCAGACTGCTTTCACCGTTTCGATCGAGGCGCGGGATGGGGTGACCACCGGCATTTCCGCCGCCGACCGGGCGCGGACGGTGGCCGTCGCGATCAACCCGGAGATGGGGCGCGAGCACATCGTGACCCCCGGCCATGTCTTCCCGCTGGTGGCGCGGGAAGGCGGTACCCTGGTCCGCGCCGGTCATACCGAGGCGGCGGTGGACTTCGCCCGCCTGGCCGGGCTGAACCCCGCTGGCGTGATCTGCGAGATCATGAACGAGGACGGCTCCATGGCCCGGATGCCGGACCTGGTCTCCTTCGCCCAGCACCACGGCCTGAAGCTCGGCACCATTGCCGATCTGATCGCCCATCGCCGCCGAACCGAGCGCTTGGTGCGCCGGGTGGAGGAGGGCATCCAGGAGGATGCGCCCGGCGGTTCCTGGCGAGTTGTGATCTACGCCAACACCCTGGAATACGGGGAGCATGTGGCGATGGTGAAGGGTGACATCTCCCGCCCCGGGCCGGTTCCCGTGCGCATGCACGCGGTGAACCTGCTTTCCGACATCACCGGTCGCCACGGCCCGAAAGATCTTCACCAGGCAATGGAGGAGATCGCCCGCGAGGGCAGGGGTGTTGTGGTACTGATCCGCGACGTGAAGGCTACCGCCCTGTCCGAGCGGGTGCGGGCGGGCCGTGAAAAGGCGGCGCCGGAGCTGCGTGACTACGGCATCGGTGCCCAGATCCTGGCCGATCTCGGCATACGCGAGATGATCCTTCTCTCGAATCATCCGCGACCGATCGTCGGTCTGGAGGGTTATGGACTGACGATCACTGACATCCGCCCCATCGGAGACGCCTCTTGAGTACTGCCGACGCCCCTCTTCGTGCGGCCCCGGAACTGGCGGGCCCGCCCCCGCGCGTGCTGGTGATCCAGGCACCCTATTATGCGGATGTGGTGGGCGGCATGGTCGAAGGTGCCCTCGCCGTTCTCGCCGGGATCGGCGCCGAGGCGGAGGTGGTGGATGTCGCCGGCGCCTTCGAGCTGCCGGCCGCGCTGCGCATGGCCATCCGCACCGGTCGTTATGAGGGGTTCCTCATCTTCGGCTGCGTGGTGAAGGGCGAAACCGACCATTACGACCATATCTGCCGGGAAGCCTGCCGCGGCGTGATGGACATTTCGGTCGAGACGGCTGCCCCGATCGGCTTCGGGCTGCTGACGGTCCACACCATCGAGCAGGCCATCGCCCGCTCCTCGCCCGACCGGCACAACAAGGGGGTGGAGGCTGCCAATGCCATGATCGGCCAGATTGCCCTGGCCCGGAAACTCGCGGAGGTGCCGGCGTGAGCCAGGCCCCGAAGAAGTCCCGGCCAAATCCCGGTCGTCCCCGCACCGGGGCGCGCGTCGCCGCCGTCCAGGCCCTGTTCCAGTCCGAGGCTAGCGGCGAGAACGCGGAGACGGTGATCGACCAGTTCGTGCGCCACCGCATCGGCACGCTGAACAGCGATGCCGGCTTCGAGGATGGCCGCGTGCCCCAGGCCGATGTGCCGCTGTTCAGCAAGATCGTCCGCGGGGCGGCCAAGAACGCGGAAACGATCGATGCGGCCATTTCGGGCCATCTCTCCAGCAATTGGACGCTGGACCGCCTGGACCCGGTGCTGCGTGCGCTGCTGCGCGCCGCCGCCGCCGAGTTCTGGGGCGCGGCCGACACCCCAGCACGGGTGGTGATCAACGAATACATGGACATCGCCCACGGCTTCTTCGACGGCGAGGAGCCACGCTTCGCCAATGGCGTACTGGACGCGCTCGCCCGGCAGATGCGCGGGGACGAGTTCCAGCCGCGCGGCTGATCCGATGAGCCTGCCCCCGGAATTCGCCCTCATTGCCCGCCATTTCCGCGGGCTGGCGGGGGAGGGGGCGCTGGACCTCTCGGACGACGCCGCGCTGCTCGCACCCCCTGCGGGGCGGGAGCTGGTGCTGGCGGCGGATGCCATGGTCGAGGGTGTCCACTACTTGCAGGACGACCCGCCGGACACGATCGGCCGCAAGCTGCTGCGGGTGAACCTGTCAGACTTGGCCGCCATGGGGGCGGAGCCGCTGGCGTATCTGATGACTACGGCCTTGCCGCGGGGGATGGCCCCGGGCTGGTTGGAGGGCTTCTCCGCAGGGCTGGCGGAGGACCAGCGGCAGTTCGGTATCTACGTCCTGGGCGGCGACACGGTGAGCATCCCCGGTCCGGCCTGTCTCTCCCTCACTATCATCGGCACGGTGCCGCCCGGGACGGCGCTGCGCCGCGCCGGGGCGCGGCCTGGCGACGATCTCTGGGTGTCCGGGACGATCGGCGACGGCGCGCTTGGGCTTGCCGTCCTGCAAGGGCGCGTTCCTGCCGATCCGGAAGGGCACCTGGCCCGCCGCTATCGCCTGCCCGAACCGCGCCTCGCCCTGGGGTGGGCGCTGCGTGGCATCGCGCGGGCGGCCATGGATGTGTCGGACGGGCTTGTGCAGGACCTCGGCCATCTCTGTCGTGCGGGTGGCCTCGGCGCCGTGCTGGAACTGGCCGCCCTGCCGCTTTCCGGCTCCGCTGCCGCGCTGGTGGCGGCGGAGCCCTCCTGGCTGCCACGCTTGGCGACGGGGGGCGATGATTACGAGTTGCTCTTTGCCGCCGATCCCGCCGACGCATCTCGGGTAGAGGCCGCCGCCCGCGCGACGGGCACGGCGGCCACACGCATCGGGCAGTTCAGGGAAGGCGCCCCGGAGGTCACTGTGCTGGCACCGGACGGGCAGGCGATGGACCTGGCGCGGGGGGGATGGAGCCACTTTTGATGCCGGCGGCCATCGCGGGCCCGCCCCCGGCATCACGGCGCGCCGGAAGGTCCGGCTGCTCCCAGGCCCGCGGCGGGCCTATCCGTTCCTCAGCGATCCGGCTCAGGCCGCGCGCCGTACCCGGAGCGAGCCCGTCACCCAAAGGGTGACGACTGCGATCAGGAGCGGCGGTAGCGCCACCCAGCAGACCATCGACCACCCGTAGGCGTTCAGCAGGCCGCCTGAGGCGAAGGAGCCGAGGACCATCAGGCCGAAGACGAGGAAGTCGTTAAAGCTCTGAACCTTGTTCTTCTCCTCGGGGCGATGAGACTCGACCACCATCGCCGAGGCGCCGATGAACCCGAAGTTCCAGCCCAGGCCGAGGAGGATCAGGGTCAGCCAGAAGTGACCAACGCTGATTCCGGACAAGCCGGCCGCTGCGGCGAAAGCCGTCAGGATCAGGCCGGCGATGACCACCCGCGGCGCTCCGAAACGGGCGATGACCCGGCCGGTCACGAAAGAAGGGAGGTACATGGCGATCACGTGCCACTGGAGCCCAAGATTCGCATCGTCCTGAGACAGCCCGCAGAGCCTCATCGCCAGGGGGGCGGAGGTCATGATCAGGTTCATGATCAGATACGAGATCACGCCCGCCATGACGGCGGCGATGAACCGGGGGTGCAGGGCGATTTCGGCGAGAGGCCGGCCTGTGCTGCTGCCGGATTCCTTCGGCGCCGGAAGCCGGACCCCTGCCAGAACCAGTGCGCAAATGGCGGCAAGGCCGGCCTGGGCAAGGTAAGTGGCCGCGAAAAGATAGGGCGGCCAGAGGTCCATGGTGTGGGTCACCAGCTGGGGGCCGATCACCCCAGCTGCAATCCCGCCGGCCATGACGGCTGAGATAGCCCTGGCGCGCCGGTCCGGCGGCACGCACTCGGCCGCCGCGAACCGGAAGCTAAGGACGACGGCGGCATAGGCCCCGCCGAAGAAGGTGGCGGCGCAGAAGAGCCAGAACGACCCGAGGAGGACAGCAACGCAGGCGATCAGGCCGACGAGGACACCGCAGAGGGTTCCCAGGAGGAAGCTCGCCCTGCGGCCGAATCTCTGCGCCACGGCGCCGGCTGGCAGGGTGCAGGCCGCCATGCCGCACACGAATATGGAAACTGGCAATGTCGCCAGCGCCTTGTCCGGGGCCAGCGTGTTGCCGACCACCCCTGCCGTTGCATAGACGATGGTCGCGTTGGCACCCGCCATGGCCTGGGCGAGGACGAGCCGGGCGAGGTTCCCCCGCTCATGGGCCAGGGCTTTGGAAGGGCTGTTGAGCGCAATCTCGGACATGTCGCCTTATAGGCACCTTTCCGGAGCCAAGGCGAAGGCGCGGGGAGCAGGCGCCCGATTTCCGGAATAGGGGAGCGCCTACCCGAAATCCCAGCGCCACTTCTTACCCCGTGACGGCAACCAAGGATTGCCGCAACGGGCCCGCCAGCCGGCGAGCCTCAGCGCCCGGGCGAGGACGCGCCGGGCCCGGCCGGGCTCGTGGTGGACGGGCCGAATCGACCGATATTGCCGAACAGCGCCTGGAGGACGGATCGCTCATTGCCGGGAACCGGTGTGGTGCGCTCCACCATCGCCACGCTGCGCATCTCTTCCTGGCCGACCTGGCGGATACCCTGGACGATACCGCGGTCGTCGAAGCGGATCACGACCACGCGTTGGTCGTCCACGCCGGGCGTGCGGCCAGGGCGGACACGCGTGGTGGCGCTGATATAGAACCACTCGTTCTGGTCGAAGGTGGACGTGGCGGTGGGCGAGCCGAGCAGGGCCGAGACATCGGCGCGGCTCGCGACCCCGGGAGTCAGCTCGCGCAGCATCTCCGCATCCACGCGGTTGCCGCGGAGTTCTTCCGGGGCGCGGAACAGGGAGCAACCGCCGAGCGGCGCCGCCAGAAGCAGGGCCGAGGCCAGCAGGGCGGCGCGCCAGCGCCCGGGGCGGTTCCGGCTATGCTGGGCCCGGCCAAGATCGGGCCCGCCATGACGGCGCGGGACGGGCGGATTGACGGGGGCTGTGGGGCGGACCATGTCGCAGGTTCGATTGCCACCGCACCGCCGCCCGGTCAACAGAGCGGCAAGCCTTCGGCGCTCGCCGGAGCGCAGTGAAACGGAACCGCAATACGCCATGGCCCTTTTTGGCCTTCTTCGCCGCCGCACCCATGAACGGGCAGGCTTCGCCCTCTACACCGCCGCCGTCTCGGCCGCCCGCGAGCCGGCGCTGTTCGGGGATGATGCGGTGCCCGACACTCTGGAGGGGCGCTTCGACCTGATTGCGCTGCATGCTGCGCTGCTGGTCCGCCGCCTGCATCGGGATCCGGATCCACGCGGCCCGGCAATGGCCCAGGCGGTATTCGATGCCATGTTCGCCGACATGGACCTCAATCTGCGGGAGATGGGGGTGGGAGACATGTCCATCGCCAAGCGGGTCCGACGCATGTGGGAGGATTTCCATGGCCGGGCCCTTGCCTATGAGGGCGCGCTGGACGCTGGCGACCGTGTCGCGCTGGAGGCGGCCCTGGCCCGCAATATCTGGTCCGGCGAGCCGCCGGAGGGTGCCGTGAGCCGCTTTGCGGACCATGCCCTGGCGCTGGATGCCGCCCTGGCAGCCCAGCCCTTCGGGGAATTTGTCGCCGGCCGCGTGAATTTCAGGGTGCCAGCATGAAGCGCGAGTTCAGCCGTATCCTGCGGCCCGGCACGATCGGCGCGGAGGGGCGTTCCGAGCATCTGGAAGCGAAACCGGAGGAGCGCGCCGCGCTGGCCGCCCGCTTCGGCCTGATCGGGCTCGACTCCCTTTCGGCGGATCTTGAGCTGACGCCGGCGCCGGGCGGCGTTGTCCGGGCCCGGGGCATGCTCCGCGCTGAGGTGATCCAGGCCTGCGTGGTGACGCTGGAGCCGGTGCCGCAGGCAGTGCAGGAGCCGATCGACTGGCGTATTCTCCCGCCCGGGGAGGAGCCCTCCGACGAATTGGATGAGGGCCCGGATGAGATTGAGTCCGAGCCAGACGGCTCCGTGGATCTCGGCGAGGCCCTCGCCCAGGGGCTTTCCCTGTCGCTGGACCCCTATCCACGGGCGCCGGATGCGCGCCTGCCGGAGGAGGCGCAGGATCCGTTGGCGTCGCCTTTCGCTGCCCTGCGTCAGCTGCGGGACAACTAGGCGCCTCGCAAGGCCCCGTATCTCTTGCTCCGTAGGATGGCGGGTGGTAAGGCGCGCGCCTCCCGAGAATCCCGTCCGTTCGCGTGACGTGTTGCAAATAGAAAGGCCCGGCACCGATGGCCGTTCCGAAGAGAAAAGTTTCGCCCTCCCGCCGCGGCATGCGCCGTAGCCATGAGGCGCTGCCGCGTGAGGCGCACGCGGATTGCCCGAACTGCGGCGAGCTGCGCCGCCCGCACAACATCTGCGTCTCCTGCGGCTTCTATGATGGCCGTGAGGTCGTGGCGGCCGGCAAGCCTCTGAAGGGCGCCGTTCGCGCCTGATTCAGACCAGCCCGTCCGTCCGAGATAACTGAGGAGCGCCGGAATTGGCCGCATCCGGGGCCGCCGGGTCTGTATCTGCAGGACCGGCGGAGCGTTTCGCTCTCGCGGTTGATGCGATGGGGGGCGACCATGCCCCTGATATCGTGCTGGACGGGCTGGAGCAGGCAGCGGAGCGCCATCGTGGCGCTCGCTTCCTCTTGGTAGGGGACGAGGCACGGCTGAAGCCTGCCCTCGCCACCCGCCCCAAGGCTGCGGCGGCCTGCACCATCCGCCATGCGCCGGATTCCATCCCTGGCGACATGAAGCCCACGGCCGCGCTGCGCGTACGCCGGGCCTCCATGCGCCTGGCCATCGACGCGGTGGCGGCGGGTGAGGCCGATGGTGTCGTCTCGGCGGGAAATACCGGCGCGCTGATGGCCCTGGCCAAGATCGTGCTGCGGACCATGCCCGAGATCGACCGGCCCGCGCTGGCCGCGATCGGCCCCTCGGCAAGGGGCGACGTGGTGCTGCTCGATCTCGGCGCCAACATTACCTATGAGGCGCGGAACCTCGTCGAGTTCGCGGTGATGGGTGACGCTTTCGCCCGCGCCGTGCTGGGCCTGACCGCGCCGACCATCGGCCTGCTCAATGTTGGCTCCGAGGAGCTGAAGGGCGACGAGCGCATCCGCCAGGCGGCCGAGATCCTGCGCGATAGCCATGTGGGTGCCAATTTCCACGGATTCGTGGAGGGCCATGACATTACCGCGGGCACGGTGGATGTGGTGGTGACGGATGGCTTCACCGGCAATGTTGCCCTGAAGACCGGCGAGGGCGCGCTGAAGCTTGTCGGCAGCCTGCTGCGGCAGGTCTTTAATTCATCTGTGCCGGCGCGGCTGGGCTATCTGCTGGCCCGTCCGGCGCTGGACCGGCTGCGTGAATGGATGGATCCCCGGCGCTACAACGGCGCCGTGCTGATCGGGCTTAATGGCGTGGTGGTGAAGAGCCATGGCGGAACCGACGCCCTCGGCTTCGCCCATGCCGTGGATGTGGCGATGGACATGGTGACCCACGGCTTCAACGAGCGCATCCGCACGGGCGTTGCCCTGCTGGCCCGCAAGCAGCAGGCGGTGGCGGGCTGATGATCCGCTCCGTCATCGCCGGCACGGGCGGCTACCTGCCCGCGCGCAGCCTCACCAATGATCAGCTGGCTGCCGAGTACAATCTCGATACCTCGGACGCCTGGATCAGCGAGCGGACAGGCATTCGCCGCCGCCACATGGCGGCTCCCGGCGAATCGACCGCCGACATGGCTGCCGCCGCCTGCCGGGAGGCCCTGGCCCAGGCCGGCGCCGATGCCTCCGAGGTGGATGCGATCATCCTTGCCACCGCCACGCCTGACTCGGCCTTCCCCTCCACCGCCACGCGCGTGCAGGAGAAGCTCGGCATCCACCAAGGCTTCTCCTTCGACATCTCGGCGGCCTGCACCGGCTTCATCTACGCGATAGGCGTGGCCGACTCGATGATCCAGACCGGGGCCTGCCGCAGCGCCCTGGTTGTTGGTGCCGAGGCCTTCACCCGGATCCTGGACTGGACGGATCGCGGCACCTGCGTGCTGTTCGGTGATGGTGCTGGCGCCGTGCTCCTGCGCGCGGAGGAAACAGGCCGGGAAGGACGCGGCATCCTCTCCACCCATCTGCATTCGGATGGCCGGCATGGCGACATCTTGCAGGTAGAGGGTGGGCTCGTCCGGATGGCCGGGCGGGAGGTGTTCCGCCACGCCGTGTCCAAGCTTGCCTCGGCCGTGGATGAGGCGCTGGCCGCCAACAAGCTGGCCAAGTCCGACGTGCAATGGCTGGTGCCTCACCAGGCCAATTTGCGGATTATCGACGCCATGGGCCGCAAGCTCGGCCTGCCGCCGGAGCGGGTGGTCGTGACCGTGGACCGCCACGCCAACACATCCGCGGCCTCGATTCCGCTTGCCCTGGCGGAGGCGACGCGGGATGGCCGGGTGGGCCGGGGTGATCTGGTGCTGATGGAAGCCATTGGCGGCGGCCTCACCTGGGGTGCTGCGCTGGCGCGCTTCTAACCTGCGGCGCAAGGCTGCGCCGACTCACATCGACATTTCGGCAACACTGAGTGCTGCAGTCCACACTTCGCGCCCGAGTCGATTGACGCGGCCCCGCTGCGGCGGTCCAATCCCCCTATGGCGAAGAGGCTTCGTCCCGGGGCGACAGGGGGAATGGCCGCATGAACACCATCACCCGCGCGCAGCTGGCGGAGGCGATCTATATGCAGGTCGGTCTCTCGCGGAACGAGAGCGCGGCCCTGCTTGAGGACGTCCTGAACCGTATCTCCAAGACTCTGGAGAGCGGAGAGGCGGTGAAGCTTTCGGCCTTCGGCACCTTTTCAGTGCGTCAGAAGGCCCAGCGGATCGGGCGTAACCCCAAAACAGGCGTGGAGGTGCCCATCACCCCGCGCCGCGTCCTCTCCTTCCGCGCCAGCCAGGTGCTGAAGGCCCGGATCAACGGCGAGACGCCGCCCCGGTCCGAGGACTGAGCAGGAGCGCGATGAGCGGTATGAGCGTGCTGGGCGACATCACACCGAGTTCTCCTGCCGAGATGAGCGAGGGGGGCATGGGCGAAGGAACCCCGGAAGGGGGGACTCGCAGCCGCAAATCCCCCAATGCCTTCCGCACCATCAGTGAGGTGGCGGAGGATCTGCACATCCCGCAGCATGTGCTGCGCTTCTGGGAGACGAAGTTTCCCCAGTTGAAGCCGCTCAAGCGCGGTGGCGGCCGGCGCTATTACCGGCCGGAGGACATCAACCTCCTGCGCCGGATCGGCGATCTGCTCTACACCCAGGGCTACACGATCAAAGGCGTGCAGCGGCTGCTGCGTGAGGGCGGGCTGGAAGGCGTGGAAGCTGCGGGCGAGGGGGACGACCTGCCCGAGCTGCCGCCCGAGGGCTCTGAGCTGCGTGCCTGCCTGGAGGAACTGGAGGCTATCGCGGCCAGCCTGAAGGCGCTGGCCGAGAGGCACTGAGCAGGTTTCGCCGCAAGAAGTCGGATTGCCCGCATATCCGTTGCCTGAACGGGGTTGAGGGTCGGGCGGGTGGGTGCTAGACCCCGCCGCGTCGGAGCGTAGCGCAGCCTGGTAGCGCATCAGTCTGGGGGACTGGGGGTCGTGGGTTCGAATCCCGCCGCTCCGACCACTTCCTCCCCTCCTTCTTCTTTGTTCCGCAACCCGCTTGCATGGGCCCATTTGGCCCGGCATGGTTCCCGCCGAGCCGCGAAGACGGCGTTAAGGGAATGGGGCGGACTGGGTGCAGGATTACATCCTTGAGACATCAGGGCTGACCAAGGAGTTCCGCGGCTTCGTCGCGGTCTCGGACGTGAATCTGCGCATCCGGCGCGGCACGATCCACGGACTGATTGGTCCGAACGGGGCGGGCAAGACAACCTGCTTCAATCTGCTAACCAAGTTCATGCAGCCCTCCCGCGGTACCATCCGCTACGAGGGGCGCGACATCACCCGCATACGGCCGGCCGAGGTGGCGCGGCTCGGCCTGATTCGCTCCTTCCAGATCTCGGCCGTCTTCCCGCATTTAAGCGTGCTGGAGAATGTGCGCGTGGCGCTGCAGCGGGAGCGGGGCGGCAGCTTTGACTTCTGGCGCAGCGACGCGGTGCTGCGCCGCTATGACGACCGCGCGATGGAGTTGCTGGCCGATGTGGGGCTGACCGCCTATGCGGGCCTGCCCGCAGGCACGCTGCCCTATGGCCGCAAGCGCGCGCTGGAAATCGCGACCACGCTTGCGCTCGATCCCACGCTGATGCTGCTGGACGAGCCCACGGCCGGCATGACGCATGAGGATGTGGACCGGATCGTTGCCCTGGTGCGTCGCGTGGCCCAGGGCCGGACGGTGCTCATGGTCGAGCACAACCTGAAGGTGGTGGAAGGACTCTGCGATGCCATCACCGTCCTCACCCGCGGGCGCGTGCTGGCAGAAGGACCTTACGCCGAGGTTTCCCGCAACCCGGAGGTGATCGCGGCCTATCTGGGCAGCGATCCCGCTGTCTCCGGTGCCAGCCAGGACGGGATGACCGCGCATGCCTGACGCCCTGCCGCCGGCGATGCCCGAGACTGCTGTCGACACCATGCTGGCCATTCGCGACCTCCAGGCTTGGTATGGCGAGAGCCATGTCCTGCACGGCGTCTCGCTCGACATCCGCAAGGGGGAGGTGGTCACGCTTCTCGGCCGTAACGGAGCCGGCAAGACGACCACGCTGCGCGCCATCATGGGGCTCACCGGCCGGCGCAGCGGCTCCGTGATGTTTGAGGGGCGCGAGACGATCGGGATGAGCCCCGACCAGATCGGTCGTGCCGGCATTGGCTACTGCCCGGAGGAGCGCGGCATCTTCGCCAGCCTGAACGTCACCGAGAACCTGATGCTGCCGCCAAAGGTGCGGGAGGGCGGGCTGGACATTCCAACCATCCACGCGCTCTTCCCCAATCTGAAGGAACGGGCGAACAGCCAGGGAACCAAGCTTTCGGGCGGGGAGCAGCAGATGCTCGCCATCGCCCGCATCCTGCGGACTGGTGCGCCGCTGCTGCTGCTGGACGAACCGACGGAGGGGCTCGCGCCCGTGATCGTGCAGCAGATCGGCCGCATGATCCGCGAGATCAAGGCGCGCGGCTTCACCGTGCTGCTGGTCGAGCAGAACTTCCGCTTCGCGCAGACCGTTGCCGACCGCCACTACGTTATGGAGCACGGCCGGGTGGTGGACAGCGTCACCAATCAGGAGATGGCGAGCAGCCTCGACAGGCTGCACAGCTATCTCGGCGTATAGACGCGCGATTTCCTGCGGGCCTCCGGCCCGATGGCTTCGCGCGAGCCGAAGAACAACGAACTGGGAGAGACACAGGAATGACCATGGACCGTCGTACCCTGCTGGGTGGCGCTGCCGCCCTTCCGGCCCTGAGCGCATTGCCTTGGCGCAGCGCTCGGGCACAGGCGAACAACACGCTCAAGATCGGCGTGCTTACCGACATGTCGGGCACCTATCGCGATGGCAGCGGCCCGGGTTCCGTCGCCTGCGTGCGGCAGGCGGTGCAAGACAGCGGTGTCACCGGCCGAGGCATCAATGTCGAAGTGCTGCAGGGCGACCACCAGAACAAGCCGGATGTCGCCTCCACCGTCGCCCGTCAGTGGATCGACCGGGACGGCGTGGACGTGATCATCGACGTCGCCACCTCCTCCTGCGCGCTGGCCGTGAACAGCGTCGTGAAGGAGAAGAACGGCATTATGCTCAACTCCACGGGCGCCACGGCGGATCTGACGGGACCCGCCTGCAACCCGAACACCATCCACTGGACCTATGATACCTGGATGCTCGCCAA
>NZ_JBNBZS010000073.1:0-24871 GCF_049629625.1 Roseomonas chloroacetimidivorans | reverse complement strand
CAAACGCCCAATCGCACGCGCCGCCTCGATCACTGCCCACACCCATCCGTCCGTGACACGGAGGTTCTACGAAACGCAGGCGAATCGCGGCCATAACTGAGCCAATGAAAATGAGGGGATTCGTGAGATGGCGTCCTCGTTCCCGGCCCCTGAAATGATGAGCCAGACGGCTGCCCAGACTGCTCCGACCGAGGCCCTGGCCGGGCTGGTGGAGCGGGTGACCTACCACAACGCAGAGAACGGCTTCTGCGTGCTGCGGGTGAAGGCGCGCGGCCATAAGGACTTGGTGACCGTGGTCGGACATGCGGCCACAATCTCGGCCGGCGAGTGGGTCCAGCTCTCGGGCAGCTGGGTCAATGACCGTGCCCACGGCCTGCAGTTCCGGGCAGGCTTCCTCAAGGCAAGCCCGCCGACGACGCTGGAGGGCATTGAGCGCTACCTCGGCTCAGGGATGATCCGCGGCATCGGCCCGGTCTACGCGAAGAAGCTGGTGCGCGCCTTCGGCGAGGCGGTCTTCGACCTGATCGAGGCTGAGCCTCGGCGGCTCCGCGAGGTCACCGGCATCGGCCCCAAGCGCGCGGCCCGCATCGTCGCGGGCTGGGCCGAGCAGAAGGTAATCCGCGAGATCATGCTGTTCCTGCATGCCCACGGGGTGGGCACCTCCAGGGCCGTGCGGATCTACAAGACCTACGGGGCCAATGCCGTGCAGGTCATCACCGAGAACCCCTACCGGCTCGCCCGCGACATCCGCGGCATCGGTTTCCGGACGGCCGACCTCGTGGCCGGGAAGCTCGGCATCGAGCCCACGGCCATGATCCGGGTGCGGGCCGGCATCTCCTTTGCGCTCGCCGAGGCCACCGGTGAGGGACATTGCGGGCTGCCGGTGCAGGAGCTGACCTCTCAGACCGCCGCCCTGATCGAGGTGCCGCCCGCCCTGATCGAGACGGCACTCGAGCTGGAACTCGCGGAGGGGGAGGTCGTGGCCGACACGCTGGAGGGGGAGCGCTGCATCTTCCTCGCGGGCCTGTACCGCGCTGAGCAGGCCATCGCCGAGCGCCTACGGGCCCTGGCCGTGGGGGCGCCGCCCTGGCCGGAGATCGACACAGAACGAGCCATCCCCTGGGTGGAGGGCAAGACGGGCCTGGCGCTCGCGCCAGGCCAGCGCGAGGCGGTGCACCTTGCGCTTCGCACCAAGCTGTTGGTCATCACGGGCGGCCCAGGCGTGGGCAAGACGACGCTGGTGAACTCCATTCTGAAGGTGCTACGGGCCAAGGGAGTGGAGGTGGCGCTCTGTGCTCCGACCGGCCGGGCCGCAAAGCGGCTCTCGGATAGCACCGGGCTGGAGGCCAGGACCATTCACCGCCTGCTGGAGACCGATCCGAAGACGGGTGGGTTCAAGCGCTCGGATGAGCGCCCTCTGGAGTGCCAGCTGCTGGTGGTGGACGAGACCTCGATGGTGGACGTGCCGCTTATGCGCGCCCTCCTGAAGGCGCTCCCCGACGAGGCGGCCGTGCTGCTGGTCGGCGATGTAGACCAGTTGCCCTCGGTCGGGCCGGGGCAGGTGCTGGCCGACATCATCGGCTCAGAGAGCCTGTCCGTGGTTAGGCTGACCGAGGTGTTTCGCCAAGCTGCCCAAAGCCAGGTCATCGTCAACGCGCATCGGATCAACCAGGGCCAGATGCCCGAGCTGCGGCAGGGGGAGGGCTCGGACTTCTACTTCGTCGAGGCCAGCGACCCAGAGGAGGGCGTGCGTAAGCTCATGACCGTGGTGCGGGAGCGCATCCCGGCCCGGTTCGGGCTGGATCCGGTCCGGGACGTCCAGGTGCTGTGCCCCATGAACCGGGGCGGCCTGGGCGCCCGGTCCCTTAACGTCGAGCTGCAGAAGGCGCTGAACCCGCCGGGCGAGTTGCGGGTCGAGCGCTTCGGCTGGACCTTCTGCCCGGGTGACAAGGTCATGCAGGTGGCCAACGACTATGACCGGGAGGTCTACAACGGCGACCTGGGCGTGATTTCCAGGATCGATCTGGAGGAAGGCGAGCTCACGGTCCGCTTCGAGGGACGCGAAGTGGCCTATGGCTTCGGGGAGTTAGACGAGCTGGTGCTGGCCTACGCGACCACGATCCATAAAGCGCAGGGGTCCGAGTACCCGGCCGTGGTGATCCCGCTCACAACCCAGCACTACGCGATGCTGGCCAGGAACCTGCTCTACACCGGCGTGACCCGAGGCAAGCGGCTTGTCGTGCTTGTGGGGCAGCGGCGCGCGCTCGCCATCGCGGTCAAGAACAGGAATACGCGCAGGCGGTGGTCGAAGCTCAGGGAGTGGATGATGGGCAGCTGACGACGCCCGTTAACTTGCCAATGCGGCATCGTGGCGTGATTGCAAATCCGCCTCAACCACTTCGGCCTGCCGATGCAGCCACTTCGTCAGCCAAAAACGCGATTGCCTAACTTCCATCTCGGCGGAACGTTCCCCCCCATTGATGGAGCCTCGTTATGAAGCCACCATGTTCGAAGAGACGTGGGCCAAGTAGCGCTGGTTTAAGGAGATCGCCAGCTCTCAACGAGCAGTCCATCGACGCGGCCGAAATGACGCGTGTTGCTGGTGATGACACGAAGCGAACGCCTGAATGCTTGGCCGGCAATCATTACGTCGTAGGCGCCTATCTCGGCACAGAGGCGCTCAAGCTGTGCACGCACCATACCCGTCGAGGTCGCGTCTGCTTCGTCGTAGGCGAGGATCTCAATGGGGCCAGAGAGGAAGGACGCCAGCCGGGCACGGTTTGCAGGGCGATGGTCAGGTGCCGACTTGGCGACACCGTATTCGAGCTCCATGAGGGTGATGGACGATACCGCTGCAGGCTCTGATCCGCGGAGGGCGGCGAAGGTGGCACGCACCTCGAGCGGTCTGCCTCGGATGAGGTCGATGCAGGTGTCGGTGTCTAGAATGAGCTTCACAGATCGTCGCCTGCAAGACGGCGCTGCGGAGCGGGCTGGGCGCGACCATCCTCCATAAAGGGGACAGATGTGCCAGCTTGGTCCATGGCTTGGAACCAAGCGTCATGGTCGTTGAGGACCGGTTGCAGCAGTGTGCCTTCAGGCACTTTAGTGATCCGAACTCTGTCGCCCGGGAAGCGATGGTCTTTCGGTAGGCGTACTGCCTGGCTGCCGCCCGTCTTAAAGATCTTGCCTATCTGAGCCATGGCTAGCTCCTCCCGTGGATTATAGATACATCATATATATACTCTATCAAGAGAGGGACCGCCACATAACTGGGGGTCAGGCGACGATGGCCGCTTGCAGGTGACAGTCGTTGGCAGCCGAGAAGCGCTGGCCGAATTTGTTACTGCCCAACGATCCGACCATGCTGAAGCTGATAGCCTCGAAACAGCCGCAGCCAGACGGGCGTTGGTGGTCCGCAACCTTGCGGAAGCGCACGACCATGGCCACCGAACAGCCCGGCGAGCAGAGACCCGAAAGCGGAGGCCAGCCCGCCTCTATGACGCCTGCCCCCTCAGCGATTCCACAGACGCGCCCGGGTCTGTTCGGCCTTTCCTGGCCGATCCTGGCCGATCCTGGCGGCTGCCGGGGCGGCGCTGGTCCTGCTGATCGTCGGGTGGGGGATCGCCATCTCGCGAGGCAACCAGTTAGACAGGGCCGAGCAGACGAGCCAGGCGCGTGCGGCGCGCGTGGCGGAGCTGGAAGGCACTCTGAACCAGCAGCGGCAAGCCGCCACCGATCTCGCCTCGCTGCGGCAGCAGGCGGATGCGGCCCGCGCGGCCGCCGCCACGGCCGAGGCGCGCAGCCGCGAACTCGCCGGCGCGATCTCCCAGTCCGAGGCTCGGCTCGCCGAGCTCGGCCAACAGACCACGGCCAGGGAAGGGCGGGTGAATGAGTTGACCGCCGCGGTGACCGCGGCCGAGAACCGGCTGGCGGAGCTTCGCCAGGCAGGGGAGGCCGCAACCTCGGCCCTGGCTGCCCGGCGCCAGGAGGTCACGGCGGCTGAGGCCGCCCTCGCGGAGCGCCGGGCCCAGCTCGACCAGCTCACCACGCAGCGTGACGCGGCCGAAGGTGCCCTGCGGGACGCCGAGAACGGTGCAGCCGAGATCAAAGGGCAGGTGGAGGCGGCCCAGGCCCGCGTCGCCGCCCTGGCCGCGGAGGCGGGAAGGGCCCAGGAGGCCCTGACCGCGCAGCAGGCCGCCGTGGCCGGCGTCGAGAGCCGTGCGCAGGCCCTCCGTCAGTCCATCACCGCGGCCGAGGCGGAGCTCGGTGCTCGCCGGAACGCGCTGACCGGAGCAGAGGCCCGGCTGGCGGAGATCATGCGTGCCGCCGAGGCAGCCAATGAGCAGATGCGGGCTGCCGAGGGCCGCGCGGCGGAGATCGCCAACGCAGTCACGGCCGCCGAGGCCCGGCTGGCGGAACTCCGGGCGGCGACCGAGGCAGCCGGGGCGGCGCTGAAGGAACGCCAGGACGCGGTGGCGGCGGCCGAGGCGCGCCTGGGCGAGGTCGGACCCCAGCTGCAGGCCGCTCAGCAGGGCGCAACCGAAGCGCAGCGCCGGGCCGCCGAGCTGGAGGAGCGGGCGACCTCGCTCCGCACCCAGGTCAGCGAGGCGGAGGCGGCCCTGGCCGGCCGGCAACAGGCTCTCGGGGAAGCCGAGCAGCGCCTGGCGGCCCTGCGCGATCAGGTGGCCCAGGCTGAGAAGGACCTGGAGGCCCGCCGCAATGAGGCCGAGGCGGCCGGCACCCGCGCTGCGGAGATCAACCGCAACAGCGAGGAGGCCACGGCTCGCGTCCGGGCGCTCGAAGGCAGGGCCACGGGGCTCCAGGCCGACCTGGATGCCGCAGGCCCGAACTTGGAGCGCCTGCGGGCTGAGGCGGCCGGACTGGAGCAGCAGGTCGCCCAGCGCCGTCAGGAACTGGCCGCCCTCGAGGAGCAGGCGGCCCGGCTTCGGGCTGCGCCGGACACCCAGGCGATGCCTGGAGCCCCGATCGTGCCGAATGCGGGGACGCCGCCGGGCGGAGCTGGAGGCATGCGCGAGTGACGTCCTGACGCAGGTACCGTGGGCGTCGGCACCAGCCACCTCGGGGCTGCCAGGCTGCAGGAAAGGGGGGGCTCGCGGCTCGTCTCGGCGACCCGTTGCGACGCAATGGTCACGATAACTCGATGTTGTCGCGCACAATGGCCTCGGCCAGGCCGCGGCCGCGCTGAGGCCTCTCCGTCACGCATTCATCTTGCTTTCCCACCGGATTGTGCAGTGCAGCGCAGAATGTCGCCTGTCATTCTCCACTTCCCTGCTCTCGTGCACGAGGTGAGAAGGTGGTCGACGCGGCTGAATGGTTGGGTGCGTGGTTGGACAAGCAGAGCCACCTCCATGGATCGTCGGGTCTCGGCGACGACATTACGGCAGTTGCCGCGGCCTGCAGGCAAGATGCTTTCAATGATGGGCTGAGCCTTCACGAGCTAGACGAGGCTGCGGGAGGTGACCTCGTTACCTTTCTGACCGCCAAGCCAGCCAAGGCCCCCGACACTGCCGGCCCCCTTGGTCATGCGGCTTCACCCGCCACACGCCCAAATCATAGAGCTATGGACCAGGCACTACCGTCCTGACTTGGCGGATTACTTTTATCCTGTGTAGCGCTGCTGAACGTGGCCACCTGCTTCCCGCTAGTGGGAAGCAGGTGGCGAAGGTTCTGGCTCCCGCCAAGGCCGTGCTTACCGGTCTAGCCACGTGCGCACCGCCTCGTTGAGGCGGCTTTGCCACCCTGGCCCCGAAGCGCGCAGACGCTCCAGCAAATCCGCATCCAGGCGGACGGAGACGAGCTTCTTCGGCGCTTCAGAAGGCGGCCGGCCACGCCGGATCACCGCATCCCCGTGCCGGATCTCTGCACGCTCAAAGAACTCGCGCGTCAGGGACGGCGCGTCGTCAGGGTCAACCCAGCCAGTTTCGTTCTTCCTCGGCATGTCCATACCTCATGGAGATGATGCGGCGGGCCGTACCGCGCGGGGTCCACACCAGCACCACGAAGCGACCGTGCAGGTAGCCCGCAGTGATGAAGCGGGGCTCACCGTATTCGTGCCGCTCGTCGGCCGCCGTGGCGGTGATGCCCTTGAACACCTCGGCCGCATCGTTGAAGTCGAGACCGCGCTCTTGGAGCATCCTGTCTCGCTTCGCGGGGTCGAAGGTGATCTCCATGTACTTGTGTAGCTACAGTAAACAAGCCAGACAATACCGTAGCTACAAAAACCTAGCCTTGGGGCTGGGCGTCGGCCATCTCGCGTCCGGTTAGGGGGCAGGTCAGGGTTAGGCTTCCTCCGCCCCACAGTTGATCGAGACTGTGAGAATGTCGGTGCCGCTCGGAAGGCCTGACCCGGATTGAGACTGACCTTGTGTCGTTGGGGTGATCTGTCGGTGTTCCGGGCGGCACCTGCCGGTCGAGCGGGATGTGACCTCATAGGAGCTTGAGGCCGTCCATCCCATCACAGTCCTGTCCGCTCGCTGGACCGTCAGGCCCCTCAACTGGTCCGGAGCCCCTTGCTATGAGCGAAGCTCTTCCTCCCGGCGACGTCATTGTCGGTGGGACTGCCGCGAAACTGGGGGTCAGGCGACGATGGCCGCTTGCGGGTGACAGTCGTTGGCAGCCGAGAAGCGCTGGCCGAAGCCGGTGCCGAGTGTGCCGTTGTAGACGGCGCGGTTCTGTCAGCGCTCACGCCAGAGCTGCTGTTATTCGTCGGCTGACGCTGCCATTCTATCCTGCCGCGAGAATGGCGAGGGCGCTTTCCGCGCGACGCAGATGAAGCACGCGACGGCGGTTTGCGGTAACATGCTGGTTGTGGCGGATGCGAGGGCGGAGGTGGTTGCGGAGTTCGTCGTGGCTGCGACAGAAGCGCTCGGCTGAGGTGAAGCTCTTGAACCCACGCATACATCGGACGCGGCCTTTGATGCCCCGGTGATCCTGCTCGAGCCGATTGTTATGGGATGGCCCGCCCCTCTCCCCTGCTGCGCTAGGCTGGCAGGGTAACCTGAGGGACGGGAGCTGGTTTGATGCAGATCGCGGTTCTGGGAATCGACCTGGGTAAGAACAGCTGCAGCGTGGTGGGTCTCGACGCCAGCGGGCGGGTGGTGCTGCGACGCCGCCTGCAACGGGAGGGTGTCATCAAGCTGGCCGCGGGCCTGCCGGGCTGCGTGATGGCGATGGAGGCCTGCTGTGGGGCGCATCACCTCGGCCGCAGGCTGCGCGACCAGGGTCACCAGGTCCGATTGATGTCACCGGAGTACGTGCGCCCCTATGTGAAGGCGCAGAAAAACGACGACCGCGACGCGGAGGCGATCGCCGAGGCGGCGACCCGGCCAACGATGCGGTTTGTCGAGCTCAAGAGCGAGGCGCAACTCGACATGCAGAGCCTGCACCGGGCGCGTGACCGGCTGGTGGGTGAGCGGACGGCGCTGATCAACCAGCTGCGCGCCTTTCTGCTGGAGCGCGGCGTCATCGTGCCTCAGGGGCGGCGCAAGCTGGAGCTGCACCTTGAGACCTTGCTGGCGGCCGATCAGGTTACGCTGAGCCCACGGACCCGCCTGTTGATCGAGGACCAGCAGGCCGAATGGCGCGAGTTGGACCGCCGTATTGATGCCTTTGACGAGGAGTTCGTACAGGAGGCCAGGATGGACGAGGCCGCCCGGCTGCTGCCCACCATCCCGGGGATCGGGCCGCTGAACGCGACGGCGTTAGTCGCGGCGATCGGCAGGGCCGAAACCTTTGGACGTGGCCGGGACCTGGCCGCCTGGATAGGGCTCGTGCCGAGGCAGATGACCACGGGAGGCAAGCCGAAGCTGCTGGGGATCAGCAAACGCGGCAACGGGTACCTCCGCAAGATGCTGATCCACGGCGCACGTGCGGCCCTGCCGACGCTGTCCAAGGGCGAGACGCTGTTGGGCAGCTGGTTGCGTGGCCTGATGGCCCGGGCGCATGTGAACACCGTCGTGGTGGCGCTGGCCGCCAAGCTGGCGCGGATCATCTGCGCGGTGCTCCGTACCGGGCAGAAGTTCGAAATGCAGGCAGCGACGGTGTCGTAGCCAACGAGATCGGCCGCTCGCGCTCACCCCGGCGCGGTTGGCTGTATGAGGTCTGCGGGCGGTGGAAGCGAGATGGCCTGACAGTCGACCGGCGTTCTAGAACCCTGTTACAAGAATTGGCGCTCGACGCCGTGGTTGTTATGAGGACCGGGACGTGCGGATCTCCATCTTGGCCAGGGCTATGCCCTGAGACCGGATAGGTTGGCGTAGACTGATTGGACCGGATCGCGGAAGAGCTTGCAGACGGGGCGGGCCATAGGTTCTTGTAGACGCTGGTGCGGTGCGCAATCCGCTTGCCCAGTGTCGAGCGGATCTGCCGCAGCGCCGGTTTCAGCCGACCCGCCCAGGACCGGTACAGGTCGCAGAACCAGGAATAGCCGAACCCATCCGGCGCTCCCGCCCGGTATTCCTCCCACAGAAGCGACAGCGTCACGTTCGGACGCCGCAGTTCCCGATGCACCCAGGCCCAGTCGGGCTGCGGCCGGTCCTCAACCGCGGCTCCGCTGGGTGGGGGAAACAGCAGCGCCTCCAGCCCCGCGTCGCTCAGCCCCTCCGGCAGCGGCCAGGTCAGCCCGGCACTGCGGGCCCGCCTGAGATAGGCGTGCACCACCCCCTGGCTCAGCCCAAGGCTGCGAGCCATCACCCGCTGGGACAGGCCCTGGCCCCAGCCAAGCCGTAGAACATCTCGGATCTTGCGCATCGGCACTCTCTCGCCTGGCATCCCGCCCCCCTGCTCAGCACAGGGGCGAAACTACCGCTGGTTGAGACTTGCCGGCCGCGCCACTCCTCCACCCCGTCCCCAATTCCAGTGATCACGATCACCGGAATCACCGATCAGCATCCACCGGATCCACTGATCACGATCAAACGGAATCGCTGATCACGATCCACCGGATTACGCAGGTTTGCAGGCAGCAGGGGCATCGCGGGAGCGCGCTGATGAGGCTGACGGCGAGTTGCTGCCGGAGTGTCGCGATGGAGTTCGCGACGTGGCGCTCAGGCCGGATAGGCGGCGCCCCGCGGGCGGAAGTCCTGGGGTAGCGCAGGTGCCCTGATCCAGTCCGGGGTGAAGCGCTGCTGAGGGGGGAAAAGGCAGCGCTCGGCGACAAGGAAGCCGAGCGCTGCGATGCAGAGGCTGGCATGGTGGTGAAAGCCGCGCCAGCCACGACCTTCATAATGCCCGAGCCCGATCTCCTGCTTCAGTTCCTGGTAGTCACGCTCGATCAGCCAGCGCGCCTTGGCCGTGTGGACGAGGCGCCTGAGCGGGGTGCGCGGGGGCAGGTTGGAGAGCCAGTACTTGCTCGGCTCTGCCGCGCCCTTCGGCCATTCGATCAGCAGCCACTCCTCCGGCCAGGGCTCTGAGCGCAGGGTGTCGCGGTGCGCGGGGCGGATCCGCACGGCCGCGAAGCGTGAGGACAGCTCGGCCTGGCTCCCTTCGCGCCAGGTCACGCGGCGCCAGGCGCGGGTGGGCAGGTTCTGCGCTAACTTCTTGACCGAGACCGGCTGGTGTTCCGCACTGCGCCGCACCCGGGTCGGTGGCCGCCCCTGGCCAGACCAGGGGGCAGGTGGCAGCGGGGCCTGTCCGGGCGGCCAGACACCCGTGCCGGAGCGGATGCCCAGCACGTAGTCCAGGCCGAACTCGCTCACCCCGACCCGGAAGTCGGTCTCGTCGCCGTAGCCGGCATCGCCCAGCACGACGCCCGCCGGCACGCCGTCAGCTCGCGCCTTGCGGATCTGCTCCAGTGCAATCTCCGGCTTGGTCGCGAACGCGACCTCCTCCGGCACCCCTGCCTTGGTCCGCCGTGCCGGGTCCTCGGCCCAGGCCTCGGGCAGGTACAGACGCCAAGCAATCGGCAGGCTGGCGTGGTCGTTGGCCACGGAAAGGCTCACCGCGACTTGGCAGTTATCCTGCTTGCCCAACTGCCCGCAGTACTGCCGGGCCACTCCCACCGAGTGCTGGCCCTGCTTGGGAAAGCCGGTGTCGTCCACGATCCAGTAGGCGACCGGCCCGTGCCGCTCGATGGCGGGCAGCACTGCCTCGCGCACGGCGGCGAGCAGGGCCGCGTCGTCCCAGGCCGCCTTGGCCACCACGTGGTGCATCGACTGGTGCGCCGCCTGCACCCGGCCCGGCTCGATCCGCGCCGCCATGGGCTCCACGCTCTTGCGCGCCCCCGGCAATAGAAGACCCGTGCAGTAGGCCCGCGCCGGTTCAACCCGGCCCGCGTGGCCCAGAACCGACACGATCCCATCCAAATACGCCGCGAACCGATCCTCGCCCGTCCGCAGCCGATTTGCATCTCCGTCCACCATGCCCAGTATATAGGAGCATCAAGTGACACAGTAAGACTAACCGCCTATCAACCCGTCAGGAGCCTAGCCACGCCTACGCCACGTCGCCAATCCGGGCATCACTGGCGCGAGCTCTGACAGATCCCTGCCGGGGACCCAGAGGCGGAGCGGCAGCAGCCGGCGGATGGTGCGCGGCCACCTTGTGGACCCGCTGGGCTGGCCCAGGAGCGGCTTCAGCCGCATGCGGCGGGATTCCTGCCGCCAGATCAGTCCAGCCTTGCGCCTGTCGCCCGGATCACGGGGCTGAGGCGGTCGTGATCCTCCCGCGCCAGTTGGCGCATCTCGGCCGGGGTGAGGGTCGGCGCCAGCTCGAAGCCGGCATCCGTCAGGATTTTCTGGGTTGCCGGGCTGGCAAGCATGTCGCGGGTCGCCTCGTAGAGCCTGTTCACGATCGGCTCCGGCGTGCCCGCTACGGTGGCCACGGCGCTCCAGAAGGTGAGCTCGTAGTCCGGGAAGCCGGCTTCCTTCATGGTGGGCACGTCCGGCAGGAAGGAGGTCCGCTCGGGCGAGGTCACGGCCAGGGCACGAAGCTGGCCGGAGCGGACGCCGGGCAGCAGGGTGGGGAGATTGTAGAAGGCGAAGTCCACCTCGCCCGTCTGCACGGCGATGATGCCCTGCGGCGCGCCGCGGTAGGGAACGTGGGTCAGGTCGAGCCGCGCCTGCTGCCCCAGCATGGCGCTGGAGATGTGGTGCGTGCTGCCCACTCCGCCCGATGAGTAGGTCAGGGTGCCGGGCTTCGCGCGGGCGGCGGCCACGATGTCGGCGATGCTGCGGAAGGGGCTGGCCGCGCCCACGACCAGGGCGTTGCTGCCCGTGGTGAGGCGCGTGACGAGGGCGAAGCTGTTCAGCGGATCGTAGGGCAGGCTGGTGTAGAGGTACGGGTTGATGGCCACCTGCGGCTGGGCGACGATCGTGGCCGTGTAGCCGTCCGGCGCCGCGCGCGCGACCTGCCCCAGCGCGACGGTGCCGTTGGCCGAGGGGCGGTTCTCCACGACCACGGGTTGGCCGAGCCGCTGCGACCACTCCTGGGCGACGACGCGGGCGATGATGTCGACCGAGCTTCCGGCGGCGAGGGGCGCCACCATCATGATGGGGCGGCTCGGCCAAGCCGGCTGGGCCAGGGTACGAGAGGCGGCCAGGGGCGCGAGAGCGAGGCCCCCGGCCGCGGAGAGGAGGGTGCGGCGGTGCATGGGTGCGGACTCCGGCCTAGCGGATGAGGTAGATGGGGCTCGACCAGGCGACGCTGCCGTCCTCCATGGTCGTGCGGATGTACAGGGCGTTGTCCTCAACTTGGCGCAGGGCCACACGGCGCTGCAGGCGCGCCGTCTTGTGCGGGTTGATGTCGGGCAGGCGGTAGACGCGGACGCGGCGGCCGAGCCCGCCGCCCTCGAGCACGATGTCCTCGAAGCCGATCCGCGAGACGTCGAGCTCTGCCTTCACCAGGCCGGTGTCGATGCGGAGGGTGCCGGCGCGCGGGTCGTCCAGCACCGCCTCGAAGCCCGCGAAGCCGCCCGTGGTGACGGAGCCGAAGCGCACCGAGCCGGCGTCCGCCTCGAAGGGCTTGTCCACGTTCCAGCGGTTGATCGGAGCCACGCCGGACCAGCTGTTTTCGGCGAGCGAGACGCTGCCGTTCCAGAAGGTCTCCCGCCCCCGGCCGCGGTACTCGGACCCTTCCCACACCACGCGGATGCGGCGGCCGAGATCGGCCTCGGCGTAGGGGCGCCAGACGTCCAGGAGCTCCGTGCGGTTGCGGATCTCGATGCGCTCGACCGGGGAGGCCGCGGCGACCTCGGCGGCGAAGTCCGCTGCCTCGTCCCGCACACCCGCCAGGATGTCGCCCATGCCGGCCACCGCCGTGCTGCCGTCCGGCGCTCCGCCGAGGGCAGGGTCGTCGATGTACAGGGCGGCGGGGGTGGCGAGCGTCGCGGAGACGTCCACCAGCACGCGGGCCGCCGCGGTAGTGGCGTAGTGCCGGCGGCGGTGCAGCGCCTCAAAGACGGAGGCGCGGGTCAGCTCCTCCGCCAAGATGCAGGTGAGGCCGCCATAGGAGCCGAACTGCGAGGCGCCGGGATGCGAGGCGCCCTGGCGGCCCTTGTGCCCGTCCGAGTTGGCGACCACGCCGACGCGCGCGCCGACGGCGAAGGCGTCCTCCAGCAGCCAGTCGAATGTGCCCCAGTCGCTGTGCACCTCCACCGCGCGCTCCAGCATCCGGTCATGGGCGAAGTGCAGGTTGGCGTAGCGGCCGCCCACATGGGGGAAGAGGAGGGTGGGGCGCCCGTCCGCCCGCAACGCGGCGTGCAGGGCGCGGGCGTCCAGCGCATCGGTCTCGGGTAGGGCGGTGTCCTCAATCAGCGCGCGGCTGGAGCGGCGGATGGGGCGGCCCTCCTCGGGGTAGAGGACGTTGCGGTCGCCGCCGAGGGCCGTGTTCCCCGACCACTCATAGCCTGGGAAGAAAACGAAGCGGCCGGGCTCGTCGATCCCGGCCGTCGCGGTGTTGAAGTCGGCCCAGACGGAATCCGTGATCTGGAAGTCGTTACCCTGGTGGCAGATGACGTCCACCCCCGCGAGGTCGCGGGCATAGGCGGCGTAGTGGCGGATGGGGTTGGTGCCCACCGTCTCGCCGGACTGGCCGTGCAGGTCGGCCCAGAAGGGCAGGCGGGCCGCGGGGGTGAGGCGGATGGGGTTGCTCGCGCAGATCGGCGCGCCGTCCTCTGCCTGCCAGGCGATGGTGAGGCCCTCGGTCGCCTCGGCGCGCAGGTCATCGATGCGGACGGCGCGGGCGCCCTCCGGCCAGGTGATGCGGTCCGGAAGGCCGCTGACCGGGACGGAGGCGGAGAGGCGGAAACTGCCGGACACCCGGTCGGTGGGGTTGCCCCAGATGTCGTCGGCGCGGAGCAGGAGCGCGAAGGGCTCGCCGGGGCGGCGCAGCGTGGGCACGATAGCCTTCCAACTCGCCGGCGCGCCGGGGATGACGCGCAGAGCGGGCTGGTCCGGCAGCAGCGCCCAGTTGGAAGTGGCGAAGACGTCGGCCATGACGAGGAGCCGGAACGCCTCCTCGCAATAGGTCTGCATCCGCAGGCCGGGCGAGCCGCCGGAGCGATCCCCGAAGCGGATGGTGATCGTCTCGCCCGGTGAGAGGAAGCCGCGCTCCACGGCTACCGTCAGCGTGCGGCTCCAGGGACGCATGGCGAGCTTGGGATCGAAGGAGAGGCGCAGCACGGCACCGTTCGAAGCGGTGGCGGTAACGTAGTTGGGGGCTGCGGGATCGGTGAACTGCGGGCGCCCCAGATCGCTGATGATGCGGCTGCAGATCCGGAGGGAGCCCGTGTCGTCGATGCCGAAGCGACCGGCAGTGAACTCGATCTCCAGTGAGACGTAGGCGCCCGCCTCGACCGGGGCCGCCGGGCGAAGGACCACGGTGCCGATCTCTTCGGCCCTGTAGTCGGAGTGGTGGGCGACGTGGCCGGGATGGGCGCCCGGAATGGAATGGTGCAGCGTGGAGAGATCGTGCGGCATGGCAAGGCCCCGGGAAATGGTGCCAGTGGTCTATAGGTTGTACGTAAAAGCAACAAACTTGTAATTTGGGTGTTTCTGCCCCGATTTCACAGGAAATGCCCAAAATGATGCCTTGTTGCCCTAGATACCGAGCAATCTGCACAATCTTGAGGCGAAGTGGATCGTGAGTTCGGCTTCGATCTCCAGCAACCCGGCTCTGGAGCCCAGCCTTCTCTATCGTCAGCTCGCGGCCCTGCTTCGCCACGAGATCCGGTCCGGGCAACTGCCGGCCGGGAGCAGGCTCCCGACGATTGCTGCCCTTGCGGAGCGCCACGGGGTGGCCGCTTCCACCGTCCGGCAAGCACTGGATCAACTTCGGCTGGAGGGCCTGATCCGGTCACGCCAGGGAAGCGGGACGTTCGTCACCGACCTCATCGTGCCCCGCCCGTTGCTGGTCATGGATCTGGGTTGGTCCGAGCTCGTGCGGAGCATTCGGCCCAATCTCGCCCAGCTCCTCTCGGCCGACGACACGCCAGCGCCGCTGGAAGAAGGGGATGGCAGCGCGGCCGACGCCTACCGGCATCTGCGCCGGGTCCATCGCACGCCGGGCGGCCTCGCCTACACGCTGGTGGATATCTGGCTCGATCGCCGTCTGTATGACTTGACGCCTCAGCGCTTCGACAGGGAGATGGTCCTGCCGTTGCTGGAAGATCTGGTGGGCGGAGAGTTAGCGGAACTGCGCCAGGTCCTGCGGCTGGGTGTGGCGGATGCCGACGCGGCACGCTGGCTCGGTATTCCCCTGGCGTCTCCGATCGGGGTTGGGCGCCGCATCCTGCTGGGCCGTGATGGCGTCGCCCTGTACTGGGCGAGGAGTCAGTTCAGGGGAGACGCGGTCCTGTTCGAGTCGAGGATACGACGACCCTGATTCCCTTGTCGGCTCTCGCGAGTCCTCCACTGCGGGACTATTCCGAGGGTTCTGTCAGCTCACGCGCCAGAGACGCCGTCACACGCCGGCTGGCGTGTCAGCCTATCCTGCCTCAAGCGAATGACGAGTCCGGCGCCGAGACCAGCCTCTCGCAGGCGGAACGAAGGTGTTCTCGCATACGCTGCGTGGCGAGATCGGACTGCCCCGCGAGGATAGCCTCGGCGATCCGCGCATGCTCCTGCGCCGATGCGCGCCAGTAGCCGGCATTAAGCGCCGAGCGCAGCTCGACGACGCCGAACTGGCCGATCAGCCCGGCTAACTCGCGGTTGCCGGACATCTCGGCGATGGTTCTGTGGAAGACCGCGTTAGCGTCGCGGGGCGAATCCGGGTTCGCGCCCACCGCGTCCAGCATGGCGATAAAACGCGCGCGCTCACCGTGCTCTGCCATACGCTCGGCTGTGAGGCCGGCGGCAAGGCCTTCCAGCACCTCCCGAATGCGGTAGCGGTCGGTGATTTCCTGGCGCGACAGACGCCGCACGAGGGCGCCGCGATTCGGCACGAGTTCCACCAGCCCCTCAGCCGCCAGTCGTCCCATCGCCTCGCGCCAGGAGCCACGGCTGACGCCGAGCTGTTGAGTCATGTCGGCCTCAATGAGGCGCTGGCCCAGAGCCAGGCGGCCTGCCTGGATAAGGCTGCGGACATGTCCCGCGACATAGTCGACGGTTCCGCCTCGCGGACGCCGGCCCTTCGCGGCCTGGTTGGCTGGCGTGGTGTGCGATCCCGTCATGTAAGGCTGATCCGCCAACTCCCTGAAGTTTTCAAGGTAGTCTTGACTGCCGAAACTGTCGGACACTATTGTCGCGCAAAAGTGGCCGCACAAAACGCCGGGCGGCGTACCGACGAATGCTGGGAGGAAGGACTTTGAGCCGACACACGCGGACGCTGCGCGAGCTGATGCGCGGACCCGAGCTGCTCGTCGCGCCCGGCGTGGCGGATGCGCTAAACGCCAGACTGGTCGGCCGGATGGGGTTCCAGGCCGTCTACATGACTGGTGCCGGGACGGCCGCCACCCGGCTGGGCCGGCCCGATATCGGCCTGCTCTCGGTCACCGAGATGGTGGACAACGCTGAGCGGATCGCCGATGCCGCCAGCGTTCCGCTCATCGCCGATGCCGATACGGGCTACGGCGGCGTCATGAACGTGCAACGGACCATCCGGGCCTATGAACGTGCCGGCGTGGCTGGTGTCCATATCGAGGACCAGGTATGGCCGAAGCGTTGCGGGCACCTGGACGGTAAGGCCGTGGTGCCGGCGGAGGAGATGGCCGCGAAGATCCGCGCCGCCTGCGACGCGCGGCACGACCCCGACTTCGTCGTCATCGCGCGGACTGACGCCCTGGCGGTCGAGGGATTCGAGCGGGCGATGGACCGCGCCCGCCTCTACGAGGCGGCGGGCGCCGACATGATCTTCATTGAGGCGCCGCGCACGCTGGAACAGCTGCGCGCCATCCCTGCCGCGTTCGGCGTGCCGACGGTCTTCAACATGTCGGCGAGCGGCAAGACGCCCTTCCGCACGGCGGCGGAGCTGCGCGACATGGGCTTCCGTCTGGCGATCTACCCGAACTTCCTCCTCCTCGCCGGCCTCACCGCCGCGCGCCAGGTGCTCGAGGAGTTGCGGAGCACGGGCACGGTGGAAGGCGTCGCGGGAAGGATGACGAGCTTCCCCGAATTCCTCGACCTGGTGGGCCTGGCCGAGGTGCGGGAGAGCGAGGCCCGATACGCCGTCGCCGAGGAACTGCGGGTCGGCTTCTAGCAGCGCGGAAGCCGGGGAGGGCGGGGCGATGTCGCTGAGGACGATGTTCGAGAAGATCTGGGCGGAGCACGCCATCCTTGAGGACGAGGACGGCCAGACCCTGCTGCTGGTCTCCCGTCACTTCGCGCATGACGGGTCCTACTTCGCCTTCGGCTTCCTCGAGCAGCGCGGCCTGCCGCTCCGCCGGCCCGGGCAGACCTTCGCGGTGCCAGACCACGGCATCTCCACGCGGAGCCACCGGCTGGAGGACATCGCCGATCCCGACCAGCACCGCGTCGTCACGGCCCTGCAGCGCAACGCCGCGCGGCACGGCTTTACCCTCTTCGACATCGAAGACGAGCGGCAGGGCATCGTGCACGTCGTCGGCCCGGAGCAGGGGCTGACTCTGCCGGGCACGGTCATCGTCTGCGGCGACAGCCACACCTCGACCCATGGCGCGCTCGGCGCCCTGGCCTTCGGTATCGGCGCCTCCGAGGTCTGCCACGTTCTGGCGACGCAGACCGTGTGGATGCGCCGGCCCCGGACGATGCGGGTAACGGTGGAGGGCGAGCGCCCGCCCGGCGTGACCGCCAAGGACCTCGTCCTCGCCATCATCGCCCGAATCGGCGCCAATGGCGCCGCCGGGCACGTCATCGAGTATGCCGGTCCCGCGATCCGCGCGTTGAGCGTCGAGGAGCGCTTGACGGTCTGCAACATGTCGATAGAGGCCGGCGCCCGCGCAGGGATGATCGCGCCAGACGAGACAACCTTCGCTTACCTGAAGGGGCGCCCCTACGCCCCGACCGGCGCCGACTGGGACCGCGCACTCTCCTGGTGGCGGACGCTTCCGAGCGACGAGGGGGCAGCGTTCGACGCGGAGGTCACGCTCGACGCTTCCCGCCTCGCTCCCATGGTGACCTGGGGCAACAGCGCCGAGGACGTCCTGCCCATCACCGACGCCGTGCCGGATCCCAGGCAGGCCTCCTCCCCCGAGCGCGAAGCGGCTATGTGCGAGACCCTGGACTACATGGGGCTGGCGCCGCGCACGCCTCTGGCCGGCATCCCCGTCGACCGCGTCTTCATCGGCTCCTGCACCAATGCCCGTATCGAGGACCTGCGCGAGGCTGCGGCCGTCGCGCGGCAGGGCCGTGCCGTGATCCCCGCGATGGTTTCGCCCGGCTCCAGCTTGGTGAAGCGCCAGGCCGAAGCGGAAGGGCTTCACGAGGTGTTCCGCGCGGCCGGCTTCGAGTGGCGCGAGTCCGGCTGCTCCATGTGTGTCGGCATGAACGGCGACCTGGTCCCCGCCGGTGAGCGCTGCGTCTCCACCTCCAACCGCAACTTCCGGGGGCGCCAGGGGCGGGGCAGCCGCACCCATCTGGCCAGCCCAGCCACGGCCGCCGCCACGGCCCTGCGCGGGCGCATCACCGACGCCCGCGACGTAATCGGAGGATAGCGATGCAGCCCCTGACGACGTTGACGGCGGTCGCGGCCCCGCTCGACCTTGCGAACGTCGACACCGACCAGATCGCGCCGGCGCGCTTCCTGCGGCGCCCGCGGGAGGAGGGTTACCAGACCTTCCTGTTCCACGACCTGCGATTCGGGGAGGACGGCGCGGAGCGGGCGGATTTCGTGCTGAACAGTCCCGCCTGGCGCCAAGCTGGCATTCTCGTCGCCGGGGAGAACTTCGGCGGCGGATCCAGCCGCGAGCAGGCGGTCTGGGCGCTGTCGGACTATGGCTTCCGCTGCGTTCTGGCCGTCAGCTTCGGCGACATCTTCTTCGCGAACGCGGCAAAGCAAGGGCTGCTCCTTATCCGGCAGGACGCGCCGACCCTGTCCGCGCTGCGGCGGGAACTGCACGACAGCCCCGGCGCGACGATGTCGGTGGACCTGCCGGCGCAGACCTACACGACGCCTGCCGGCGAGACGCGCGGATTCGACATCGAGGCCAGCCGCAAGCGGCGTCTCCTTCTCGGACTCGACGACATCGGCCTCACACTACGGCACAACAAGGAGATCCGGGCCTTCGAGCAGCAGTACCGCGAACGAAGGCCCTGGCTCTACGGCCGGATGGAAGGGGAGCCCGCCTCCGGCGCCGCTTGAGAGAGCGCTGGACGGAACGTGATTGGAAGGGAGAGAGACGTGTCGCGCGAGGATAACGCCCTGATGAATTCGCCGATCGGCCGGCGCGCGCTGTTCGCGGGCGTGGCCGCGGGCTCCGCCTTCACCGTGGTGCGCGCGCGGGCCCAGGCCTTTCCGTCGCGCACCGTCACCCTCGTCGTTCCCTTCCCGCCGGGCGGAACGATCGACGTGTTGGCCCGCCTCACGGCCCAGCAGCTCACCGGGCGCTTTGGCGTGCCGGCGGTTGTCGAGAACCGCGCCGGCGCGGGCGGCACGATCGGGGCAGCTGCCGTCGCCCGCAGCCAGCCCGACGGTTATACCATTCTCGTCTCGAATGTCGGGTCCAACGGGATTGGGCCAGCCCTCTACCGCAACATCCCCTACCGACCTCTCGAAGACTTCGAGCACATCGGCTGCTTCGGCGCCTTCCCGAACGTCCTCGTCGTCCGGCCCGACTTCCCGGTTTCGACGATCGGCGAACTGATCGCCTTGGCGCGCCAGAAGCCGGGGGAACTCGCCTTCGGGTCGCCCGGGAACGGGCTGGCACCGCACCTGGCCGGGGAGATGCTGATGCACGCGACCGGCATCAGGCTCCTGCACGTTCCGTACCGCGGGGCGGGCGAGGCACGGCAGGCCTTCCTTTCGGGCGAGGTGCCGATCCTGTTCGAGAACCTGCCGACCGTCCTGCCGATGGCGCGCGACGGGCAGATGAAGCCCCTGCTGGTGACCAGCCCGGTCCGTGCCACTGGCCTGCCGGAGGTGCCGACGGCCATCGAGCTGGGCATGAAGGGCTTCACCAACGAATCCTGGGAAGGCCTCTCGGCCCCGCGCGGCACCGCCGCCGCGGTGGTCGAGGTGCTGAGCCAGGCTCTGCAGGAGACGCTCGCTAAGCCTGAGGTAAATGCACGGCTGACCGGGATGGGCATCCGGATCGACTACACGAAGCCGGATGAGTACCGCGCCTTCATCGCGGACGAGTTGAAGAAGTGGGACGCGGTGATCCGCACCGCCGGAATCCATCTTGACTGACATCGGGAGTGACCCAGCCATGAATCCAGCGGCCTCCGACTACCCTTCGGCGGATTGCCCAGGCCCGGATCCGGCACCCCGGCGGCCGCGCATCCCCCTGCCGCCTGGGACAGTCGACTGCCACGCCCACGTGTTCCCGGCAGCGCTCCGTGGACGGATGGTGCCGGAGCGGAGCTACACGACGCCGCCCGCCGAGCCGGAGGCGTACCTTGCCATGCTGCGGACGCTCGGCGTGGCGCGCACCGTGCAGGTGAACGCCAGCGTGTACGGCGCGGACAGCACGCCCACCCTGGAGCTAATGAAGGTACTAGGTCCCGACCGTGCGCGGGGCGTCGTGGGCCTCGGCTCCGATCCGGACCGGGGAGAGCTGGAGCGCCTTCACCAAGCCGGCGTTCGCGGCGCCCGCGTCTCCACTCACGTGCAGGGCTACGGCGGCACCGACCGGCTCTCCGCCATCGCGGAGGCGATCGCTCCCGTCGGCTGGCACTTGCAGATCCATCTCGAGCGCTCGTCGGAGCTCGCCGAGCTGGAAGCGCTGCTGCTGCGCCTTCCCGTGCCGCTGGTCTTCGACCACATGGGCCGGGTGCGAGGTGACGAGGGCGTTTCCGCGCCGGGCTTTCAGGCCCTGCGGCGGCTCATGCTCGCCCGCGACGACGTCTGGGCCAAGGTCTCCAGCTTCTACCGCCTGTCTGCGGCGGGCGCGCCCGCATACGGGGACATGCGCCCGATCGTGGAAGAGCTCGTGGCCACGCGGCCGGATCGGCTGGTCTGGGGAACCAACTGGCCGCACCCGATCTGGCACGGCCCCATGCCGAACGACGGCGATCTGGTCGACCTGCTGATGGAATGGCTGCCGGATCCGGCGGTACGCCGCAGGATCTTCGCGGAGAACCCCGCGGCTCTCTACGGCTTCGATCCCTGGCGCGAATAGAAGCTCGCGACGCGACGACGCCACGAAAGCAAGCGCGGTCGCAAGGCGACGGAAGAAGGAAACCTGCCGTGCTGCATCGCCGATCTCTGTTAGCCGGCGGAGGCGCCGTGCTTCTTCCCGCCGCGGCGCGGGCCCAGGACTGGGAGCCCAGCCGCCCGATCCGCTTCGTGGTCCCCTACGTCGCGGGCGGCAGCACGGACGTCGCTGCGCGCATCATCGCCGAGCGCATGGGCACCCTGCTCCGCCAGCCCGTCGTGGTGGAGAACCGCGGCGGCTCCGGCGGCAATATCGGCGCCGAGCTGGTGGCGCGCGCGGCGCCGGACGGCCACACCATCCTGATGGGCGGCACCGGCGTGCTCACCACCAACCAGCACATCTACCGTTCCATGCCCTTCGACCCCGTGAAGGACCTGGCGCCGGTCGCCATGGCCTATACGAGCGACCTGATGATCATCGTGCCGAACAGCCTTCCGGTGCGGACGCTGCAGGAGTTCGTGGCTTACGCTAAGGCGCGGCCCGGGCAGCTCTCCTTCGGCAGTTCTGGCCACGGCGCCTCGACCCACACGGCGGTGGAGCTGTTCCGGCTTCAGGCCGGGATCGACATGCAGCACGTGCCCTACCGGGGCAGCGGCGCGGCCATCAACGACCTCATGTCCGGCACGATCCAGACGATGGCGATCCAGACCGCCGGCGCTGTCGGGCAGATCCGCGATGGGCAGGTGCGGGCACTGGCGACGACAGGCCCGCGCCGCTCTCCGGTGCTGCCGGACATTCCCTCGATCGGTGAGGCGGGCTTCCCGGACGCGGTGGCGACAAGCTGGGGCTGCGTCATGGCGCCGGGCGGCACGCCGAGGCCGGTCGTCGCCCGGCTGAACGCGGCGGTGGTGGAGGCGCTAGCAACGCCGGCGGTGCAGCAGCGCCTCTCCAGTGCGGGCGTGGATGCTGAATCCTCTACGCCCGAAGCCCTGGCCAGCTTCCTGGCAGCGGAGCGCGAGAAGTGGGGCCGGGTGGTGCGAGAGGCGCGGATTACTGTGGAGTAGGGGCGCGGCGGAGGCGCCAAGCCGGCCCGATTGTTCGGGAACCGCCCGCCGATGAAGCGAGGCGGGAGAAAGCGCGGAGGGTGTTCGGGATGACGAGGAAGTGCAGGCCAGATCAGATCGGGGCCGGGCCGCGCCCAGGCGAGACGCTGCCAGCCTTTGAGACAATGCGTCGGAGGGGACTTGCCGCACTGGGCCTGCTCGCCCTCGCTCCCGCCCGCCGCGCGGCGGCGCAGGCCGAGACTTTTCCGGCACGCCCGATCCGTATCGTCGTGCCTTACGCCGCCGGCGGTCCCGCCGACGTCTTTACCCGCACCGTCGGTCAAGCCGTAGCTGCCCGGTTGGGTCAACCTGTGGTGGTGGACAACCGCGGCGGCGCGGGCGGCGTGTTGGGGACGGAGATCGTCGCGAAGGCGTCGCCGGACGGCTACACGATCGCAATGGGCGGCAGCGGCCCCTTGGCCGGGGCCCTGAGCCTCATGCCGCAGACGCCCTACGATCCGCTGAAGGATTTCGCCGCCATCTCCATGATGGTCACGCTGCCGCAGATCCTGGCAGTCCATCCTACCGTACCCGTGCACAGTGTGTCGGAGCTCGTGGCCTTTGCGAAGGCCCACCCTGGCAGACTTTCATATGGATCCGGCGGTAACGGCACCGGCGGGCATCTCGGGGGAGAGCTGCTTCGGCTGCGGACGGGCATCGACATCGTCCACGTGCCGTATCGCGGCGCCGGGCCCGCTACGACCGACCTCGTTTCCGGCCAGATCCAAATGATGGTCGGCGAGGGGCCGGCGTTCCTCCCGTTCATCGCTTCCGGCCAACTCCGTGCTCTCGCCGTGACTACGCCGCAGCGCCTCCCGATGCTGCCCGACGTGCCCACCTTGGCCGAGGCGGGGGTGCCGGACATGGTGCTGGAGAACTGGTACTGCCTCGTCGCTCCCGCTGCGGTACCAGCCGAGCGACTGACGGTGCTGCGCCGCGCGGTGGCGGAAGCACTCGACGACGCGGAGGTGAGACGCGCCATCACGGTCCAGGGCGCCACGCCCGCACCGGGTACGCCGGAGGCGCTGATGGACCGCATCCGGCGCGAGATCACCCGCTGGGCGGAAGTGTCACGTGCCGCCGGGACGAAGGCGAATTAGCTCAACAGCTTGCCAATGCCGAGTTGGGCGTGGGCTCCCGCATGCCACTGGAGAACAGCGGATCACCTAACCTCGACAAGCGCGTCCAGTGACACGTTCAGGGCGCGCGCTAGAGGGATCTGTCAGCTCTCGCGCCAGGGGTGCCCGGATTGGCGAGCTGGGGCAGGTGTGGATAGGCTCCTGATGGGTTGAGGGGCGGCTGGGAGCCTGGGATGGAATGTGAGGGCTGCGGTTCGGCCGGGGTGACTGAGCGGCCGGACCGTACGGCTCAGGGCTACAGGCGCTTCCGGTGCCGCACCTGCGGCCGAGGGTTCAACGAGCGCAGCTCGGGGGTGCTGAACAGGGCGCAGTACCCGAGCGACGTCATCGCGCTCGTGGTGCTCTGGCGCTTGCGCTACCGCCTGACCCTGCGGGATTTGACGGAGATGTTTCTCCTCCGTGGTATCGTCTTCAGCCACGAGGCGGTTCGGGACTGGGAAGCCAGGCTCGCACCGGCACTGGCGGGTGAACTTCGCCAGCGCCGTCGAGGCAGGGGTCGCAACGGGCGCCGCTCCTGGCACGTTGACGAAACCTATCTGAAGGTCCGGGGCCGATGGTGCTACTTGTATCGGGCGATCGACCGGAACGGCGATCTCGTGGACACCATGCTGAGCGAGCACCGCGACATGGCGGCGGCCAAGGCGTTCTTCCGCTCGGCCAAGTCCGCCACCGGCATCGTCCCCGACAAGGTCACCACGGACGGGCATGGCTCCTACCCGCGGGCGATCCGCTCAACGCTGGGCAGGCGGGTCACCCACCGCACCAGCGTCTTCAAAACGTATGGCCCGCCCCGTCTGCAAGGGTTTTGCGACCTGGTCCGATCAGTCTACGCCAACGTATCCGTGTGTGGATGGCCCCCTGTCTTGCAAGAAGAATCCTGGCGATCGAGCAGCGGTAGTCGCTTGCAGTCGTGTGTCCGGCCTTCAGCGCGGCACGACGGCCGCAGGCCCTGATGGGTGTCCGCGGGCTGGGGCCTCATCGGCCTCGCGGGTTCAAAGACCCCGGATACGTTCCAGGCTGCTTCCAGCTCGTCGGCACTGCCGCTCACTCCATCACGCCTCTTCCTCTCGCAAGCATCCTCTTCCCGGCTGCCTCACCTCATGCTGTGGTTACGGCCGCCGGCCGATAGACGTCGCCCTTGGCCATCAGCGCCCAGGCGATGCGGGCCATTTTGTTCGCGAGGGCAACCGCAACCTTGAGCCGGGCATACCGGCTCAGGAGCCCCTGGACCCAGCCGTTGGACTTCACCTCCCGGGAGCCTTGCAGGGCGGATTGTGCGCCGATGATCAGCAGGCGGCGGATGTAGCCGTCACCCTGGTGCGTGATCCGGCCCAGGCGCTGCTTGCCGCCCGTTGAGTTCTGCCGGGGCACCAAGCCGAGCCAGGCCGAGAACTCCCGGCCAGAGCGGAATACTGAGGCGTCGGCGACGGTTGCCACGATGGCGCTCGCGGTCAGCGGCCCGATCCCGGGAATCTTGGCCAGACGTTGGCTGGCTTGATTTGCCCGGTGCCAAGCCAGGATCTCGGCATCAACCTGTGCGATCCGCTTCTCGAGTTCGTCGATCTGCTCGGCAAGCAGAACGAGGATCTTACGCCCAGGCATTGGCAAGTTGTTCGACGAGAAGGCAAGTTCGGCCGCATGATCGAGGGTACGGCAGGATCATGATGCCGCTTGGGCGCACGTCTCCTGCTGCCAGCTGCGAAAGGCCTTGGTGCGGGCGCGCCGGTACTCGCCGGCCGTCATCAGGTGCCGGCGTGGACGGAAGTGGCCGTAGATCATGCTGTGCGCCGAGAGGAACCGCTGGGCCTGCCCGGCCGACTTGATGCTGTGGACGGCGCCTGCCCCAATCGTGGGCATGGGATGGTAGGATCCCGTAGGTCCAAGTTTAAGGAGCTGTGTCATGCATCAGGAGATTGCCACGGTCGGTCTCGACCTCGCCAAGAACG
>NZ_JBNBZS010000072.1:0-25181 GCF_049629625.1 Roseomonas chloroacetimidivorans | reverse complement strand
CGTGATCTATGCCTGCACGGCACGGCTGGAGGAACGCGACATGCGCCTCGACCCCCTCCCCAACAAACCCCTCCTGCGCGACCTCGCCACCTCCATCGCTCCGCCAGACGAAAGACCGCCCGAGCCGGTGGAGGGGAAGGCGGCCTGATGGGCAAGATCCCGCTTTCCATCGCGACCGGCCGCTATGACCGCGTCGCGGCCCTGCGCGACGGCTCCGTGCCGATCGAGGGGGTCGATCCCACTTGGCTGGAGCTGGAGCCGGAGGAGCTGTTCTTCCGCATGGCCCGGAACCAGGAATTTGATGCGGCGGAGATGTCGCTCAGCACCCATCTGATGCAGGTGGTGCGGGGCTCCTCGGCCTATGTCGGCCTGCCCGTTTTCCTCTCCCGCGCCTTCCGGCACAGCGGCTTCTACATCCGCACGGACCGCGGCATTGCCTCGCCCGCCGATCTGCGCGGGCGCGTGGTGGGCGTGCCGGAATACCAGATGACGGCATCGGTCTGGCAGCGCGGCCTGCTCTCGGACGAGTATGGCGTGCCGGCCAGCGCGATTTCCTGGCGCACGGGCGGGCAGGAGCAGCCGGGGCGGGAGGAGCGCTCGCCCTTCACCCCTCCGCCGGGCACCGAAATCCGGCGCATCCCGGATGACAGGACGCTTTCCGGCATGCTGGCGAGCGGGGAACTGGATGGGCTGATCACCGCGCGTCCACCCTCTTGCTTCCTGGCCGGCGCGCCAAATGTCGCACGGCTTTTCCCCGATCCGCGCGCGGCGGAGAAAGACTGGTTCCGCCGCACCAGGCTGCACCCGATCATGCATCTGCTGGTTCTCAGGCGGAGCCTGGCGGAGCAGCATCCCTGGCTGGCTTCGAGCCTCTACAAGGCCTTCGTCCAAGCCAAGCAGCGCGCGCTTCTGGCGCTGGACCGCGGCGCTGCCCTTGCCGTCACCCTGCCCTGGGTGGCGCAGGAACTGGCGGAGACGCGGGCGGTGCTCGGGCCCGATCCCTGGCCCTATGGGCTGAAGGAGAGCCGCCAGGATCTGCTGGCGCTGATCCGCTATTCCTATGAGCAGGGGCTGATCGACCGGGTGGTCGAGCCGGAGGTGCTTTTCGCGCCTTCCACCCTGGCCAGCGCCATCACGTGACGGAGGCAGAGGCGCCAGGCTGGGTCGGGCGCCGTGTTTCCCGCATCGAGGATGGCGCGCTGTTGCGCGGGCGCGGGCAGTTCGTGGCCGATATCGTACGACCGGGCATGCTGCATGCCCGCTTCGTCCGCAGCCCCGCCGCGCATGGAAGGCTGCTCGGATTGGATACCGAGGCGGCGCGGCGCGCCCCCGGCGTGCGGGCCGTGTTCACGGCCGAGGAGTTCCGCCCTCATCTGACCTCGCCCGAGCTCGCCGTGGCGATGCCAGCGGGCGCGATCCGGTATGTCGTGAACCCGCGCGTGCTGGCGACGGAAGAGCTGTGCCATGTGGGCGAGGCGATCGCGCTGGTGGTCGCCGACACCCCGCATCAGGCGGAGGATGCGGCGGCGCTGGTCCGGCTGGACATCGAGACGCTGCCGCCCGTGCTGGATCCTGAGGCGGCGCTGGCACCTGGTGCGCCTCAGGCACGGCTCGGCTGCGCCGACAACCTGCTGGCCAATTTCACGGTAGCCTATGGCGAGGTGGCGCGCGCCTTCGAGACGGCCGCGCATGTTTTCCGGGACGGCTTCCGCCTCCACAAGGGTGGCGGCCATTCGGTAGAGACGCGCGGTGTGCTGGCGGAGCACGACCCGGTGGACGACATGCTGACCGTGTGGTCCTCCGCGCAGATGCCGCACCGGAACAAGGGCGTGATCTGCGCGGCGCTGGGCAGGGCGGAGGATCGGGTGCGGGTGGTGGCGCCCGATGTGGGCGGCGCCTTCGGGCCGAAGTTTGTTTGTTACCCCGAGGACGTGGCCGTGCCCCTGGCCGCGCTGCTGCTCGGCCGTCCCGTGCGCTGGATCGAGGATCGGCGCGAGAATTTCGTCGCGACGACGCAGGAACGCGATCAGGTCTGGGAGGTGGAGGTCGCCGCGGACGGCGAGGGGCGTCTGCTCGGCTTGCGCGGGCGGCTGCTGCATGACCATGGCGCCGACACGCCCTATGGCATCGCCCTGCCACAGAACTCAGCCACGAATCTGCTCGGCCCCTATGTGCTGCCGGCCTATCGGCTGGAGATTTCCGTCACCCTGACGAACAAAGTGGCGGTGACGCCGACGCGCGGCGCGGGCCGGCCGCAAGGCACCTTTGTGATGGAGCGCATGCTGGACCGCATCGCGGATGAGCTATCGCTCGGGCGTGCGGAAGTGCGGCGCCGCAACCTGATTCCGCCTTCGGCCATGCCCTATCGCACGCCGCTGAAGACGCGGGACGGCGCGGCCATGATCTATGACAGCGGCGACTACCCGGCCTGCATGGCGGATGCGCTGCGGCTGGCGGGGTACGAGGCTTTCCGCACCCGGCAACGCGCTGCGCGCGAGGCAGGGCGGCATATCGGGATCGGCCTGTCCAATTACGTGGAGGGAACCAGCCGCGGGCCCTTCGAGACAGCGGCCATCAGCATCGGGCCCTCGGGGCAGGTGGTTCTTGCGACGGGAGCCTCGGCGCAGGGACAGGGAACCGCGACAGTGCTGGCCCAGGTCTGTGCCGAGGTGCTGAATATGGACCCGGCGCGGATCACCGTCCGGGCGGGCGACACGGCGGCGATCGCCCAGGGCCTGGGTGCCTTCGCCAGCCGGCAAGGGCCGGTAGCAGGGGCCGCCGTGCTGCAGGCCGCCGGGCAGGTGCGGGAGAAGGCATTGCTGGCGGCGTCGCATCTGCTCGAAGCGGCGCCGGAGGATCTGGAACTCGTGAACGGTGCCGTGCGGATCCGTGGCGTTCCCGCGGACCGGCTTTCGCTGGGGCAGGTGGCGCAGGCACTGCAGGGTATGCCGGGTTTCCCGTTGCCGCCGGGCCTGTCGCCAGGCCTGTCCGCTTCCGTGGCCTGGCAGCCGTCATCGCTGAGCTATGCCAACGGCACCCATGTGGCCGAGGCGATGGTGGACCCGGAGACCGGGAAGGTGACCCTGCTGCGCTATGTCGTGGTGCATGATAGCGGGCGGCTGCTGAACCCGGCACTGGCAGAGGGGCAAATCCTCGGTGGTGTCGTGCATGGGATCGGCCATGCGCTGCTGGAGGAGATGCAGTACGACACAGCGGGGATCCCGACCACGTTCGGCTACCCCGCCTATCGCCTACCTTCCGCGCCGATCCTGCCGCGGATCGAAATTCATCATCATGAGACACCAACACCCCTGAACCCGCTCGGCGCCAAGGGGGTGGGTGAGGGGGGCACGATCCCGGCGGCCGCCGCGATTGCCGCCGCCATCGAGGACGCGCTGCGCCCCACCCGGATCCGCATCACCCAGCTGCCGATCACACCGCGTCGGCTGCGCGCGCTGATTGCCGCCGCATGAAGCCGGCCGCATTTCACTATCACGCGCCGCGGACGTTGCCCGAAGTGCTGGCGCTGCTGGAGCGCTATCCCGAGGCGCGGCCGCTTGCGGGTGGCCAGTCGCTCATGCCGCAGATGAATGCACGGCTGGTCGTTGCGCCGCATGTGGTGGACCTGAATCGGGTGGAAGGGCTCGACGGGATTGAGGAGGACGAGGGCAGCATCCGGATCGGCGCCATGGTCCGTCAGGCCGAGCTGCTGCGGTCGCCCCTGCTGCGCCGGCATCTACCCGTCCTTGTCGAAGCGGCTGGGCTGGTGGGGCATATCGCGACACGCAACCGAGGAACGCTGGGCGGAAGCCTCTGTCAGCTCGATCCCTGGGCGGAGCTTCCGCTGGCGGCGATGCTGCTGGATGCCGAGTTGGACCTGGCTGCCTCATCAGGCACGCGGCGGCTGGCCATCAGGGACTTCATGCAGGGGGCGGGCCGCACGGCGCTGCGCTCGGGCGAGTTGCTGACCCATCTGCGCTTCCCAATCCCAGAGGCGGGAACGCGGCAGGCCTTTGTGGAAATCGCGGACCGGCCGAATGATCCGGCGGAGGCCGCGGCCGCCGTGTCGCTCGTGCTGGATGCAGCCGGGGAGGTGACGGCGGCGGCCCTGGCGGTGTGCGGACCGTTCCCCGTGCCCATGCGGCTGCTGGCGGCGGAGGCGTTGCTTCTTGGGCGGCTGCCTGATGCCAATGCCTGGCGATTGATATGTTCCATCCCGTTGCCCGGAGCGGCGGATCCCGATCGGGAAGCCATGGTCCGGGTCGCGCTGCGTCGGGCGCTGGAAAGGGCGGCTGCATGAGCGAGGAACGGTTTCGGATCGCGGTGACTGTCAATGGCTCGCCCAATCAGGCGGAGGTGCCTGCACGGCTAAGCTTGGCCGACCTGTTACGCGACGAGTTGCGCCTCACCGGCACGCATCTCGGCTGTGAGCACGGAGCCTGCGGCGCCTGCACGGTGTTGGTCGACGGAATCTCAGCACGTGCCTGCCTGATGCTGGCCGTGCAGGCCGACGGCCGGAGCATCACGACCGTGGAGGGGCTGGAGCAGGCCGGCCGGCTGCACCCGCTGCAACAGGCGCTGTCCGACCATCACGGGCTGCAATGCGGGTTCTGCACACCGGGCGTGCTGATGACCCTGGTGGAGTTGCTTGAGGCCTCGCCGGCACCCAGCGAGGCGGAAATCCGGATGGCGCTGGCTGGTCATCACTGCCGGTGCACCGGGTATCAAGGTATGGTGGAGGCGGTGCTGTCGCTGTCGGGCCGCGTATTACCGGGCGGGTGAGCGGCCTGTTGGCATGACCAGCCCGCCTGAGGTCGATCCCGGCCACATGAATGAATCGATGTTAGCTCCGGGGGAAATGACGGCAAGGCGGATTTGGGCGGTCCTCCGATACCAACCCGCGGCGCAACGAAACTGCCCGAGCCTGGAGAAGCAGCAATCCATAAGGGGCCTCCCTGTGGGACCGCTATCGGTGGGCTGCTTCTGCACGCGAGCTAGGTTCTGTGGCGCGTTCCCCGGTTGCCCGAGGCGGAGCTAGCTTGTCATGCCGCCCATCCCGGGGGCAGGCGGCGTGCCACCGGTGATCGTGGCGAGCCCCCGTGCCCGGTCGGCGGGCATGTTGAGGTGCACCTTGTCATCCACCGTGTCGATACTGCTCACGGGCAGATAGTGGTGATGCTGCCCACTTCCGTCAGGGTCGTCCGCCTTGGTCAGTTTGATACGATCGCCCTCCACCTCGTCGACGGTGCCGACATGCTGGCCGTCGCTGCCAACGACCTCCATGTGCTCGCGGATCTTGGGGGCGTTACCACTCATGTGCATCCTCCATGGCTGCAAGCTGGCAGGCGCTGGTGAAACGAGCCAGCGCACGATCGGATGCAGGCATTCCGCAGCTTCTGCCAAATCCGAAGGAACGCCAGGACGTATTGGTGGCCGTCCGTTGCTCTGCCCGCTTCCCGTACTGCGTGGCTCTAACTCTCAGAGCAGGTCCTCAATCCGGATCGGCAGGTCCCGGATACGCCGGCCGGTGGCGTGCTAGACAGCGTTCGCGACGGCGGCATTCATGCCGACGATGCCGATCTCCCCGACCCCCTTGATCCCCAGCGGGTTCACCTGATGGTCCTGCTCGGGAACCATAATCACCTCAATGCTGCGCACATCGGCGTTCACAGGGATCAGGTACTCCCGCAACAGGTCGAGCAGGGTGGTCCGGACATCAACCGCTAGGCGTTGCTCGGTACCGTTCACCTTCAGGATGATGTTCATGGGCCCTCCATCGCGTCTTAGAAGAGGGTCAGGCCGCGACCTCCAATGCGAAGGCTCCGGCAGCAACGCGGCAACGCGGGAGCGTTCCGTCGGCCTCTCCAGGGATGGTGGCCTGGACCTGCATGCGGAGCGTCCTTTGATGCGAGCGGCGGCCCGTCCAAGCGTGGCTACTTCGCCCAAACGCAGGGAGGCGGCAGCGGATGCGGCCCGCCGTGGGCGGCGCGGCGACGGTTAGGACGGCCCCCGTCCGCCATGATCCGGTTGCTAGGGCGAACGGGCTGGTACCGCTCCCGTGCTTGCGCCCAGGGCTGGAGCGCCGACCATCGCGGGTGCCTTGAAGGCCGAGCCGGTGGCTCGGCCCAGCACGGTGGGCCACCCGTCTGGAAATAGGGATCTGTCTGCGAGATGCGCGCCCAGCGCCGTGCCTGCAAGCACGCATGGCGGCAGGGCGCCGACCGGGCCACTGGCTCGCCCGCTGGTTACTCGGGACGGCGTCTAACGTTTCCTATATTAGAACGATAGCGGGTGTAATAATCAGAGCTGATGATGGTACGCCTTGTAGGTTCATTTAACATTCGGCCATGGAGGCTGCTGAAACATCGTTGGTGATCTTGGATCGTGGCATCCGTCAGCTTGAGGTTCGGATCGCTGAGCAGGAAGGCCGGATTGCCGATCTGAAGCAGGCCGGGAATACCGAAGCTTTGATCGCTGCGACGAGTGTCCTCCTCGTCATGAAGGATCATCTCCGGCTGTTTCGTGATGATCGGGATGACGAGCTGGCTTGGCTGAGCGAAGAAGGAAGGGGGGCGCCTTCGGTTCCATCCATGTGTCCCGAAGACCCGTCTGTCCGGTGCCCCTAGCTCATCCAGAGTAACTTCTGATGAACGACGACATGGGGAGATTGGGCTCGCGCTCCCCGCAAGTTCCGGCGCAAAAGCGGCCTCTCAAGCAGCGGCGAAGGCGGCGATGTCCCGGCGGGGGGGCACCGGAGAGGCACCCTAATCTGCCGATTTCTCTATGGCTTCTGAGAAATTGAGGGAGGCTCACACCCTATGTGCTACATTCGGGTGCCACAAATTGCCCTCGCTGCAAATCGTTCGGCACGGTCGTGAGGACCTGCCGATGTGCTTGATCCGCTGCAGTTCGACCTCCTGCATATCGGCTCGCCAGGAACCTAGGTGGACAAGGCTACAAGGTCCGATACGGGTGGTTAGAACCTCTCCTGGACATTGGTGCGTAGATCAGTCGTGAGGCCGTTACAGGGTAGGACCCGAGGCAGGGTGAGGTCATGCCATTGGACAGGGGCGCCCTGCTTGCCCGCGGCAGCCTGATCGTGTGGCTCTCGGAAGTGGCGATGATGGCCTGGAGGGCAGCGCCGCGCACGACCCGCGGCGCCAGCCCCACTACTCCGGACTAGGCCCCCAGCCTGAAAAGGCCCAGATCAGGACATCACAGGACGAGCCCTGCAGGAAGGCGCTGCAGGGCTAAGTGAGCAGTTCATGGGCCACATGTGATCGGCCGGTTTCGAGCTGCGTTTCGTCACGAAGGTTGAACTGGGCTATTGGTGAGACGCCTCGCCCTCCACTCCTGCGTTTCTGCAAGTTCCAACAGGATATTCACTGCCAAGCGCGCTACGGCCATGGTCGCCCGCGATGAGGGACGGTTCAGCGGCATTGCCAAGGACACCGTACGCCGAAGGCTAGGCTCGACAATGCGGAAGGTATGGAGTTCCGGCAGATCGGCACTGTTTGGCGGCGCCACGAAATGCCGGGCAGCGAGCGAGCAGACCGTCGAGCCATGACCTCGGCGCACCAGCTCAAAGATCTGCGGCGAGGCATCAATCTCGATTGCGATGTCGAGCGGCACGCCATGGCGGCGCGCGGTGGTCTCGACCAAGCTTCGAAGCCCATGCTCCGGGCCTGGCATAACCAGTCGCAGATGGCGCAACGCCTGCATCGGTATCTCACTGTCCCCGCTTAGAAGATGCGACAACAGCGACGGTTCGTAGGTTCCGAGGTAGAGATCCTCCTCGAGGATCGGCTGCACGGAGGCTCCACTATCCGCCGGCGCATCGTTTCCGAACAGCAGGGATGCGTCCAGCGTCCCCTCGCGCAACCAGCGTGTGAGGTAACCCGACATGCTCTCCACGATGCGTAGCCGAACCTGGGGCAGCTCGCGAAGGCAGGTCTCGATCAGCGGCACACTCAGAATGCCGATGAGCGATCCGGGGACTCCCAGCCGCACTACGCCGGAGGGCGGCTTGTCCCGCCCGAGAATGCTGGCCTTCGCATCCTCGGCTTGCTTCAGGATGGCGTAGGAGTGCACCAGGAACTCCCGACCCTGGTCGGTCAGTGCCAATCCGCGAGCCCAGCGCAGGAAAAGCGTGGTCCCGAGCTCAGCCTCAAGATTTTTCAGCCTCGCGCTGAGCGCGGGTGGGCTGCTGTTGAGGTTCTTCGCCGCCGCCATCAGGGAGCCAGCTTCGGCGATGGCGACGAATGCGCGAAGGTCCCTAAGGTCCATGGTCCTGCCGAGGTGAAGGGACGTCTTTGTCCCTCCATCCCTTCATCCGCTCAAGCCTCGCCCACCAGGCCCGATGGACGCTGCCCGACTCCCTCCACCCTCCTCAACCCGTCCCGGCTGTCAGGCCGGGGCTGTCCGCCCCCAGTTCACGGCGCAGCTCGTCCGTGTGCTCCCCAACGGCCGGGGCCGGGCGGCGCAGGGCGGCGGGCGTCGCTGAGAAGCGCGGGATGACGTTGTGCATGGGGATCGCTCCCATATCCTGGTCCGCCACCTCGATAATGGCCTCGCGCCCCTGCACATAGGGATGGTCGAGCAACTCGGCGACGGAATGGACCGGTCCCACCGTCACCCCTGCCGCATCGAAGAGCGCCAGGTTCTCCGCCTGGCCGCGCCTGGCGACGAAGGCGCCGATGATAGCGTCCAACTCGTCGCGGTTCGCGACGCGCGCCGCATTGTCGATGAAGCGCGGGTCGGTCTTCAGCTCCGGCCGGCCGATCGTGTCGAAGATGCGCTCCGCCATGGATTGCATGGAGCCGGAGAGCGCGACATAGGCGCCGTCGGCGCAGGCATAGACGTTGCGCGGCGCCGTGTGTGAGGACTGATTGCCGGACCGCATGGTCGGCCGGCCGGTCAGGCGCACATGCGCCGCCTCAGCCCCCACCATGGCGTGGATCGGCTCGAACAGGGAGAGGTCGATCACCTGCCCAGGCGCCTCACCCCGTTCCACCGCGCGGAGCGCTGCCAGGATGGCGGAGGCGCCATAGAGACCGGCCACCATGTCGGCCATGGCCAACGGCGGTAGGGTTGGCGGCTTGTCCGAATGGCCGTTCATGAAGGCCCAGCCAGACATGGCCTCCACCAAGGTCCCGAAACCCGGCCGCAGCCGCCAGGGACCGGTCTGGCCCCATCCCGAGATGCGGAGGATGACGAGACCCGGGTTGCGCGCGTGCAGGACGTCCGGCCCCAGTCCCCAGCGCTCCAGCGTACCGGGCAGGAAGTTCTCGACGAGGACCTGGCTGCTGTCGATCAGGCGCAGCAGCAGCTCGCGCCCCTCGGCATCGTGGATGTCCAGTGCCACGCTGCGCTTGTTCCGGGAATAGACCTTCCAGAAAACCTCGATGCCCTCGACACGCCAGCTGCGAAGATCATCCCCCTTGCCGGGGCGCTCGATTTTGATCACGTCCGCGCCATAGTCGGCGAGGACGTGCGTGGTCATATTGCCGGCCACCAGGCGCGACATATCGACAATCCGCACCTTGTCGAGCGGCCCCCGGCCATCCGGCGCGAACTGCACTATTCCTGCCATGCCCTTTGCCTCAATCCATCACGATCAGTGGCTTGATCTCCTCAAGCCGATGCATGCGTTCCAACGCCGTGTTGACCTCATCCAGCCGGTAGCGGCCCGTAATCATCCGTCCGAAGGGGATGCGGTCGATATGCGCCGAGGCGAATTGCAGCGCCTTCCAATAGGACTTCACGTCACCCGAGAAGGAGCCGGTAATGCGGATGTTCTTCTTGACGATGGTGGACGGACTGAAGGTGGTCGTGCCGCCGCCCAGCTGCCCGACGGTGACGTAGCGCCCGCCCTTCCTGACCAGATCGATCCCCTCGCCGAAGGCATCGGGATGGCCGGTAAACTCCATGACCACATCCGGGCCGCGCCCCTCCGTCAGCGCCCGAATCTCGACCGCGCGCTGCGCATGCGTCGTGCCCTGGATCGTGAAGGTGTGGGTAGCACCGAACTCCCGCGCCAGGGCCAGCCGGTCATCCGGCGCGCCGATGACGCTGACGCTGCGCGCCCCGGCGACGCGGGCGACGGCGGCCGCAAGGATGCCGAGCGGGCCGGCGCCCTGGATGGCGACATGCTCAGACGGATCGATGCCCCCCAGGTTGTCGAAGGCGTTCATCACCGAGCGGAAGGCGCAGCTGCACAGGCTGGCCACCGCGTCGTCCAGATTGTCCGGCACACGGACGCGGCCCGATTGCGGCAGCACATAGCCGTATTCCGAGAAACCTCCCAGGAGGTAGGGCGGCTTCTCGATGTTCTCATACATATAGGCGCGGCGATTCTCGCAGAGCGTCGGCTGCCGAGCCACCGTGCACCAGTAGCAGTTCCCGCAGGCCGTGTGGGTCCAGAGGATGCGGTCGCCGATGGCGAGGGGCTGGCCGACGCTGTCGCGCTCCGCGCCTTCCCCGATGGCGACGATGCGCCCGACCATTTCATGCCCTAGGATTACGGGCAGATCGACGGCCAGCGAGAGATTGCCGCGTGAGAGGTGCACATCCGTGCCGCAGATCGAGCAGGCGGTGGTGCGCACGATCAGCGCGCCGGGCTCTGGCCCCCGGGGGATCGGCACGCATTCGATCCTCACCGGCCTCCCCATTTGCCGGACCACGGCCGCGCGGGAGAACTCGGGAAGGGTGGCGGTGTCGCCGGTCATGGTCATGGTGTCCAGGCGGGTTAGAGATGGCGGAACCAGAGGGTGGCGAAGGGCACGAAGGTGATGATGGCCTGCCCGATCAGCGCCGCGGCGAAGAACCAGCCGAGATAGGGCAGCATGTCCCCAAGCCGCACCTTGGCGGCGCGGGCGGCGACGTAGAGATTGGCCGCCATGGGTGGGGTCAGCAGTCCGATCTCGAGATTGGTCGCGATGATGATTCCGAAATGGACCGGGTCGATGCCGAAGCGCTCGGCCGCCGGCGCAAGCAACGGGCCCATCAGCAGGATGGAGGCGTTCGTCTCCATGAAGGTGCCCACCAGCAGCAGCACGACATTCACCGTCAGCAGGAAGGCGATGGGGCTCTCGATATAGGTCGCCAGCCACACCGCGATGTCCTGGGGCACTTGGTTCAGCACCATCGCGCGGTTGAACACGCCCGTCATGGCGATGATGACCAGGATGCTGGAACCCGTGATGGCCGCGGAGCGGAAGGAGCGTGCGAAGGCCGCCCGGTCGAGCAGCCGCCGGACCAGTGAGACGGTGATGGCGTAGATGCAGCCAACGGCCGCCGCTTCGGTCGGCGTCATGATGCCGCCATAGATGCCGCCGAGGATGACGACGGGTAGAAGAACCGCGGAGAGCGAGTTCAGCAGGATGCGCGAGGGCCGCTGGCGCTCCAGCGGTCCCTCATTGCCCTGGAGCTTCGCCTCCACGCCATTCGTCAGCAACCGGCGCGACAGCACGGCGTGTACGAGCAGGAAAAGCACGGCCATGAGAAGGGCCGGCAGCATGGTTGCCGTAAAGAGCTGCGAGATGGAGACCCCGACGGTCGCGCCGTAGAGGATGAGCGGGATGGAGGGCGGCACCAGCACGCCGAGCAGCCCGGCCGAGGAGGTCAGTGAGGCCGTGTAGCCGGGGGGATAGCCGCGCTTGGCCATCTCGGGGCTGACGATGCCGCCCACGGCCGCAACGGTGGCGACCGAGGATCCGGTGATCGCACCCATCATGGCGGAGGCGGCGACGGTAATGTAGCCGAAGGCGGCACGGATGCGTCGCAGCATCAGATCCGCCAGTCTAATGAGCTCGGCGGCCATGCCGCTGCAGTTCATCAGCTCCCCGGTCAGCATGAAGAGCGGGATCGCCACCAGCGGATAGCTGGAGATCTCCTCATAAGGAATGTTGCTGAGGCCAGATACGGAGACACCGAAGGTCTCCATCTGCAGGAAGACGACGAGCCCGAAGGTGACGGCAAGCGGTGCACCCAGGACCAGGAAGAGGGCCATCAGCCCGAAGGTCAGTGCCATGGATCGAGCCCCCCGAGAGGCCGCCCGGCCAGCGCACGCCATATGTCCATGGCCGAGTGGAAGGTCATGAGCACGGCACCCATGAGTACGAAGCCCGCAGGGATGGCGATTGGCGTGCCGAAGTCGATCAGTCTCTCGCCGGAGGACCGCGCATAGTCAAAGAGGTCCCACGCCAGCGCGATGAAGGTGAGCCCGAAGGCCAGTGTCAGGAGTGCGGCGATGGCCTCCAACCCGCGCCGCAGGGGCCCCGGCTGCAGCATTTCGACAATATCGGCGGTCAGATGGCGGCGGAGATGGCTGCACAGGGCGCCGCCCACGAAGGTGAGCGGCGACATCGCGACCATCGCCCATTCCCCGGTGTCGCTGACGGGCAGGTTGAAGGTGCGGATGAGGACCGACAAGCCAACCGCCCCGATGGCGACCGTCAGGGCCGTGACCACGACCACCCCTTCGATCCGGGCAAGGACGCGTTCGCCGCGCATCACGTGGTCGAGCAGCGAAGGATGGTCCGGCGCCACCTCGGCACCGGGCGTCAGGCGGGTGCCGACCACAGGCGCCACTCCGTCCGGTGCCATTGCCTAATCACTCTGCCTTGGCTGCTGCGGCCATCTCGCGCCGCAGCTCGGCCAGGCGCTCCGCGCCATAGACGGATTCCAGCTTCTGCCAGCCGATTTGTCCGATGCGTGCGAACTCGGCCATCGCCTCCGGGCTTGGCACGGTGATGTTGACACCGCCCGCCCGGAGCTTCTGAAGGAACTCCTCATTCGCCGCGCGGTTCAACGCATTGCCCTGCCGCGCCGCGTCCAGAGCGGCCTGCCGCAGGATCGCGCGCTTGTCGTCCTTGAGGCTGTTCCAGAACCGGGCGCTTACAGTGACGGCGCCCATGGCATAGACATGGTTGGTCAGCGTCATGTAGCGCTGGGCCTCGAACAGGCGCGAGTTGTAGGTAATGCTGGCACCGTTGTCCTGACCATCAACCGTGCCCTGTTGAAGAGCGACGAAGAGGTTGGGCATCGGCATCGTCACGGCCTGGGCCCCGGCAGCCTCGAAGAAGCTGCGGATCGCGGCGGAGCCAGGCACGCGGATCTTAAGGCCTCGCAGGTCGGCCGCCGTGTTGATCGGCTGGCGCGAATTCGTGACCGCGCGAAAGTCCAGCTCGAAATAGGCCAGGGCAATCATGTTGTGCTTGGCCAGGGTGCCGGTCAGCGTCCGCTGAAGGATCCCCTCAGGATTATAGAAGATCCTGTCGACCTGCTGCGTGTTGGTCGCGATGTAAGGCAGGTAGTGGATATCAAGCAGCGGATCGAGGCCCGACAGCGATCCGATATTCAGGAAGGCGAAGTCGAGGCCGCCGCGGCTGAGGTCCCGGCCCAGTGCCTCATCGCCACCGAGCTGGCTGTTCGGGAAAACCGTGATGTCGATCTCGCCATTGGTGCGCTCCTTCACCAGTCGGGCGAAGATCTGGCTTGCTTCGTCCGCGGCGTTGCCCTGCGCGAAGACATGGCCCAGGCGCGCCCTGGCCGCCGAGGCCGTTTCCAACGGGATGGCGCAGGCAAGAACTGCCAGGACAACAAGGATTAACCTTCTCATGACGTCCTCCATACTCGACTTTGCTTCTTGACGAATTGCGGCCCTTTGGCCGGGTTCCCGGTAGAGCTTCGACGTCAGCAGGGCATCGGTGAAGGTCGGAATTCGTGAAGTTGCCTTCCGGAAAGCGGAACGGAGACCGGCCCCGTTCCACATTCGAGGCGAGGCGTCATGCCGGCGCTATCCCCCGCCTTAGTCCGGCTTGATGCCTGCTACCTGCACCAGCTCACTCATCCGGGCCCTGTGCTGGGCCAGCCAGGCCGTGAAATCCGCCCGGCTGCTGCCCACGGTCTGCGCCCCGAGCTGATCCAGCCGCTGGCGGACCTCTGGAAGGGCGAGGGCGGCCCGGGCGGCCTCGCCGATCTGGTCGAGCACGGCATCTGGCGTGCCGGCGGGGGCATAGAGCCCAGCCCATTCATTGATGTCGAAGCCCGGATAGGTCTCTGCAACGGCCGGGATACCGGGCAGCGGCGCGATGCGGGAGATGCTCGAGACCGCCAGGGGGCGCAGCTTTCCGTCTTGGACCAGGGCGAGCACGGCCGAAACGGAGGCGAAGGTGAAGCTGATCTGGTTGGCCAACAAGTCCTGCACCGCCGGCCCGCCACCGCGGTAAGCTACCTGCGTGACATCCATCCCGGCGTGCCAGGCCAGGGAGGCGCAGGCGAGATGTCCCGCTGAACCATTGCCCGGCGTACCGTAAGTGAGCGTTCCAGGCTGCCTCTTTGCCAGCGCGACCAGCTCCGCGACGCTGTTCACGGGCAGCGAGGGATGCACGGCCAGGATCTGCGGCGAGACGGTCAGCTGCGTGATCGGCGCAAAATCCCGCGTGTAGTCGAAGGACAGGTTCCGATAGAGTGCGTGGTTCGACCCGTGGGCCGCCGCATCCACCAGCAGATTGTAGCCATCCTTCGGGGCGCGTGCGATTTCGGCGGCGCCGATCGTCCCGGTCGCGCCGGGCCGGTTCTCCACCACCACGGGCTGGCCGAGCGACTGCGTCATGGGCGTCGCGATCAGCCGCGCCGAGGCATCCGTGCTGCCGCCCGGTGCATAGGGTAGGACGATGCGGATAGGCCGCTGCGGCCAGGCGCCCTGGGCCCGCGCGGCGGGAAGCGGGAAGGCCAGCGCGGCCATGCCCGAGAGCAGGCCGCGGCGCCGGATTTCCAGGTTCATCATTTCCTCCATTGTATTCACGGGCAGTCGTCTGCGCGGCTCTCCCCGCCAAGGTGGCTATCCTGCCAAGGCCAGGATCTCCTCCGCACGGCGAACGACCGGCGCGTCCACCATCTTTCCGTCGATCGGGAAGGCGCCGCGTCCCTCTGCCCGGGCTGCGGCATCGGCCGTTACCACGCGGCGCGCCCAGTCGAGCTCCTCCGCCGTGGGGGTGAAGGCCTCGTTCAGCGGCCCGACTTGAGAAGGATGCACGATCAGCGCGCCGCGGAAACCCAGGCGCCGCGCACGGCGCGCCATCTCCGCGAAGGCGGGGATGTCGGAATAGGCGCCAATGCTTCCGACGAAGCCCAGCGGCAGGATCCCCGCCGCGCGCGCCGCACAGAGCACGGCATAATTCGGCGTGAGCAGCGTATCCGGCTCCGGCACCCCTCCCATCGCCGCGGAGTAGTCCTCCGGGCCCAGTGTCATCGCCGCGACGCGCGGATGCGCCCCGGCGATGGCTGGCAGCACGAACAGGGCCCCCGGCGTCTCTACCTGCAGAATCAGCCTGATTCCGCCGGCGGGCAGGCCTCGCTCCCGCTCCAGCTCCGCCACGGTTTCGGCCACGTCTCGGACGAAACCCGCATCTTCCACTTTTGGCAGCACCAGGGCCGTCAGGCCCGGCTGCACCGCAGCTTCCAAATCCTGCCCGATATACCTGAGGTTGTGGTTTACGCGTATCATCGCCGCCGTGCCATTGCGGGTGATACTGGCGATGGAGTCGCGAAGCATCGCGCGCCCCTCCGGCTTCCTCTCCGCAGGAACCGCATCCTCCAGGTCCAGGATCACGCCGTCCGCGCCGCGCTCATGCGCGCGGGCGATGTAGCGTTCGATATGCGCGGGCACGAAGAGAAGTGAGCGCCAGCGCGGCGCAGTAGGCGTGGTCATGCGGCGTGGTTCCATGTGGTTCTGCCGGGCGCGGCAATCGCCGCCTCGGGATGTAAGGCTCGGTTTTCGGACCCTCAGAGTGTCGCAATCCTGCCATTGGTCAAAGCGGTCAGGTTATCAACTCCCGGCTATACCGCGAGAGACCCGCGAGCATGCAGTGTCGGCTCGCTGATCTTAACCCCACTTCCGGCAGAGGGAGGGGCAGTGCGGGGCGCCGATTCGTGCTTGGCCAGGATCTGCCCCGCCTCGCCAATCGGTTCTTTCAGCTTTCGCGCCAAATATGCCGGCGTGGAAGGTGCTGTCGCGCATGGTGTGGAAATGGACCGACCAAGATCAGCCGCTCCACGTCCTGCCCGGCCAGGTCGCGCCCAGCCCAGGCCTCCCAATCCACCTTCCACTAGGTGCGGCTAACCACGTCCTCGCCTACAGCGTTCTCGGAACAGCGCCATTCCCGAGTGCCGCCGCTCTCGACGTCGGCCATGCGCACACCGCTCCGGCAGCCCTCCGGCTCCCCCGTCACCCAACCCCTTCGAGGCACAAATCTCCACGGCACCGTAACCGCCCCAATCCCGGCCACTCCACGAAATCGGGGCAACGCTTTTGCAGTCCAGGCCCGCAGCGCTGGCGATCATTAATCATCGACGAATATGGGAGCATCGGTGCCGTCGACGGTGCCCGCAGAATTCAACGAGGACCGACCGAGAACGAGGAAGGATCAGATTTGGCAATGAGGCACCACCCTGCTCCATCGGGTGCCGGCGAGCAGCCTGCCCAGAAGCTCTCACGACAGGAGGAATTGTCTCTGGTGAGCCAATGTTGGGCCGCAAGGCAACGCTTCCAGTTGGCGGGGCTTGAGGCCGGGCCGTCTAGGTACAGCGTTTCCAGCCAGACCATCCCCGGCGCATCCGTGAGAGACAGGATCTCGGTGGCCCACGGCCACTTGCCTGGCAAGGCTGGGCGGGCGAGGGCGATGGCTCCTCTCGAAACCGCACGGCGGTAGCCCTTCAGGAAGTGGGATTCCAGCCGCACACCAAAGGTGCCGCCCTGCACCCCGAAGAGGGTCTCAAGGACCGTCATGTCGCAGCCGCCGGGCAGGATCAGTTCCGTAGGGAAAGCCATGGTCATGCCTAGGAAGGTGCCAGCCCGGGCAAACAGATCTATCTCGAAGAAGTAGCCCAACGCGCGCATCCGCCTCGCCGTAGACTGGATGCTGGTCACCTCGCTGCCGCGAGGCATGGCTCGCCAGTGTTGTGCCAGAACTGACCAGACGCCGGCCGCCTCGGCATAGCCGGGCTGGGATGCTGCCCAGTGTCGTTCCAAATCTCTCCCGATCCCTCGGCCACCATCCCTCCTCGCCTGCTCGATCATACGCAGGATCACCTCCTGCGCCCCTACAGCACCCCAGGAGACGATATGGGCGAGGTGATGCCCCCGAGAGGAGGAATCTAAGTAGGTCTGCAGCATGTAGCCGACGCCTTGCGCCACCAACCCGCCCTGGCTCTGGCCGGTCAGTACGACCTCGCCGCCATGCTCCATGTCTTGAGCGTAGGCTGCGGCATCACGGATCAGTTGCAACGCAGCGGCAGATGTGAACTGCGCGCGGCCGAAGGTCAGGCCTGATGCCCAGGTCCGAAAGTCTCGGTGCTCGAAAACATGCGTACCGGCGATTGCGTAAATGCGATGGCGTGGGCGCCCGCTCTCCGGGCGGGCTTCGAAAGCTATGGCCGCGAAGCCGCTGAACGCGTCGGCATAGAGCTTGACCGGGCGATAGCCGGGCAGCTGTCCAGGATCTGATTCGAGGCTGGCACTTCCGGCTTCATCCTCCGCTGCCGGCAGGCGCAGGTCATAGGCCATGTCGGCCGCGATGACCGTCGCTTCGTCGAGCTGCCAGAGCGACGGCATGCGGGACCGCGGATCCCGCATGACATCCGAGGCACTGCGGCCGGGTAGGTACAGTGTTGCCGCACTTCCTTCCGGGAGGCGCAGGTCCTGAACGGGGCCCAGGTGGAGCTGGACGCGGAGCTGCCGGCCCGAGCCCTGAACAGTAGTGCGGATTCCGTAGCGAGACAGGATGTCGCGTGCGAAGGGCGCCAGGTTGGTGATCGAGAGCGTTAGAGGCCGAGTGTCATTGCTGAAAGGCTGAAGAGCCGCGCTGCAGCGCTCCTCGGCAGCGACGGCGGGGCCGCCCGCCGGTTCGTGGCCGGCCAGCGTGGCTGCCTGGGAGGTGCTTGGTGAGAATGCTAAAAGCGTGACCAGCGCCAGCCGGCTTAGCCGTGCGGTGATGGGCATTGCAGATAAAGATAAAGTAGAAGCCAACCTCATGCACATTCCTGGTCGCCTGGGACGTCCTAAGCTCCGGTGGCGGCATAAGGGCTTGCCAGATCCAGCACCAGGGGAGCGACCGCGAGGGGCCGTCGGGGCTCGCGTCAAGTGGCCGGTTTCGCTGGCCAGGACATGGCTGTAGTTTCCGGAATCGGTGAGGCGAGAATCTGGGATGGATCGCGTGGCCTCCGACCTTGGTGCATGGATCGGTCTTGAGGCTGTTGCAGGGTAGGATGTGGGGCGGGGCGAGGCCCTGCCATTGGACAGGGGCGCCCTGCTTGCCCGCGGCTAAGCGGGCTCTAACATCGCCTGGCTGCCTCGGCACCCAGCGCCCCAGATCGGCCATGCTGCAGTCGGATCGCGTGTTCGGGACGCAGTACCCAGGTACCACCAACTGCGCTGCCGAGAAGGATGCTGAACCTGGCTGGATTCCAAGCCGAAGCTGCATTCTCGGAAGCAGCCGCACTCGGTCCAGGTCACCCGGAACGCGCCGCGCCTTAACCCGCGACCGGCTGCTGCAGGAACTTCGGCACTCACACCCACTCAGTAATCAGGAACCTCCCCGAGAACGTGCCCAATCTCCTGCGCCGCGGCCCTCAGCAGAAGGAGCACCTCCCCGCGACGGGGCTGACGCAGTCGGTCGGAGGTCGTGGCAACGCTCACCGCCGCTATGATGCGTCCGGCTCTCGACAGGACGGGAAGGGCAAGGCCTGTCATCCCGGGCGTCAGGCCATCCGCCAGTACATAGCCGCTCTCGCGGGCTGATCGGACGAGATCGCGGATCATCTGCTCGCTAATGTTGCGACGGTCTCGTGCCCGAATGTTCTCGGGGTCGGCCAGGATACGGTCGATTTCGTCATCTGACGGCAGAAATGCCAGGAGGGCGAGGCTGCCGGATCCGACGCCAAGGGCGTTCCAGTCACCCGGCGTCAGGGGCAACGCGCGGATGGGGAATGGCCCCTCCTGACGCGCCACACAGAGCGCCAGTGCGCCGACGCGGATGCTCAGATAAGCGGTGTCGCCGGTGCGCTCGGCTAAAGCCCGAAGGGCAGGAGTTGCCCGCTCCACCATGCTGTGCCGGTCCCTGGCGGCAGCCCCCCAGGTCGCTAAACGGAAGCCGAGGAAAAAGCGTCCGTCCGCGCCGGCCTGAACAAAATCGTGCTGGACGAGGCCGGCGAGGAGCCGGTGGACCGTGGCTTTGCTGAAGCCGGTCGCGCGCACGAGGTCGGTGAAACGAAGGCCGCGGCCGCGTGCCTCGGTCAGCGCATCCAGGACCGCCCTGGCCCGTCCGAAAGTCTGTTCGACGCCGCGGTCCCCCGGGGCGACTGCGGGGACGGGCAGCGTTGCTTCAACCTCGAGCATCGTAACAGATCACTTGACGTGCTCCTTCGGACGGTGTTCCGTAAAAGGAACAATAGTTCCGTTAAACGGAAAAGTCCAAGCGTCGCCTGAGGGGGAACTCTCACGCGATGCGGGCAAGGAGGAGGCGTCATGCGGAGGAGAGTTTTGCTCGGGCAGATGCTGCTCGCCGGCGGGGCCGCCATTGGCGGAGTGCGCCCGGCCGCTGCCCAGCCGGCGAATTCGATCCGGATCGTCGTGCCCTTTCCGCCCGGAGGGACAACCGATGTTTTTGCCCGCCTCTTCGCAAGCCGGCTCGGCCGGGAGACAGGACGGGCGGTCATTGTCGACAACCGCGGCGGTGCCGGCGGGCTGATGGGCGGGACCGAGGTGCACCGCGCAACGCCGGATGGCACTACGCTCATCTTCCACAGCCCAACCTCAGGAATTGCCGGCCCTATGGCCCGGCGCATCCGTCCATACGATCCCATGAAAGGCTTCGAGCCGGTCTCGGTTCTTGGCTTCACCCCCATGGTGCTTTCGGTGAACCCGAAGCTCGGGATCACGACGCTGCCCCAGCTCGTCGCCCTGCTGAAGCGCGAGCCGGGCCGCCACTCTTTCGGCAGTTCCGGCATCGGCGGTGTGCCGCATCTCACGGCCGAGCTGCTGAAGCTTCGCACCGGAGGGCTGGAGGTCACGCATGTGCCGTATCGCGGTGCAGCGGGTGCCATCCAGGACACGATGGCTGGCAACCTGACCTTTGTCATCGACACCTTCGCGCCGCTGCTGCAACTGCACCAATCCGGTCAGTTGCCAGCCATCTGCGTGCTCGGCGAGGAGCGCGCGCCCGTAGCGTCTGAGGTTCGCACAGCGCGAGAGGATGGCATCGATGTCGTCACCCGCAACACCAACTGGCTGGCAGCTCCGCCGGAGACGCCTGCCACCGTCCTCACGGCGCTGGCCCGTTCTTCGGCCGCTGTCATGGCCGATCCGGGAATGAAGGCAGAGCTTGCGAAGTTCGCGTACGAGGCCGTTGTTCAGCCCGATCCCGCTCAAGCCAGGTTGTTCCTGCAGTCCGAGACCGAGCTCTGGGGCTCGATCATCCACGCGACCGGCATTGAGCTGGAATAATCCAAACCGTCCAGGAGAATCCCGTGGCGCGCCTGCCATACGCCGATCCGAACCGCCCCGAAGTCGCCGACATCACCGCCCGTATCGTGAAAGAGCGTGGAAGCGTCCTGCATCTCTACGCCATGCTGCTGCATAGCGCGCCGGTCGCGGAAGGCTGGCTGCGCTTCTTGACGGCCATCCGGCACGAATGCGCTCTGCCAGGTGACGTGCGGGAATTGGTCATCATGCAGGTGGCGCATCTGAACCACGCGCCCTACGAGGCGGAGCAGCATGCGCCTATCGCGCTCCGGGAGGGGCTGTCCGAGGTGCAGATCGCCGCCTTGCCGAACTGGGCATCCTCGGACGCCTTCGGGGAGCGCGAGCGGGCGGTGCTGGCCTACTGCGACATGATGACGAAAAACATCCATGTGGGCGACGCTGTCTTCGCGGCGGTCCGCCGCCACTTCGACGAGCGGCTGATGGTGGAGCTGACCGCCACCATCGCGGCCTACAACATGGTGTCGCGCTTCCTGGAGGCGATTGGAATTTCCTCGACGGACAGCATGGAGGTTGCCCGATGAGTGGCGGGCCGTTCTCGCTGGAAGGCAAGATTGCCTTGGTGACCGGCTGCGGCTCGCAGGCCCCCGGCTGGGGCAACGGGAAGGCGATCGCCGTCACCTTCGCGCGCCGCGGCGCGACCATCTATGGCGTCGACCTGACCGAAGCGGCCGCGGAAGAGACGCGGCGGATTGTGGAAGGGGAGGGCGGGCGCTTTCTCGTCGGCGTGGGCGATGTCACGGACCGCGCCACAGTGGAGCGACTGGTGGCGGATTGTCGCGAGCGCCTCGGGCGTATTGACGTGCTGGTGAACAATGTCGGCCTGTCGCTGCCCGGCGATCCCGCCACCATGTCGGAGGAGACCTGGGACGCGCAGATAGACGTCAACCTCAAGAGCGCCTTCCTATGTTGCAAGGCAGTGCTGCCGGTGATGGAAGCGCAGGGCAAGGGCGCGATCGTCTCGATCGCCTCCACCGCGGCTATCCGTTACACCGGCAAGCCGCAAGCGGGCTACGCCGCTGCTAAGGCCGGGCTGGTGCAATTCAGCCGGGTGGTGGCGGTGGACTACGCGCGCCGCGGGGTGCGTCTGAACTGCGTCCTGCCAGGGCTGATGAACACGCCTCTGGTGGAGAAGGTCGCGCAGCAATTCGCGAGTGGCGAGACCGGGCTGGATCGGGACGCCTTCTACCGCCGGCGGCACGAGCAGGTGCCGATGGGGCACATGGGCGAGGCCTTCGACGTGGCGAATGCCGCGCTCTTCCTGGCCTCGGACGAGGCGAAATACATCACGGGTACCGAAATCCTGGTGGATGGCGGGCTCTGCGCGGCGGTGCGGGGATGATGCACCAATCCGTGGGAACCGCCTCGGCAACGGAGCAGCCCTCCCTTATCGCGGCCGAGGCAGATCGCCGGTCGCCGAGCAGGTGCGCTCTGTTGGGCGCATCATCAGAGGCCTTGGCCTAGCGGTGGCGACGCTGGACGAGGCTCGCGGGAACATCTCGCTCAACGATGGCAACAAGGTTGCGTTTTGACATCAGGCCAGGGGACAGGGGCGATGCTCAGATTGGACGGCCGGGTGGCCATCGTGACAGGCGCCGGTTCGGCCGGCCCCGGCTGGGGCAACGGCAAGGCGACAGCAGTGCTGCTTGCGCGGCAGGGCGCGAAGGTCTTCGCGATCGACAACCGCGCCGAGGCCGCCGAGGAGACGGTTGGGATCATCCGTGGGGAGGGGGGGGACGCCACACCCCACGTCGCCGATGTGACCATCTCGGCCGAGGTGGCAGAGGCCGTGGCAGCTTGCGTCCGGACCTATGGTGGGCTGGACATCCTCGTGAACAATGTCGGCGGCTCGCATCCCGGTAGCGCGGAGAGCATGTCCGAGGAGGACTGGGACCGGCAGCTTGACTTCAACCTGCGCTCCGCCTTCCTGGGCTGCAAGCACGCCCTGCCGGAACTGCGCAAGCGGGGACGGGGTGCGATCGTGAACCTCTCCTCCATCGCTGCCCTGCGGATGAGTGCGGAACGGCCGCATATCGCCTACAGCGCGACGAAGTATGGCATCCTTGCGCTAACGCGCTCCGTCGCGATGGATCAGGCGCGTCACGGCATCCGCTGCAACACGGTGGTGCCAGGCCTCATGCACACGCCGCTCGTGGAGCACCGCCTCGTGCGCCAGCTTGGTGCCAACGACGCGGAGGCGCTCATCGCGAAGCGCAACGCCCAGGTGCCCATGGGGAAAATGGGCGACGCCTGGGACATCGCGCACGCCGTACTCTTCATGGTCTCTGACGAGGCCAAGCATATCACCGGCACGGACCTGGTGGTGGATGGCGGGATCTCGGCCGCGATGCCGTAGCGGCGATCGCCGGCAGGACCGGCAGGGCAGGGAGGAAGGAAGCGTGAAAAACATCGTGACGAGCCGGCTCCTGGGGCGCCGAGCGGCGCTCCTGGCCGCTAGCGGGTTAGGTCTGGTCTGCACGGCGCGGGCCCAGGCGCAGGAGCGGTTTCCCAGCCGGCCGTTGACCCTGGTGGTGCCGACACCCGCTGGGGGCGGCACGGATTTCGCTGCCCGGCTAATTGCAGAGCCACTCAGCGCCGCCTTGGGGCAGCCTGTGGTGGTCGAGAACCGGCCGGGCGGCAACGACGTTATCGCCCTGATGTACGTCTCCCGGTCGCAGGCCGATGGGCACACCCTCCTCATGGGGTATTCGGGCACCATGGCGGGGCGGGCCGCAATCGACGGCACGGGCAGCGTCAGCACGGTGAACGACTTCGTGCCGATCGGTCAGGTGTCGGACACGCCGCAGCTCTTCGTGGTTCATCCCTCGCTGCCGGTGCGGACGCTTTCAGAGTTCATCGCCTACGCCAAGGATAATCCCGGGAAGATCAGCTACGCCTCGGCCGGGGCGGGCTCGATGCACCATCTCGGGACGGAGTTGCTGAAGGCGGAGACCGGGATCGACATGCTGCACATCCCCTATCGGGGAACCGGGGAAACGATCGCCGACCTGATCGCCGGGCGCGTGCAGTTCTACATGAATTCCCCGCCGCCGCTGGTGCCGCTGGTGCGGGACGGCAAGGTGCGCGCGCTCTGCGTCAGTTCCAACGAGCGCCATCCCGGTCTGCCGGACGTGCCCTCGCTGGTGGAGGCCGGTATGCGGGATCTGCCACTAAACGTCTGGTTCGCGGTGTTCGCGCCGAAGGGCGTGCCCGCCTTCGTACAGCAGCGGCTCGCCGCAGCGCTCCAGGGCGTTCTAGCCGATGAGGGGGTGCGCAGGCGGGCCTTTGAGGCTGGGTCGCTCGTGCGGTTTGCGGGACCGGACGAGGTTGGGGGCCGGCTCCGATCCGAGATCGCCGGGTGGCGGGAGACCGCGCGCAAGGCCAACATTCGGGTGGAGTAGTGAAGGCGGGGCGGCTGGGTTTGGACGCTGATGCTCGGCCGTCGTTGCCGGAACGCTCTTCACCCCGTCACGGGGCAGGTGAAGCTGAAGCAGCCACGCGACCTGCACCTGGCGCCCACCATCACCTACGGCAACGGGCGGCCGATCCCGCTCACCGACCGCGGCGCGCTGGTCAGTGCCAGCCTGCAGGCCAAGCGCGAGGCCCTGGCCGCCCATGACAAGGCCGAGGAAGAGCGCCGGGACCGGGAGCGCCTGGCCAATGGGCAAGGCAGGAGCGTCGCGTGGCCGTCCGCGTCACCCATCCCACCGGCTCCATGGACTGGTCATCCGTGCGGGCGTGGCGGCTCTGGCGCAGCGGACGGAGAAGAGCAGCGCCGAGGAAATGAGCCCGGTAGAGGCCTATGACGCCGGCCTGCGGATGGCGGCTAACGTCGCGGCTCGCCTGGCTGTTGCGAAGGCGCTGAGGAAGCCACTCGGCGAGGATCCAACTGGCTTTGCGCGGGCGGCTGTCACGGAGGCCTGCGGAATGTTCGAAATTAGCCCCCAGGCCTAGGCACAACCGCAGCCTGGATCAGGGGGGCACCTGAACCCCGCACCGGGGTAGCAACAGATAGACCTTGTTCCCGTTTAACGTCAGTTACCGGGTGCCTCTCTGCTGCGGCATAGGGACCGTAGGTGAAAACGAGAAGAACAAGGCGCCCTCTGGGAGACTGGCCATGGGTAAGATGAGCCGGGAACAACGCTTCGACATGCGGGTGCTAGCCGCTGTGGCGCTGCTGATTTTGGTCACATCGATCGTTATGCTCACCTTCGCCAGCGACATGTTTTGGGCGGCCCTCGGGTAGGCCTAGCGACAGCTAGGAGGCGCAGCCCGGGAAGCCGAGGCGCAGGCGATGCTGACGGACCTGGTGCACGAGGCGCTGTCGATCCTGGCTTCAGGAGGAGAAGCGTCCCGCGCCTTTGCCGCCATGGAAGCGGCTGAGGCCGTCGAGATCGTCAATTAGCGGGAAAAGTTTGGCCCATTCGCGTCGGGCGCGCTTAGTCAGGGGCCGTCTTTGGGGGATGACCAGTCAGTGACTGCGGCACAGCGAGCAGGCCCGCCCGGCGTTACGTACCCATCCGCCGACGGCCGCCTTCCCTGGCCTGGGTGCCCGCTGATCTTACTGACGTTCGTAAGAGTGTCGGTAAGGGCAGGTGGGTGGGATGGAGATCATCAGCGGGGTCGAGCGGCGTCGGCG
>NZ_JBNBZS010000071.1:0-26364 GCF_049629625.1 Roseomonas chloroacetimidivorans | reverse complement strand
GTCCGCCAACGCCGACGCCGCTCGACCCCGCTGATGATCTCCATCCCACCCACCTGCCCTTACCGACACTCTTACGAACGTCAGTAAGATCAGCGGGCACCCAGGCCAGGGAAGGCGGCCGTCGGCGAATGGGTACTAATCCGGCGAGGACGCTAGTTTGGCACTGGCTCTGGTTTCAGAGATCGTAGGCTGGTCGGAAGGGGGAGGGGGCGGCGCAGGATGAGCGGGCATGCAGGGTTAGCAGGCTTGGTCCATTCCCACTGAAGTGGTCCGTCCAGGTGGTGAGGTTCGGTAACTGTCCGTCAGACTGCCCCCGCTCAATCACTCAGACCACTGTCCAACAACTTGCCAGCACCCTTTGCCGGGCTGTACCCGCCTTCGATCAGGAAGAGGAGGGCCCCGCGCGCAAAGCGAAGCGCGGCTTACGCGGCAAGACGCGCAGGGCAGCCCTAGTTCCGCGAGAGGTTAAGGCCCGGGCGGCCTTAGCGGCGGCTCGTGTGGACGGGGCCAGCAGCCACACCGGGCGCGTCATCTGAGTTCAACTAATGGCTGGATCGATATCGACCCGGCTGCGTCGTCCGAGCAGACTGCGGGCCATACGGCAGAGCTGAGGAAAGTGCCAGTTGGCCCGTTCCTTCAGCCGCTTCATCTTGATCGTCTTCCGGATGATGTTCGCCGGTGTGCGATCAGCGGGTCCGCGCCGAGCCCAGGGTGTGCGGCTGGCGGCTTCTCTGTAGTAATCCTTGTAATGCGGCTCCTGCATGTAGAGCCAGGGTTTAGCGCTGCCGGTGTAGTGGACGATCTTTGGTGCCTCTCGAAGCTGTCGGAATGCCTCCTTCGTCATGCCCATCTCGGCAGCCGAGAAATCTGCGAAGTTGGGCTGGAAGTTCCAGCAATGATCGAGAGGAGCGATGCGTCCGCGGAAGACGTTGTTCAAAACATCCTGGTCATGGGCCGTCAGGGCACCGACGTGCTCGAGCGTGAACTTCAAAAGGGCCTTCGTGGCATGGTCTTCGCGCCACTTGCGGAGATTGATCAGCAGCACCCCTGCATTGAAATAGGTGTCATTCCTTCCAAACCCCGGATGGACGGCCCGATAGGGCTCCGGTACTGCGGCCGCATAGAACTCGTCGATCTCTGCTTCCCAGAGTCCGCGTAGATCATCACGAACGATGATGTCGCAATCCAGATAAAGGATCTTGTCGAGCGTGGCGTCGAGAAACTCCGCCGCGAACAGACGGAGATAGGAGGAGAGCGTGATGTGTTTGCCGACCGGCAGGTCAGCCTCCCAGCCCTTCAGATCGAAATCGATGAACTCGACGCTCGCGTTGCTGAACTGGCGGACCACGGTCGCGACCTGTTCTTCTGCGGCAGGGCTCCGGCTGGCAGAGCAGATAATCAAGTGAAACCTATTTCCGGGATTGCTGGCCAGCAGTGACGAAACTGTGGCGCCCAGATGGGGGAAGTATTGCTCATCGGCGCAAAACAGGACGGAGATGTTTGCCAACATACTAGCTCCTGCTGCGAAAGCGCCGGCGCTACCAAGCGCGGGCGGGGCTGACGAACTCAGTTCCTTGGTCGCTGAAGACTTTTGCCTGCTGGAAAGACTGTTCCACCGCACCAAGGAGGGCATCTCAACGCACCTCTGTCTCGGGCTTGGCCTCTTGTCTCCGCTTGCAGGCATTGGCCCCAAAATCGCGCCAGGACAAACGCTTCCGAAGTGGGTGCCGAATTTTTCGCCGCCCGTCCCAGGCCAGGATTGCGGATCACCGCAGCACGAGCCGCACGATACTGACATGTGAGCCCACCGTAAGGCGAAGGGTTTGGCCGTCGGGTGCCAGTTCGGAAAAGCCCATTCTGTCGTCCAGCCGGGCCACCGTGGCTTCTGTGGGGGGCATGGGAAGATGCAAGGTGATGGACCGGGGACGTACGGCCCGTTCGGAGAACGTCCTGACATCCCAGAGAGACTGGGCCACCCACAGAGCCAGATACCACGATCGGTCCCGCTTCTGCAGAAGGCAGGACATGACCTGATCCGTCTCCCCATCGAGCGAAAAGGCGAGCCGCCCAGGCTGAAACGGAGGGCCCGGGTCCGACAGGATCGAGATGAGCCGCTGCATCGCTAGGAAGGCCGGTTTCCTGCTTCCGTCATGGCGAACCCAGCCGAAATTGGCTTCGGCATCGTCTGGATTGGCTGCTTGGTTGAACAGCTCGTAATGAAAGGTGCGCCATACACCCGTGTTAAGATAATGCAGGAAGAGGCGGGGCTCGTACGCGGCCGCGACAGCCTCGCTGCAGCCGTGATTGCCGCCCGCCGCCTTGGCCCGTGCTGAAACCGCGTTGTTGTACCCGGCTTCTGTCGCCACATAGGGTTTACCGTCGCCCGCCACGGCGAGAGCCAGGCGATCCCGCGCGTATTGGATGCTTCCATATCCATGGTCGCCCCAGCCGCCCGTTTCCGGCAGGCGACCGCCGGGATAGGGATGGCAGTTCCCGTAATCCGCGTACTGCGCCTGTCCCTGGAATTTTGGGGCCTGCCCCGCATCGATCAAAGCGGAGGCGGCGACGGGAATATTTCTGGGCCGAGCGTAGGCATAGAGCTCCCGCTGATGGGAAACGGCCATCTCGGCATTCTGGCCCGGCGACTGACCCCAGCTTCCATCGGGCTCGTTCACCCCCTCCAGCATCGCCACACCTTTCAGGCCGATCCGGGAGAGGGTTGTTCCGAGTTGCAGTCCGGGAGATGTCTGAGGATTGGTGATTAGCGTGAGCCGGAACCCCGAATCGACGAGTTCCGCATGGCGCCCGACGAGCTTCAGGTCGGTGCCCAGGCCATCCCGGAGATGGCGAACCCCGAGATCCCGCAACGCCGGAAGGATGATGGTCTGCCAGTTTCGGCCGGAGACATAGCTGTACCCTGGCCAGGCATGGATATTGACGCCGATGCTGTCGACGAGGCGGTCTGCCGCATGAGCCTGCATCCCCGGCGCTTCTGCGTGCCCGACAAGCGGAAGCGTCAGCATGGAGCCTGTTAGCTGCCGCCGCGTCAGCACCCGTAGGGTCTCCCGTGATGGGTGGCGCATCCACCGGCCGTGCGGAGCCGGCCTGGTACCGTGCCGTGATCAGTGCGGCCCAGCAGCACAGCATCGGTGGTCATGAAGCCCGCCTCGGCTCGTCGGTCTTGCCTGACAGTATGCGCGCATAGACCTCCTCGAGCTTGTCGACCACCTTCTCCACCGTAAACTCATTCTGTATCCGTGCGCGATTCGCCCGGCCCATGCGTTCCTGCAACTCGGGCGATGTCACGAGCTTGATCAAGGCCTCAGCCAGCGCATCCTTGTCACCCTCGGGAACTTTGAGGCCGCCATTGTCATCCAGGAGATATGGCAGCCCGCCGGTATTGGTGACAACGAGTGGGCGTCCACAGGCCATGGCTTCTAGGGCCGTGGTCCCGAGAGGCTCGCCATGAGACGGCAAACAATAGACCGCGTGTTCCCGATACAACTCAGGGGCCTGTGCGCGCGGTAGGAAGCCGTGCATTTGGATGCGATCCCGGCACTCCATGCTGCCCACGATGCCGCGGACTTCATCCCACTCCTCACCCTTGCCGACGATGCTAAGAGTGGCGTCCGGAACAACCTGGGCGACACGCCTGAAGGCCTCGAGCAAGGTAAAGATGCCCTTCCGCCTCGTGACGCTCGTGTAGAACAGGATGCTCGCCGGGCCGCGAGTGGGTCGACCCGAGGACGGAGCGAACAGCGCCGCATCGACGCCGTGGTTCATCGGTATGATCTTGTGCTTCACCCCGCGGGGTGAAGCGATGCGGTCGAGCGCGGCCGGCGTGGTCAGCATGATCGCTGCCGCCTGCCTCTGTTGCAGATAGCAAATCGCCCGTCGGACGAGCCGGGCGGCGCCTAGGCGAATAGGGCCGCTGCCCATATCGGGCCACCGCGCGACATAGGTCCCGAGCAAGACCGGCAAACCGCTACCGACAACACTGAGTGAAAGGCCGGCAAAGACGGGATTCATCTGGTGCACCAAATCGATGGTGCCCTCCCGCCGTAACTTGTTGAGCAGAAGCCGCGAGCGGACCATGTACTCGATCCGGCCCGCGAGGCCCGCCCGCCCGGACTGCTTCACCCGATAGAGGGTCAAGTTGTTCGGGAAGGGGCGGGCGATATCGACATCGCGGCAGGCGACATGAAGGCGGTAGCCACGGGCCGCGAGCTCACGCAGGAAATCGCAGGCGATCAGCCCATCGCCGTGCAGGCGGTGGTCGGTGAGCAAATCAGATGGGTGAAGGACAAAGATTGATGGCTTGTCAGGCGTCCGTGGCTGTGTTTCCGCCAGCTCAGTCATCGCCGCCCTGCGATGACCTTGGCCCCTGCGTGAGCGGCCTGTAAAAAAGAGCTCTACGCGTCGCCCGAAGAAGCGGTTAGCGCCCTGATACGAAGACGGCAGCGCATGAAAGTCGAGCATCTCGGTTCGCTCCGTTCCTCACCTATGGTGATGCTGATTTCAGCTGAGCCCCACGTAACCTGCCCGGCACGGGCGTCTGCCGGCGGTGCGACTCACCGACACTCTTCTCTGAACTCGCCGCTCTAAGTCGCATTGCGCATACTCGGGTGGCGTAGGACGCCTGAGGAGATGCTGGCCAGGCTTCGGGGCCGCCCAGACGCGAGCCCGACTGCAAGTGTGAGCCATCCAAGGAAGCCCGCTTCCGCGACATGCACGGACCCCAATGGAATCTGCAGGAAGCAGACGACCGCAGCCGAGCGGAATATGACGGACCCAAGACCCGGAGTGAAGCGGCGCGACAGCATGGTGAAAATCAGCGCGGCAAGTCCCGCCAGGTAAAGCAGTCCGCCGAATAGACCCAGGGCCCGTATCGTATCGAGAATCCCGCTGTCCAGGAATGCGGCCCCCTGTCCACCAACCGAGGCCTGGTAATTCACCCCGAGGCCAACCCCGAGCATGTGGTCTCCACCATCAACGAAGAAGCGGACATACTGCATCAGGCGCTCTGCGCCGCTCTCGTCAGTCTGGAGGTCCGACAACGTCGCAAAGCGCTTGGCAAGCATAAACTGCACTTCGGGAACCAGCGCGAGCATGCTCGTTCCCATCACCACGATGGCCGCCCCGATGACAATCTTCACCTTGGCCCCGGGTGAACCCCAAAAGAAGACAAGGAGCAGCCCGAGACAAGTTGCAGCCCAGAGCGTCCGGTACATGCAGAGCGCCAGGCAGAGAGTGCATACAGCGACTGACAACCAGGATGGAAGCGCCCGCTGGCCCACGCTCAGCATAATGCCGACCATGAGATATGTGGCTAGCGCGCCGGGTGAATGCATGGGCCCAAAAACCCGTAGGCCGAATGGCTCCGGAACCCCGATGGAGTCGAAGCCAAGCTGCCGGACATTGATCACCCACTCCGCATCCCAGGGAAACGGCGATGCAAATTGCAGGACGCCGTAGACGGCCATCATTGGGGCTGCAACCAGCAAGGCGGTCGAGACCACCTGGCGCAGATCGCTGAGGCTCTCTCGGCTATAAAGCAGTGCGTGCACGGCGATCAGCGGCCCTGCTGTCCACTTAAGCATATCGACGAGGCCGAGCGTCAGCCGGTCCTGAAGAACTGCCAGCACTGTTCCGTAGAAAATCGTGCTCAGGACAAGGAAGAAGGGGACGGAGCCCAGATTCTTTCCTGTCCCGAGATACCGGATCGCGGATGCACCGGCCAGCATGCATGCAATATACGGAGCGACTAGGATCGTGCTGGAAACCTGGAAACCGGCTTGGTAGTCAGCCAAGCGGCGAACCAGAGAGCAGGCACAGAAGAGCCAAAGGCAGAAGCCAAAATACCAGGGCGAGCGCTTCATGTACAAGAAGCCGGCCACGAGAAACGCCATGGCGGGGTAGGCAAGCCGATTCAAGCTGGACAGCCCCGCGAGATGCAAGAGCAGCGGCAGCCCGAGCGCGGTTGCGGCGGACAGCAGCGCGCCCGGGCCTAGGAGTGCTGGGCTGCTCCACGACACGATCCATCCTCGGCCTACCGCGGGAGCGGCATTCTGGATGATCGCGCCGGCGTCGTGATTCCAGGTCTGCATCACAGGCGCGCCAGACTGCGGGCATAACCCGAGAGCTCCGCCCCGAAGGAGGAAAGTCCGGGCCGAGCAAGTTGAAGCGCTCTCGGCATGGCGAAGAGGAACATGGAGAGCTGGAGCGAGGTCGACAGGAGCATTGTGAGAGCGGCTCCCGGAGCCCCAAGAAGGGGAACAAGCGTGAGGAGGCCGACGCAGATCACGGCAAAGGACACAAGCTGTGCCAAGGAGGTGAAGCCAGGACGCCCCTTCGCCAGATAGAGCTGCGCGGTAACCGATGTCAGGCAACCGAGTGCCGCTTCCAGGACCAGAATCATGAAGATGGGCTGGGCTGCCCTGAACTCCGCCCCGTACAGTAGCGAGAGCGCAAACGGGCCCAATGACCATGCCACCAGTGCGGCCACGCCCACGAGGCAAAGAACCAGCCGGAAAACCCGGTTGTGAAGAACGCCAACGGCCTCCCCCTCCTGCTCCATCATCGCGGGAAGCATCACGGCACTCACGGCGGTGTGCACGATGCCCAGCAGGCGCGAGAGGCTGTACGCGACAATATAGAGCCCAAATTCCCTCGCTGGCAGCAGGACCAGCAGGATCAGCCGATCCATATGGCCGACGAGCGTACCAACGATGTTTCCGCCGGCGGCGCGCGCCATGTAGGAGGTGAGCGGCGGCAGGTACCTTGTCGCGTTCCGGAGCCGGACAGGACCGAGCGTGAAGAAGTATATGGCGAGACCAACGAAGCAGGCCACCGTCGCGAACCACAGGCACAGCACCGCTCGCTCTGCGGTAAGCGGAACCAGGCATGCCGCTGTGATCAGGGTGGTGCAGTAGAGCGCCGGATCCGCCCAACTCGCGATGTTGAAGCTGCGGAAGCGGCCGAACGCCGTCGCGGTGCTTCTGATGACAACGGTCAGGAGGCAGAGAGCCGATATGAACGCCGCCAGTGGGGCCAGCGTGGCCACGGCTTCAGCGTAGCGCTCTTTCAGGAAGAGCGGCATGAGAATGAGCGTTGCAGCGGCCGAAATGGTGCCGAGCAGCAGGCCTAGGATTGTAACGGAGCCAAGAACCGAGCTTCTCTCATCGCTCGGGCGGCTCTTGATTTGGTGCACGAGGGCCGCCGAGAGGCCAGAACTCACCAGTGCAGCGACGAAAGGCGGCCAAATCGAGAAGGCCGCGAACTCTCCGCGGCCTTCCGCGCCGAGCAGCCGCGCGGTCAGCACCCCGGTTATCAGGTTGAGAGCGAGCACGAGGACCTGCGTGGTCAGCGTCTGCGCAAAGGCGAAGACCGTTCCCTGGCCTCTAAGCACACCGCGAGCAAGGCGCGCCATGCGGCGGCCAAGTGCAAGATCCGCCTCGGTGGGGGGCAGGCCTGCCTCCTCGGCCCCGGCGGGCTCTGGAAGCATGACCTGCTCAAGGTTGCCTCTGCGTCCTGACGCTTTCTCTTCCGACATCCCCTAAGTCCTCGAATGGCTCAGCCGAGGAACTTGCCGCGGATAGCCTATCAGGCCTGCGTGCCTTGGATCTGCGGCATTCAGCACGAGGCCCGCGATCGGCAGGTGGGCGCCCCGGAAGGACCTGATCAGGGATGTGACCGCGGCGGCCGGGGTTGTCTCGGCTCTCACGACCAAAAGGGTTTCATCCACGCTCCGGCCAACGATAATCGCGTCAGCCACCGCGTTGAACGGCGCAGTCTCCAGGATGACGTGGTCGTAGCGGGCCCGAGCTGCCGAGAGCACCGGCTGCAGCCGCGCGGGGGTAAGCAAGTCCTGCGGCACCACCGCATCGCCCTTGGCGGCGAGGATGTGCAGAGATGAGACCGGGTCCAGCTGGACCGCCTGCTCCAGCCCCACCCGGTCCGTGAGCACATCGGAGGTGCCGAACTTGATGCGATGCCTGAACAGCGTTGCAGCGAGTTTTCCCTGCCGCAGGTCCGCTTCAATAAGCAGAACCCGGAAGCCGGAGCTGGCCAGGCTGCGTCCTAGCGCCAAAGCAACGCTGGTCTTGCCCTCTCCCGGAAGAGCGGAGGTTACGGACAGTACGGCCGGCAGACCGCCTTGCCGCATGGCGAGCATACTACGGAGGCGTTGGACAGCCTCGGCCGCCAGAGAGCCCGGCTCGTAGGCAACCTGGTTCGCCAGGGCGAGCGGCTCACGTGGTGAGCGCGGCAGTGCGGCGAGCACCGGAAGCCCGATCGCTGCCTCTGTTTCCTCGATCGTGCCAAAGCCCTTGCGGCGTCCGTCGAGCAGGAGGGAAAGTACGCTTCCGGTCCCGGCCGCGACGATGAATGACACGGCCAGAAATAGCTTCTTGTTCGGGAAGGAAGGAAGCTGCGGTGGCACGGCACGGGAGCTGAGCTGCGCGTCGGCCTGCTGGATCCCCACCTGGGTTGCGACCTGTTTCTGCCGGGCAAGCAGGCTCTCATAGAGGGACCGCGTGGCCGAGGCCTCGCGCTCAAGATCGCGCAGCCCGGCGCTGTCGCGTTCGGATTGCGCCAAGCGGCTCTCCAGGTTCGAAACGAGCTGGCTCAGCTCGGCCTCGCGTGTCTGGGCAATTGTTGCCTCCGAGGCGATGCTGCGAAGGATCGCAGTGCGCTCTGCATCGATCTGACGCCTTGTCTCGGCAATCTCCTCTCGCAGAGGAACGGCGAAGGGATGGTTTGGGCCCGACATGCCAGCGACCTCAGCTAGGCGCTGCCGTGCCGTGAGCTCCTGTTCGCGCATCCGCGCGATCACGGGCGAGGTCACGATTTCCGGGATGCTCATACTCCTGGCAGGGTCGCGTGCTTGCTGGAGGCGCGCCTGCCTGGCCACCAGGTCGGCCCTGGCGCGAGTCAGTTCGACCAGCGCTTCGGCCAGCTGTTGCTGGGCAACCGAGTTAGATCCACGGGCCGCATCGACGTTGAAGAGGCGGTGGTCCTCGCGATAGGTCTGGATCGCCTGCGTCCACTGGCGGACACGCTCCGACAGGGATGCGACCTCACGATCAAGCCAGGAAGTCGCGTTAGCGAGCGCCTGATCCTTCATCTCGCGCTGACGGCGGATATAGGCCTCGACGTGGCGATTGGCGATCCGGGCCGCGAGTTGCCGGTCTGAAGCCTCGAACGACACGGAGATGACGTAGGATCTTCCATCCGTGAAGACGCCCAGCCGACCGCGGTAGGTGGCCACGGTACGCTCGAAGATCTCCTCCGGCTTCGGGGGGGCGTCCGACTCCGACGGCCGAAGCCCGATAGCTATCATCGCCCGCTCGAACAGCGAGGGTGACGATCTGAACTCCGGGCTGTCGACGAGGTGGAGATCGCCAACCACCTGCCGTGCGATGCTGTCACTTCCCAACAGTTCAACCTCGGTCCGGACGAGGCTCGCGTCCATGGGGGCGCTGAGCTGTGAAACGGGCGCGCTCACTTCCGCGAACCTGATGGGCCGCGTGTCCAGCGTGACCAGCGCCGTCGCGCGGTAACGCGGCTGTAGATTGAAGATGAAGATGGCCGAAATTCCGACAATCAGCAGGACCCAGACGGCCATGAACCAGCGGTGTCGGTTGAGAATGGCCCAGAGGACACCGAGCGACATCTCGCTCGTCGGCTCGACCTCTCTTCGCGGGGAGGAGCGGGGGAAGGACACGGCGCTCATGCTGCAACCTCGCTAATTTTCATCGCCGGTCGCTGCTCCAGGGAGCAAGGACGCTCGTGGGCCAACTGCCGACTTCCGGTCTGCCGGGCGGCGTTCGTGTGCTCAGTGCAGCAGAATGCGCGCAGGCCAGATCCGCCCAGAACCTCTCGATTCCGAAATTCCGGCGAGCATGCTCCAGCGCGGACGCGCTCACCGAAGCATAGGTCGCCGGATCAAGCAGTCGTTGGAGCGCCTCGCGGAACTGGCCGGTATCGGCCGCGTGGGCCCCGACACCCGGATGCGGCATCATCTCCAGGGCGCCTCCAGCCGGATAACCGATCGCTGGAATTCCCCGCACCATCGCTTCCATGATGACGCGGGGACCGACTTCAGGGTGAACAGAAGGGGCTACTAGGATGTCGATACCATCAAATGGATCGCTGCCGTCCGCACGCCAGGAATCGACGCGGCAGCGGCCTTGGGCGACGAGCCGATTGATCCGCGGCTGTAGCCCGGCCCAGTAAGCCGCGCCCTCCGGATCGGCTCGCCCCCTCAGCAACAATGTAGTGGCCGGAAATTCGTCCGCGATGGACTCGAACCAATCCAGGAGGAGATGCGTGCCCTTGAAGGGATGAAACCGGCCGAGATAGCCGACGACTGGTTCTGGTGGCAGCGCTCTCGGCTCCGGCGCCACTTCCGCCTGAAGGCCCTGCCTGAGAAGCGACGCCTCCGCCGAGCGTTGGATCTGGTCAGGGAAGCAGATCGTCGATGCCGCGATGACGTGGGAGGCGGCCGAAGCTAAGCCTCTCCAGATAAGCCGCTCCGAACGCGAGAAGGGCACATCGTGCATGTGGACGACCGTTGGCGTTCCGTGCAGCAGGCGTGCAAGGCAGGCGCCGACATGCACCTTCAGGCCGTTCGCATGGACGAAGGCTGCCTCGGTCTCCCGCAGGAGGTCGGCAATCTGCTTGGCCATTCGGAACGCATCGCGGCTGACGCGCCAGGCCGTTGCAGCCCGGAGAGGGCGTCGGACGCTTTGAACCTCGCCGAGATCATAAAACCGGACAGGAACGCCCAGCGCGGCTGCATGGTCGGCCAAGGCCCCTGGGCCGGGAACGGCGAGGAGTGGCTGGGAGAACGGGCTGCGGAGCATGTCCAGCAGCACGTATTCCGCGCCGCCCTTTATCTCGGCGACGGCGGACAGGTATAGAATCCGAGGTCGCGCATCTCGGTCGCTCTCGGCTCGGGGCGGTCGCGAATAGTCGCTCCTGTATCTTGTTCGGATACTCATGCCGGCGAGCCCGGGACGGAAGCGAGGTCGACGCGTCTGGCGGAGACTGCGCGAGTACCGACGTTCGCTGTCCATTCCGCTTCAACAGGCGCGGCCGGAAGAGCCGGGCTTGGGATATGGTCCCGTTCGTTCAGGGCGTTCTCCACGAAGCGCGCGAACTCCTGCCGGAAGCGGTGCTCGCCGAAGCGGCTCGCATTGGCGACGCAGGCTTCGGTGCTTATGAGATGCTGGTTCTTCTCGAACCGTCCGACTGCGGCGATTATGGCGGGAACACTTTGCTCCTCGAAGAAGACGCCGGTCGGAGAACTCTGCTCAAGTCCTCGGACGGTCTCCAGAAGGCCGCCTCCGCGGTAGGCAATGACGGGAGTGCCGGCAGCCTGCGCTTCCACCGCCGAGATGCCGAAGTCCTCGATTCCGCCGAAAAGAAAGGCCCTCGCGCCGGCCAGGAGCTTCGCCACGACCTCGTCCGGCTGGAAGCCGAGCACCTCGACATTCGGAATCCTGAGGGCTTCGATGCGCTTCAGGTCCGGGCCGGTACCTACAATCTTGAGACGCTTCTCCGGCATCGCGGCAAAGGCCCGGGCGAGGAGATCGGTGCGCTTGTAAGGAACGAGCCGTCCGAGGGAAAGATAATAGTCCTCCTTCTCGGCCCCGACAGTGGGCCTGACGGCGACGGGCGGATGGATTACGGAAGAGCGCCGACGGTGCGTGTGCCAGAGGCGCCCGGCAATAAAGGCCGAGTTCGTGGCCACGGCATCCGGGCGCTGCGCAGCGACAAAATCCCACATCCGGGCCCGGTGGAGAGCATTGCGCGCGATGAAGCTGAGCAGCCCGCGCGCGAGACCTGCTTCTTTCAGGTACTGGTGCTGCAGGTCCCAAGCATAGCGCATGGGGGAGTGAACATAGGACACATGCACCTGGCCTGGGCGCGTCAGCACGCCATAGGCTACGCTGTGATGGCTTGAGATAACGAGGTCGTAGCCAGTGACGTCCAGCTGTTCGACCGCCATGGCCCAGAGGGGAAAGAGCTTACGGTAAGACCGTTGGATCCCCGGTACACGCTGAAGGAAGGATGTTTGAACCGTCCTTCCGCCGAGGAAGGCGCGTTGGCCCTTCGGCAGCACATCAACCACGGCGAAGACATCCGCAGAGGGGAAGACAGCCAGGATCTGCTCAATGACGCGCTCCGCACCGCCATAGGCGGACATTGAGTCGCAGACGAGGGCAACCTTCATGGAAGCACTCTTTCAGCCGCCATTTGGGGCGCGATCAGGAGGGGGCGGGTTGCTGTGCAGGATCGCTTCATGGGCACTTCAATCCGCCTTCAGCGTGACGAAGCCGCCCGCTGCCGTGCGCAGGATGATCTGGATGTCGAGCCAGATGGTCCAGTTCGCGATGTACCAGAGATCAAGCTCGACGCGGCGAACGGCCTTTTCCATTGTATCGACCTCACCGCGGGAGCCATTCACCTGCGCCCAGCCGGTGATGCCTGGCTTAACGCGGTGGCGCACGGGATACTCGGCTACGGCTTCAGTGTAGTATCGGTCGGCAATCTTCATCTTGGTCGCGTGCGGGCGCGGTCCAACGAGCGACATCTCTCCGCGCAGCACATTGATGAGCTGAGGAAGCTCATCAATGCTCAGGCGCCGGAGGATACGCCCGAACGGCGTTACCCGTGGATCACGGGCGAGAGTGCGAGCCTCGCCAGTGACGTCCCCGCGGTCGAGATACATGGTCCGGAACTTCCAGATCTCCACTGCGCGCCCGCCGAGTCCAAATCGTACCTGCCGGAACAAGGCGGGGCCTGGGGTTTCGAGACGAACGATCAGGGCGGTCAGAAGAAGGAATGGTCCAAGGATGCCCAGAGCGGCTGAGGCGCCGACGAGATCGACGAAGCGCTTGCTGAGGCCGGATGTGCCAGTCAGCAGGTTAGGCACGACCTCGATCACCTCTGGCAATGGTGCATAGGTCGGGCCGAAGTTCGGTGCCATGTAGATGCCCGCAGGAAGATCGGCCAAGCGGTTCAGGGTGGCGCCGAGGCTTTGGGGTGGGACGGCCGTGAGGACGACCGTCTCCACATGTCCTTCCTCCACCATCCGACGAAGGGTGCTCAGGCTTTCCGGCGCCTCTTGATCGAAAAGCGCGACCACGGGTCTTCGCCTTGGCCTTGTGAGAGAACTGGAAAGCTCCTGAACCGCGGTGCTCTCGCCTACCAGGGCAATCCCGCCTCCGTCCAACGCCCAGCCGGAACGCCAGACAAGGGTACGAAGAACCAGGACCGAAGCGACGGAAGGCACCGCCCAGGCACTCGTCTGCCAGAAAGTCTTTTGTCCCGCATAGGCCTCGCCAAGAAGCAGAAGGGTGAAGGCGGCAGCAACACTCAGAGCAGCAGAGAGCGGCGAGCAATGCCTGGCGTTGAGAGGGTGCGCATCCGCTGCGGCGAGAGACTGCCGTATTACGACGGCAGCGACGAGGATTCCGGCCGTCCTCAATGCGATCCGATCCGAAGCCATCTCCTCCTGTGCGTAGTTGCTGATCGTCACGGCGAAGGCGACGATGAGCGTGAACTCCGCGGCAAAGGAGAGAATACAGACAGTCTGCCGGAAGTTGATGTTGCGAGCGGCCCGCTGAACGGCCGGATAGGCGGTGAAGCGAAGATGTCCATGGGAGTCCCGGTCAACGTCCCAGAGAAGGCTCCGGGACGCATCGGCCTGGTCGAGCGAGAGCAGCGTCTCGTCGGGCATCCTGTCCATCGTGAACTCCGGCAGCGGAAGCCGCGGGCGTGGCGCGGCTGGCCATGCTGCAGTGCGTGGCGAGCCGCACGTTAGTCGTGAGGGCCTGCTGCTCAATAAAGAAATGTTTGAGATGCTGCTTCGCGACGTCGCGGTCGGCTGGGCCCTTTCTACTCAGAGGCGAGTAAGGAAAATGCCGTGGGTTACACGCAACGAAAGTCGAACTCGTTATACTACGGTCGCGAAGGGGAGGCCGGGTTGTTGTAGGGAATCCCGTCCTGTTTCCTGCTTACTCTCACTCTGGAGCGCCGAAATCCGCCGTGTGAATGTCAGATCGGTTTCGAACCAAATCCCAGAAAATGAGATGAATCGCCAAGTAAGAGGTGGTTCGCGGAGCGATTGCACGAATGCGTGAAAGGGGCGCTCGTGAGTGGGGCGATGCCGTGGGCTAGCGCCGTTCGGGACACAGTCACGCTGAGGCGTCATCAGGATGGTGAACCGCGGGGGTGAGGGGGTTCGCAAGAAGGCGTCGCGAATTGGCGTGAGCGTATAGTATATGAGAGAGCTTCTATGGCGTTCATCGCCTTTGCAGTCAGACCGCTCCACGTCTGGAGGGTTGAACCCTGCCCACTTTGTTCTGCACTCCTCTGCGATATGGCCGGGGAAGAAGATCCTTTGTGCTGTTGCGCTGCTCCGGCACGTGGTTCTCCAGAACAGGGAGCTTCCTTCTTTGAGGTGCGGCTAAGGTGGCGAACTCGGTGCCCATGCGGGAGGCTATCATGGGATAGAAGCAGCGACTCTCAGACCTCTCTATACCGGCGTCACATGTGGCTTTTGCCTACGCGTCCTTTGGTGCATGAAGCAGCGGATATGTCGGTGCATGGCGAGAGCCTGGCCTGAGCATTCCTCTGTCTGCCTTAGGTTGAACGGCGCTCGGTACCTTGAAAGTGACCGCCGTTGAAAGGAACGACTGTGAGGAACGGTTTCGAAATGGATCTTGCAGACGGCCCGTTCCAAGAGCAGACCGGTTCAAACCGCCGGCCGATGCCGCACGCAAATCTGTTCAAAATCGGAAATGGATGGTTTCCGGAGCGGAAGGGTGGGGCGGAGAACGTGTTCTACAATCTATTTTCTGGCCTAGCTGCGGCTAACTTCACGGTACGCGGCCTGGTGCCGAGCTTGGGTCGTGCCGAGCAGGACACTGAGGGCAGGCTCTCCGGTTTTGCGGGCGGCCGCTCCTCGCTTCACCGAGCTGTCGAGATACGCCGGCTCGCGCGGGCCAGCTTCCGGGTTACTCCTCCCGATCTTGTCGCGTCTCATTTTGCGCTTCACACGATTCCGATCCTGGACCAGCTTTCCAGGCGCCCGCTGGTCGTGCACTTCCACGGGCCTTGGGCAATGGAAAGCGCCGCGGAGGGAGCTGGCATGGCCGCCGTTCGCGCTAAGAAGGCCATTGAGAGTCTTGTCTACCGGCGCGCGCAGCGGATTATTGTTTTGTCGCGGGCTTTCGGGGACATCCTGCAGAAGGACTATGGTGTTCCGTCCTCCGTCCTCTCTCTTGTGCCGGGCGGCGTCGATTGTGATCGCTTTAGCTCCGCGCCGACCCGCGCAAAGTCACGTGAGAAGCTGGGCTGGGATCCCGATCGCCCCGCACTGTTCACGGCTCGGCGCCTGGTCCGTCGCATGGGGCTGAACCGGCTGCTCGAAGCAATGTCCATCCTGCGTCGCTCGAAGGTTGCAGGAAGCCGCGACGTCGTCCTGCACATAGCTGGATCGGGCCCAGAGCACAAAGCTCTGGAGGCGCAAGCGGAGGCCCTTGGGCTAAGCGACGTTGTACGTTTCGACGGCTTCATGCCAGACGATCAGTTGCCGCTGGCCTACCGGGCCGCTGACATGACCCTGATGCCCAGCGCGGAGCTAGAAGGCTTCGGGTTGGTGGCAATCGAGTCCTTGGCTGCCGGTACGCCTGTTCTGGCCACCCCCGTCGGTGGTCTGCCGGAGGTCGTGTCCGGTCTCTCGGAAAGGATGCTGCTCGGGGGGACCGACGCCCGGAGCATCGCGGATGGGATCGCCGCCGCCCTCGAGGACACCTCTTTCCTACCGAATGGCGAAGCGTGCAGCCGCTATGCCCGGGACCATTTTGATTGGCGCGTCATTGTTCCCAAGGTGGCACAGATTTATCGTGAGGTCCTGTGACTGGTAGCTAGCAGGCGGGAACGGGCCCGCTCGGGCCCTCCGTGTCGTGGTGCATGGACTGGGCTTGAGGCAGCTTCAGGACAAAATGAGAGGCGGCGCCCTGTGACCAACCAGGGACGCCGCACTGGCCCGCCAAAGCCCATCAGGATCGTTGGCCCGCATTCCGAAGCAGCGACACCGGATCGCGAACTGCCCAGCCTGCGTAATGCCGACCGGCACGATCGATGAAGGGTTTGTGAGGGGTTTCACGCGGAGACGGGGCAGAGGGCCACAGATGCGAGCGACGCCTGCCCCGTCCGGGTGACCGCTAGGCCGCTCAGGCGAAGAGAAGATGATCGAAGCTGGCCATACCTCCTGAGTTCATCGCGACCTTCAGATCATGATGTGCCGACCCGAAATCGATTGCCTCGACATACAAGTTGCGGTCCGTACCGGCCGTTCCGCCATAGGCATCGTTCAGGAACTCGATCTGAACCTTATGCTCACCCGGGCTCCAGATGCCCTCGAACGAGAAATCCTGCACCTGCTGCTGGGAGTGAAGCGCGGTCACTGTTTGGACACCGCCGAGCTGAACGCCATCGACCCATAGCTTGAACTGGGCGTCACCGTTCCATGCATCCTCGGACATGTGCAGTACGAGCTTGGAGGCAGCGCCCTCGACGAAGGAGAAGGCCTCCGTTCCGTTGATGGTCCCCAGTGCGCCGCCGGCAATCGTCTTGCCGTTCAGCGTGGCGCTTTCGACATGCAGGTTGCGATCCGTATCGGCGGTGCCGTCCCAGGCATCGTTCAGGAAGGTCACCGCAACCTGGTGGCTGCCGGCTGACCAGTCGCCCTTAATCTGCAGGTTCTCGTACTGGCCGGCACCCTTGATGGCGTGCGCGGTCAGGATGCCGCCGATCTGCTTGCCGTCCACGCTGACGGTGAACTGAGCGTCGCCCCGATACGCGTCCTCGGAGATCTTGAGCACGAGCGTGTCCGTGCCGCTGCCCACCGTCTGCGTGCCCAGGAGGCCGGTCGCCAATGACTTGGCCACAGCGAAGGAGAAGGCCTCCGTTCCGTTGATGGTCCCCAGTGCGCCGCCGGCAATCGTCTTGCCGTTCAGCGTGGCGCTTTCGACATGCAGGTTGCGATCCGTATCGGCGGTGCCGTCCCAGGCATCGTTCAGGAAGGTCACCGCAACCTGGTGGTTGCCGGCCGACCAGTCGCCCTTGATCTGCAGGTTCTCGTACTGGCCGGCACCCTTGATGGCGTGCGCGGTCAGCGTGCCGCCGATCTGCTTGCCGTCCACGCTGACGGTGAACTGAGCGTCGCCCCGGTACGCGTCCTCGGAGATCTTGAGCACGAGCGTGTCCGTGCCGCTGCCCACCGTCTGCGTGCCCACAAGGCCTGCAGCGGGGGCGGTGAGGGAAGGGGCGTTGGGTACGGGAACGGCGGTGAAGCTTCCAGCCGGGCCCACGGTTTCCACGATCAGTGGATGGTCGGTGAGGCCGAGCACGAGGCTCGAGACATTGTGGTAGGTCGTGACCGGACGCTCACCGACCAGTGGGTCATAAACATTCACCGTGCTGAAGTTCGCGCCGAGATTTACGGTCACGTTCTGGGCCGCCACTGTCAGATCGCGGCTGTTGGCATCATCCCAGATGACCGGTTCATTCCAGACCAGGATGTCGAAATTTCCATTTGCTTCCTGCATCAGCATGTGGTGCCCGGCACTGGGCAAGCCAGACACGCTGTAATTCAGCGTTCCCGTCGTGAAGGTCGCTGCGTTCGATGCCGTGTCCCCGAGGATGGATGTCAGGTTGTGTAGAGCGACGGCGGCAGGCTTGGCGGAGCCGTCATGGCGGAACAGGCCGTAATGCTGTTCTTGATCTTGATTCTGCGGATCGGCGAATTCGTCCTGGAGCTCGTAGAGGAAGGTCCGCACGACCCCCTGCTGATAGGCGTCCATCAGGAGGTTTAAGGTGTACTTGGCCTGTACTGTCTCGCTCACGCCTTGGTTGCCGGGACCGCTTCCATTGGTTGGCAGTCCGGTCTCCGTAAGGAACATGCGGTCGCCCGGCGTCATGGTATTCGCCATGTCGATGAACTTCGCCAGGTGATCTGCCGGCGGCGTGCCAGCCGCGAAGTACACATGCGCGTTGCCGTAATCGTTAGGAGCGCTGTTATCGCCATATGGAGTGAAGCCGCTTTGTGCCGAGGCGGCAACGGAGAAGCCGATCAGCGGCTTGTCCTTGAGGCTCGCTATCGCTTCCAGGCGCTGGTTGAGAGCCGCCTGCTGGGTAACAGCGGCGCTGACACCGGTCAGCCCATTATAGGTCACGGGCCAATAATTGACCTCGTTGGCGCCTTCGACGGTTGCAACATAGGGGGCCAGCTTCGTCAGATTGGCCAGCTGCGCATCCAGCGACTCACCCTGACCGCCAACCATAAGGTCGAGCTTGATTCCAGCCTTGCCGAGCTCAGCCAGCGGCGCAACCCACCCAGACCAGGACGCTCCATCCCGCACGTGATGGAGACCGAGATAGTCGAGCTTCGTGACGACAGAGGAAACGTTCCCGTAGGGGGTATCGAAGTAGCCCATGTGCACGTTAATACCGACTGCATCGATAAACGCGCTGACGCGGGCGGGCGCTGTAGAAGAAGAGGACACGGTCAGATCTCACATGCTTTGAACTAGGCAAGCGCTCGCCTATCACAAAGTCGTTATATTCGATCACATTCTCGTGGCAACTGAAAGTTGTGCGCTGCCGCGAATCTTCTTCTGTGAGAATATTGAAAAAATGAGACCGCGCCGTTCGACGCTAAGGTCGAGGCTCTGCTGAGGCATTTCGCCCTGGAGGTGCCGCAATCGCCGGGCAACCGCGCCGTGGTCAGGTTTCCTCGCGCGGTGCCTTCGGTCGCGTCGCGGCCTTGAACTCGGGGCGGGGCTGGGAACGATGGGCCCTGACCTTGCCCTTCTTGGGCGGGGTTGAGCGAATGGCCCCCTGCAAATGTCTAGGCACCTTACAGACGTGACACCTGTCGCTGATCACCGTGCTCTGGCGGGCCACAGCGATGTTGGCGTGAATTAGGGAACGGTCGCTTTCGGCTCGGCGCGGTGTGGCCCCCAGGCCACAGGCCATTCGGGGCCGGCCGAATTCAGTTGGAAGAGCCCCCGTTGCCTTCTATATCCCGGAAATAACGTCTTCGTGAGTGGCCGGTGCGATGACACCTCAATCACTGGTGGTCCTCTGTCGCAAGGTTCCGGCAGCTCCCCATTTTCCTGGCACCCATGTGTTTTCAGTTCGCGTCGATGATGTCGGGCCGCAGGAAGCGCTCAACCGCATCGCCGCACGTGATCCGGAGGCGGGCTTTGCCTATGTACTGGCCCCGAAGGCTGACGGGTTAGTGGCGCTCGAGCGCAGGCCCGAGCTGCGCAAGGCCTATAAGGGCGCGTGGCTCTCATTGTGCGGTGGGGGGGATTTTCGGCGGCTCGCCCAACGTCGCGGCATTGCACTGAAGACGGCAACGGCAGAAGATCTCACGCGGCTTCTGTTCGAGCGCGTCATCACCCCCGATACGGCTGTGACGGTGATCGGCAGTGCACCGGAGACGGTCCGGCGCCTACGCGCCCAATTCGGCCTTACTCGGCTGGCGCATTTTTCGCCGCCTTCCGGCTTCGTCCGGGACGCCATCACGGCCGAGGCGTGCTTCCAGTTCGTTCAAGACAACCCGGCCCGCTTCGTCCTGATCTGCCTAGCGTCACCGTGGCAGGAGCTTCTTGCAGCGCGGATCGCGGCTGATGGTCACGCGACCGGCCTTGGCCTCTGTATCGGCCCAGCCCTGGACGACATCGCCGGGGTAAAAGGGCGCCTACCGGCCTGGATGCGGTTCGCGCAATGGAAGCTTCTGCGCCGTATGGCCATGATGCGAATGAGCGATGGCGGAAGCCCTTGGCCCAAGAGGCTCTTGCAGCGGCGGTGACCTAGGTCAGCCATCCTCAACCGTAGCGAAAGCGGGTTTTGGCGCCACTTACCGCATGGCCAATGCCGTTCCGCGGCGGCCGTTACCGGCAGGCCTGGGCTGTCCCAGTGCGATGGCCCAGGCCTGCATATCCACGCCCTGCCGCTTCGCCGGCGGCCTCGCTCGGGACCATGCTAGAGCCATCTGATCGACCGGGCTCTGGAACGCCGGGGGCCTGCCGGAACTAACAGGGCCGCCGCGTGACCGGCGGCCGGCAGGTCTCGCCTGCGACCAGGCCTCGGCCAGCTGCTCGGCCCGGCTCTCTGCCTGAAGGGACTGCGGCCCATCCGGCCAGGCGGCAGCGACACGGGCGCGATATGGCTCGGCCAGGTCTCTGGTCGATGAATGATACCGGCCCACCGCCGTTCCCCAGTTTCCACTCGCTCTTTGAAGCTGCTTCAGGAAACGAGCGGCGTACCGAGCATTATCGACGGGATCGAAGGCCTCCTGTACCGAGCGAAAAGCTATGGGGTGATGGTACAGGTTCACCTGCATGCAGCCGACATCAACGACTTGCGCCCCTCGTGCACGCATTCTCTGTAATTCGGCCACTGCATCCTCGCGCGTTGCAAAGAAGCGGCCTTCTCCTTCGGCATTGATGGTCCAGGGCCACGGGGTGGGAGCGCCTGTGGCGGGGTCCCGGCGTCCCGATTCCACCATCGCGATAGCAAGCAAGAGGCCGGGTGGAATTCGCTCGGCGACCTCTGCCGCACCGATGGCGGACCGGCACATTTCCCCAGGACTGGGTGGCGCCGCCGGCCTGGCCGCGGCAAAGCTCGGAAGCTGCACGACGAGCAACAGCCCAATCCCGCCCAGATACCCTGCGTTCGCAGGCGCCGGCCGCTCCATCAGAACCTCCGCTCGAAAACATTCACCACATCCCCAGGGCGGAGGAGCGCATTGCGTTCGGCTCGGTATTCCCGCGCGCGCCCGTCCTCCCCAATCCGGGTGACGGCGACGTAGTCAGTCAGTGCGCGGTAGTTGAAGCCGCCGGCAACGGCCACAGCCGAGAGGACGGTCATGCCGGGCTGGTAGGGCGTCTGCCCGCCGCGCTCCACCATGCCCAAAACGAAAATGGGCCGATACTCAATGATCTCCAATGCCACGGAGGGCTGCGTGAACAGTCCACGCTGACGCATGGTGGTCTCAATGGAGCGCCGAACCTCGTCTGTCGTGCGCCCACCCGCAGGAACGGTGCCGACCAGAGGTAGAGCGATGACGCCGGTGTCCGTGACCCGGAAGTCGCCGGTCAGGCGCGGATCGTTGAAAACCGTAATCCGTATTTGGTCTCCTGGCCCAAGGCGGTATGGCGCCGCCGCAGCTTCGGGCAGGCTGGGGAGGTCCGCCCCGGGGCCGGCACAGCTGGCAACCGCAAGGAGCGACGGGATGGCCAACAGAAAACTCCGCCGGCGGCTCACTGCCTGGTCGGCAATTCCGGGATGAGGTGGCGGAGCGTACATAGATTCTCCAATCTCACGATGTGACCTCTATAAACCCTCACTCGCCCAGGGTGTGCAGCCTTCGGCAATGCTGGCGCGGATGTGTGCGGATCTCGGTAATATCCTCGCAGGCGGGCAGGGCAGGGGTCAGAGCGCAAACTTCATCCGCAGCTGCAGCACGTTCTGATCGAATTCACGGGTGCTGGCCGGAGCCTCCAGACGCTCATAGCGTTGATAGCTGGCCCAGACCGACCAGTTGCGGTTGATCAGGAACTGGAGCCCGATCATTCCGGCGGCGTCCGTGACCTTTTCGCTTGGGCTCTGATATTCCAGCCGCTCGGCGCGCAGTTCCCCACTGAGAATGATATTGCGCCGAAGCTCATGATCCACGGCGAACCGGATCTGGGTACGCGTGTAGCTCGTCGCATCCGCGCGGATGGATTCTTCGATTGTCCGCTGGGCAGCCAGGGTGAAGGTTGTCAGCTGCGAAGGCAGATAGGTGATTTGACCTTCGAAGGCTGGCCCAGAGAGGCTGCGCAGGGTGGGATCCTGGTAGTCGCGATGCCGATACCCAGCGGCGAAGCGTACTTCCCATAAGCCGGTCAGGTCATAGCGCACACCACCCAGCACTTCCCAGGTGAACGAGTCCTGCCCCCTGCGGTCGCTTCTCCGGTAGTTGATATCGGTAAGCCGGGTCGTGAGCGTTACCGCCCGTCCGGGCACGAAGCTATATGCCATCTCCGTTTCGCCCAGTAGCCTGTTATGGTCGCGCCCTGAACCGATGGTGCCGAAAGCGGTTCTCTCTTCCTCATCATACCGAATGATGCTGTACTCGACCGCGTTTCTGATCGCAACGCGGTTGAGGCCGGCCGTGCCGGTGAGCCTCACGCGGTCGCTGTCATAAGGGATCGGGCGGGTGAGCGATCCCTGTTCCACGTCGAAGCTCGTCACGTCCAAATGATTGCGGACATGGCCGTACTCGAAACCTACGGATGAAGCGCGGCCAATATCATAGCGTCCGGCGAACCCTACGCCGAAGTCGTTCCAGTTCAGGTCGTTGCTTCGGATGTGCTGACGCGCGGCCTGCGAGGCGGTGATGCCGAGGGCTTGTCGGGTCCAGTCGCTGTTCAGGTCAAGCCGGAAAGCATTATCGACGAAGCCATCGGAGCGCCCGGGCATGGTGTTCGGCGCGACGTCGTCACTGAAACCCACCCCGGCCTCAGCGGACCCATGCAGGCGGAATCCACCGAGTCGTACACCAAGCGGATCGTAGTCCGGGCGCGATCGGCTCGTCACAGTGGTGCCCCGGGCTACCGCGTTAGGTCCCATTGCTAGGGGCGAACTCTGGGCACCCGCCGGACCCTGGAAAAGCGGAAGGAGAGCCGCTGCTCCTGCCAGAAGGGGAAGGCGTGCCGCCCACTTCGTCGCAAACCAGGTATACGGCGACGTGAAGCCATCCAAATCGCCCCTGGAGGAGCGGAATGGCTGGGACAAGCGACGATCAGCGTGCAATGTCTATATCCCGGTAAGGATCAAGGCCCGGTGAGGCTGCTGTTGTTCCACCCCGGCAGATTGCGGCGGAAGCCGAGCCGATACAACAACCGGAATGATCTTCTCCTTCTTTAGAAGAGGAATTTGTCCTATCTCGCGCGCTTCCGCCGCAGCGCCGGGGCAAGTCAGGTGCTCGCCACTATTTTATGACCGGAATCCGGCCCGGGATGGGCAGTATCGGCAGGGGTAATCCTCCCTGCTGTGGTATTCGCGATCCTCGTGGGTGGCTGTAGGGCTGGTCTGTTCAGGCGCTGCTTTGCCGGCCGTGATCGTAACTGCCCGCCGCAGCGAGTGACTAAAGGAAGGATTCCCAACTCCTCCCGTCCCGATCTGCGCGCGGCCGGGTAGACGATCGCTTAAACCGATGTTGTTGAGCGCGGCGGGGATCGGAAGAGACCGTGTCGCCAGGTGCCGAAAACAGGAGGACTCCTGATGCCGAACCTAGTGGAAGCCGGCAGCTCTCACGTTCCACGCTATGCCGTAGTCTTCAAAACTCACACCTGGGACGGGTTTATATTGCGTCAGTTCCAGCGGTACCGCGATGCTCCTAGGACTGGCGACGCCTTTATTGTTGCCGATGAGACGAACGGTCCCATCGGGCCCATCGAGCACGATCGCGTGCTGCGCGCCACGGATGCCGACCTGATCGCGATGGGCCTTGCGGACAGAGCCGAACGAGGTTCACTCATCTGGTGGAACACAGACTACCCACATTACTTATTTGCGTCCAAGTTTCCGCAGTATGATTACTACTTGTTTGTAGAATACGACACGGTCATCAATTGCGAGATCGACGAGTTGATACGCTGCGTCTCGGCGGCAGGAGCAGATTTTGTCGCTCTTCCAACGCGCTGCTCAAAGCTGGACTGGCAGTGGACCTGGCATCATCTTGCCACATACGACTTTGACTCGATTGAAGGATCGCTGAACTGCATTTCGATCTGCTCGAACAGAGCGCTCCGTCATTTCATGCAGCGCCGCCTGGAGATGTCCCGGCAGTCCTCAGCTGGAGAAATTGCATTCTGGCCGTGCAACGAAGTGTTTCTTGCGACCGAGGCAAAGATGGCCAATCTGAAAATGGCTTCTCTGAGCGAGTTCGGTAATGCGGATGGATACGAGTGGTATCCACCCTATCTGGAGGAAGATCTGGAGGACTTCCGGGATCTTACATTTCTGCACCCGGTGCTCGACGAGCCACGCTATATGACCAGCATTTTGCGATTCAGCTGGCTTACTGACTACTTTTCAAGAGGCAGCCGGCTTGCCGGAGCGTTGAAGCGCTTCCCGAAATACAAGCCCCTGGTCGCAAGAGCCTTCTGCCGGCGACTTGTCTTCCGCACCCATGAGCGCTGGCAGAACGCCATCGCCAAGTTCCGGGTGCGCCCGGCAACCCTTCTGAGCCACCGGTTTGCCAAACCAGCGACAATGAACCGATCGTAGTACTCGCGCGAAGACCTTCGGGCGCCGCGGCTGTCGGGCCGGTAGGTGCCGCCAGAATGTGGGACCGGGGCGGTGCGCCCAATCGGATCCGGCCCAAGCGGTAGCTTGACGAGGTCGTCCTCGGAATTTTTGCCGTGACGCACGCCGAGGAAGAGGAGGGTTTCGCGAGGAGGATCTGCGGCTGCGTCAGACTGCGGCGCCGGTGAAGGCGGGGCGCTGCCTGACCCGTCACTAGGCGGGAACCAGGGTTTCGGTCAGCGTGCTCCAGGCGGCGTCGCGCAGGTCGCGGCGCATGGCCTCCTCATCGGTCCAGCGGGTCTCGGCGGGGAGGCGGATCGCCTCGCAGCGCAGTGTCAGCGTGTTGCCGCGGAAGGGCCACGGGTCCAGCGACCAGCGGGACATCCCCTGTCGGACGAGCTTCATCTTGCGGGTGCTGCCATCCTCCATCGGGGCCTCCCCGGCCTTGTCCGGATCGGTGAAGCATAGGGCGAGGGAGAGGGCGTCGGTCACTGCGATCAGAGCTGAGTTCCTCTCGACCTGATCGGGCGTTGCGCCGAGCCTGGCGATCCAGCCCGCCTGGAGCGCGTCCTCCTTGGTGGCGTTGCGGTCGATCGCGGCATGGTCGTCCGGCGGCAGGCGCTCCGGGTTCATGTACTCTGTGTAAATCCGGGTACCGTGCAGAGAGATGAGCAGGGCGGGCCAGAGACCCCAGGCGGCGCGGGCCAACTCCACGCCCCGCGCCCACATGGGGGCATGGACCGCCGCGCCTAGCTTGGTGAAGGCGTGGGGCAGGCCGGTTTCCGGATCGAGGGTCGGAGCGGCTTCCCAGGACAACCAGGCGATGTCGTGCTGCCCGGCTGCGAGGATCACCTCCGGTGCCGGATCCGGCTGGGCGAAGGCGGGGGCGCCCCAGGCGGCCATCATCTGGCCCGAGAGCAGGGCATGGGAGGGCTGGGGGATGAGGAGGCGGGTGCCGCCCTCGGGGCGTCGCAGGATCATACAGCGTCAACGCGCGAGCGGGGCATTGGGAGACGACATGCCGGCCTGCACCTCGGGCCAGTCGGGCCACCGTCAACATTTGCTCGGAACGGGACGCCGCTGGTGATCTCAGGGCCGGGAGGCTGCTGCCGCTACTGGCCGGCGGGCTGGCGCGCGCACGGCGGATGTCATGGCGCTGCTTGGGGGCGCAGAGAGTGGACCTTGTGGCCGGAGCGGCGGCTACAGTAAGGCGGCAAGCACATGGGGCTGGCCCCGCGGTCCTGACTGCCTCCTCGACGTCGGCCACTTGCTGGGCGGCAAGGTTGTCGAGCACAACCCCCTCGCCGGGCGACAGCAAGGGCGCGAGAGACTATTCGACATAACGGGGAGGACGTCCCCGGTCATGGGCCTGTCTAGCACGAGCGGCGCGGTCATGCCGATGCTGCGGAGCCCCGCGATGAGGGTGACCGTATGCCAGTGGCCATGCGGGGCAGTATCGACCAGGCACCTGCATCAGGGGCCCCAGCCATAGCGCCAGACCATGTTGGTCGCTGCACCGATCTGGTTCGAGGAACGCGAGGCGCTCGGGGTCCATTTGGCGCTGCCAGATGCGCCAGCGCCTGCGATGGTGGGTGGCTACTGCATCCGGCCGTGGAGTGGCCCCCATTTCGACCGGACACCGGGCGTAGCCCCGAGGGCCTAGGCTTAAGCCTGGGCATACGCCTATGCCGAACGACTCGACACCCTGGGCGTGGCCCGCTCCAACCTGGTCGAGCAGGTGCGCGGCCGCGCGAAGCCCCGGGGCCGCTACCGGCGCCAGGGCGACGACGAACTGCTGGCGGCCATCCGCCAGCTCACTGATGCCCGGCCCACCTACGGCTACCGCCGGATCACCGCCCTGCTGAACCGCGCCCGCCGGGCCTCGGGAGCCGAGCCCCTCAATCATAAAGGGTCTATCGACTGATGCTGCGGGGCGGGCTGCTCCTGCAGCGCCACGGCATCCGGCGGCCGATCCGGGCCCAT
>NZ_JBNBZS010000070.1:0-27160 GCF_049629625.1 Roseomonas chloroacetimidivorans | reverse complement strand
GAACTGCTTGAGCTTGGCAAAGAAGTTCTCGATCAGGTGCCGCGCCTTGTAGAGATGCCGGTCGTAGTCCCGCTTCTGCTTCCGGTTGCCTTTTGGCGGGATGATGGCCGCCTTGCCTGCCGCAGCCAGAGGCTCCAACACGCGTGCGTCGGCATCGAAAGCCCGATCGGCGATCAGCGCATCGGCCGCCATATCGGGCAGCAACGCGTCAGCACCGGCAAGATCATGTGCCTGGCCGCCGGTCAGAGCAAAGCCGACCGGATTGCCGAGTGCATCCACGAGGGCGTGGATCTTGGTGCTCAGGCCACCCTTGCTGCGCCCGATGGCCTGCTCGCCACCCCCTTTTTGGGCGCCCCCGCGGCGTGCTGGTGAGCGCGGACCACCGTGCTGTCGAGCATCGCGTATTCCGTGTCCGCCTCCGCCGCGAAATGCCGGAGCAGGCGCTCCCATATGCCGCGCTTGGCCCAGCGGCTGAACCGCGTATGCACCGCCTTCCACGAGCCGAACTGGTCCGGCAGGTCGCGCCAGGGAATACCGGCGCGGTAGCGATAGACGACCGCCTCGACGAACAGGCGGTTGTCGCGCGCCGTCATGCCGACATGGCCAACCCGGCCGGGCAGCAGGCCCTCGATCCGGGTCCACTGATCACCACGCAACGCGTATCGCCGCATCCGCCGGCTGCTCCACAACTTGCCGGCACCCTATGAATCACCCCAGCGCCATCCTGGGAATCCCCCATCTGAGGACACGTCCAAGGCAGTCCGGGGTGCCGGACCTGACTTAGCCACACCAGTCTTGCAGCAATGAAAATAAAATGCATTGTATGTTGACTATGATAGATACGCCTGTACAGAGCAGGTGCCGGGGAGGTGTAACCGGGATGAGAGATGTGGTTTGCAGGCCCAGCCTCTTGGGCCGCCGGGGACTACTTCTGGCTGCCAGCGGTGGCTTCATCGCGGGGCGCCCGTCCCGCGTCAGTGCCCAGGGCGCGGAACGGAGTTATCCCAGCAGGCCCATACGCCTCGTCGTACCTTACGGTGCAGGGACGAGCACCGACACCATGGCTCGCCTTATCGGCCCGGCCATGTCCAAGGTTCTCGGGCAGCCGATCGTGGTGGAGAACCGGCCTGGGGCTAGCGGCGCCGTCGGCAGCGAAGCCGTTTCCCATTCCACGCCGGACGGGTACTCGCTCCTGATGCGGGCGGTCGCGTCCCATGCGATCCTGCCGACGCTGATGCCCAGGCTGCCCTATGATCCCCTGCGTGACTTCACTCCGATCTCGCTGACGACGAACGCGCCGAACCTGATGGTGGTGAACCCGAAAGTCCCGGCGCGGACCCTGCCGGAGTTCCTGGACTGGGCTCGCCATCAGCGAGACAAGGTGGCCTATGCCTCCGCGGGAAACGGCACGTCCAGCCACCTTGCGGGAGAACTCCTAGTGCTGCGGACCGGCGCGCCGTTGGAACACGTGCCCTACAGTAGCGGCGCGCAGGCCGTCACGGACGTGATCTCCGGACAGGTACCGATGCTGGTCTACCAGGTCACGGCGGTGCTGGCCTATGTGCGAGACGGTTCGCTGCGGGCTCTCGCCACGACGTCCGATACACGGCTGACCTGGACGCCAGACGTCCCGACGGTTCAGGAGGCGGGGATCCGCGATTTCGACGTGGCCGCCTGGCACGGGCTCTTCGGGCCGGCCGGGGGCTTCCGGCACCGATCGTCGAAGCTGTCTACGCGGCACTCAGGTCCGCGCTGGACGACCCTGCGCTCCGGCCGCGGATCCAGGAGCTCGGCCTCGTGCCGGTTGGGATGCCCCCGGCGGAGTTCAGTCGCTTCCTGAAGGCTGACATTGTGAGGTGGCGGGAGGTCATCCACGCCGCAAACATCAAGGCGGACTAGTGGGCAAGGCGCAGAGCGCATTGAGAGAGCAGCCAAGATTGTTTCAGGGGCACCAGGCATCGTATGACAATCCCTTTGGCCAATCGGCCCAGCTAGAAGGGATTACAGGACCCGTGGAGTACCGCACGAAAGAGGAGCAGGTCGCCGATTATCTTCGGGAGGCGATTCTATCCGGGCATTTCCCCCGCGGTACGCGCCTGAAACAGGCCGAGGTAGCCAAGACCCTCCAGATCAGCATCACGCCGGTACGGGAGGCGCTCAAGCTCCTGGAAGCCGAGGGATACATCAGCGGCAACTCCTACAAGGGTGCGGTCGTGGCGCCGCTCGATGTGGCAGCCTCCGTGGAAACGTTGAACCTGCGCATCCTGCTTGAAGGGCAGCTGATCCGGCACGCGGTCGAGAGAGCAACAACGGAGGATCTGCGCCTAATACGCGGCCTTGCCGACGAGTTCGCCGAGGCTGTCAGGAAGAGAGACAGCGCCGAGGCGAGGGCCTCCAACTACCGCTTCCACAAGCAGATGTACGCTACGGCAAACCTGCCCCAGACACTGCACTTCGTGCAGATCCTGTGGGCCCGCTACCCATTCGACGTGATCAACCGCGTCGAGGGGCGGGCGATACGCGCCGTGGAGGAGCACGAGGAGCTGCTGCGGGCGATGATCGAGGGTGACCTCGCCGGCGCGATGCTCGCCCTGCGGCGCCACATCGAGGCGGGTTGGGCAACGGTGAAGGACCAGTCGGAAGCGGGGGGCGCCAGCCCACCCGCGCCGGGAGTTCGGAAGCGGTCGCGAAGCGGCAAGGAGGAGAAGCTAGATGAGTGATTCGGTACTGCTCGTCATGGACATGATGAACGACCTGATTCATCCGGAGGGGCCCAACGCGAAGACCTATGCGCCGATCGTTGCGGAGTGGGGCGTCATCGAGCGGACGCGCGGCCTGATACGGAAGGCGCGCGACGCTGGGGTGCGCGTGGGCTTCGTGCGCGTGGGCTTCTCGCCTGACTACGTCCAGTGCCCGCCCAACTCCCCCGTCTTCTCCGCTGCGCGGCAAAGGGGGTTGTTCAAGCTCGGCAGTTGGGGAACCGAGGTCTATGCGGCTCTGGAGCCGCAGCCGGACGATCTGGACATCGTGAAGCACAGGGTCAGCCCCTTCTATGGCACCTCGCTCGAGCCGACCCTGAGGGCCCTGGGAACAAGGCGCCTTTTTCTCACGGGTGTGTCGACCAATGGTGTCGTGCACACGGGCGCCCGCGAGGGGCACGATCGCGACTACGCCTGCGTGGTCGTCGAGGATTGCTGCGCCGGGATCTCCGACGAGGAGCACCGGAACGCCATCTTCTGTATGCAGCGCTTCACGAAGATCCAGACCGCCAGCGAGGTGGACTTCGCCCACTGACCATTCCTCTTGCCGTCCCAACACGGGGGCAAAGCGCGCTTACCGTCGCGCTACGTCGTCCGCGACAAGGTAGGCGCGTTGTAAACCTGCCTCGGATACCTGTGGTCAGAGGATAGTACCGGCACGGCCTGCCAATCCTGCTGCGCTCACCAGCATTCCTGTTCGATTTCTATCAGCTGAAGGACCAACAGACGGGTTGTAGACGCGAGAAGAATGCATTATGCATTATGCCGATGACGGAGGAGGGCCGCGAGCCCTGGTGGCGAAATAACCTACCAAGGCGCGTCCTACGCGGTGTGGGGCGCGCGCACTCCTCCCGCCCTGTCGGGCATCATCGACTGGATATTCCGGCCGACCGCCGCGGTGCTTGACGATGGATCGCACGCTTCGCGGTTTCGGCGTGCAACTTCGAGGAGGAAACGACCGTCATGCCTTGCCAAAATCCCCAACCTGCGGGGCAGCCATGAACAGCATCAGCCCGCAGATCACGGCTCGCCCCATCGCCGGCGCGCTCGGGGCCGAAGTCTACGGCGTCGGCCCCCTTGCCAAGGCTTCCGACGAGACCATCGCGCGCATTCGCGAGCTCTGGCTCGAGCACTCGGTGATCTTTTTCCGTGAGCAGCTGCTGGAACCGAAGGAATTCGTCGCCTTCGCACGGCGCTTCGGGGACGTGGTCCACTACCCCTTCCTCAAGGGGCTCGATGAAGCGCCGGAGGTGATTACCGTCGCCAAGCGCGAGGACGAGCGCGTCAACTTCGGTGGGCTGTGGCACACGGACACGGCCTACCTGGAGCAGCCGCCCATGGCGACGATGCTGGTGGCTCGCGAGATCCCGCCCTTCGGCGGCGACACGCTCTTCGCCAGCGGCTACGCGGCCTACGAAGCGCTTTCCGACGGCATGAAGAAGCTGCTCGACCCTTTGAGGGCCATTAACAGCTCCGCTAAGGCCGAGAGGACCCGAACGCGGGAGGACCGCAAGGCGGGCGAGGAGCGCAAGGTGCTAGAGGCAGCGCATCCCGTGGTGCGGACTCATCCCGAAACGGGGAGGAAGGCGCTCTACGTCAACGGAGGCCACACCCTTCGCTTCGAGGGCATGTCGGAAGAGGAGAGCGCGGGCCTGCTCGCCTACCTCTTCGAGCATCAGGTAAGGCCGGAGTTCACCTGCCGCTTCCGCTGGGAACCGGGCTCCATCGCGTTCTGGGACAACCGATGCGCGCTGCACAATCCGGTGAACGACTACCATGGCTACCGGCGGATCATGCACCGCGTCACGCTCGCCGGGGACACGCCGAGGTGAGGTCCGCGGCAACCGGAATATCCAGGCGGGGCGTGCTAGCGGGGATGACTGCCTTGCCGGCCGTCGCCCGGGCCCAGGCGCCCTGGAGCGCGGCGCGCTCCGTCTCGCTGGTGGTGCCCTTCGCCGCGGGCGGGACCACGGACGTGATGGCACGGCTCCTAGCTGAACCGCTCGGCCGGCGCCTTGGCCAGACCGTGGTCGTGGAGAACGTCACGGGCGCTGGCGGCAATATCGGGGCGGAGCGCGTGGCCCGTGCGCCCGGCGACGGCCACACGGCGCTGTTCGCGCATGTCGGGGTCTTCGCCGTTAACGGCCATCTCTACCGCGCGCCCGGCTTCCAAAGCAGCCGCGACTTTGCCCCGGTCGGGCTGGTCTGCACCAACCCCATGGTGCTGCTGGTCTCCGCCCGTTCAGGCATCGCGGATCTGGGGGAGCTGGTCCATCGCGCGAGGAGCGGGGACCTGCGGATCGCGACATCCGGTGCCGGCTCGACCCTGCATCTCGCCGCGCTGCAGTTCCTGGACGCGACGGGCGGCCGCGCGGACCTCATTCCCTATCGCGGCGGAGCGCCGGCGGTGAACGACCTGCTCGCCGGGCAGGTGGACATGCTGATCGAGCAGGCCTTCAGCGCGGTGCCTAATGCCCGGGAAGGGATGGCCAAGGCCCTGCTGGTCACGGGGAGCAGGCGCCTGGACGTTCTGCCGACGGTGCCCACGGCCAAGGAGGCGGGCCTTGCCGGCCTCGACATGGAGGTCTGGAACGCCCTCGTGCTGCCCTCCGCCGCGCCCGCGCCGGTCCGAGCCGCGTGGGAGGCGGCGCTGGCGGCCTCGCTGGAGGAACCGTCGCTGCGGCGCCGCTACGAGGGCATGATGGGCCGGATACCGGCCGGGCCGGAGGCGTCGGCCGCGCATCTGGGCGCGCTGATCGAGGCGGATACGCGCCGCTGGGGCGAGGTGCTGCGCCACAGCAACGCCGCGAAGATGGATTGAACGACATGCGCATTCTGGTTCTCGCGGGCGACGGGGTCGGCCCCGAGATCACGGCGGCCACCCTTGCCGTGCTCGATGCGGCACGGAGCCGCTTCTCCCTGTCCTTAAACCTCAAGCACGATGTGGTGGGCCGGGAGAGTCATCGGCTCCACGGTACCACCGCGCGGAGCGAGCTGCTTGCTGAGGCCCGCCGGTCAGATGGGGTGATGCTCGGTCCGGCCGACATCCTGGAGAGCGACGACGAGCGGCGCGGAGAGATCAATCCCTCGAAATTTTTCCGTAAGGGGCTGGACCTCTTTGCTAACATCCGCCCGTGCCGGACCTATGCCGGGCTTGTCGGGAAAGTCGGCGAGTTCGATCTGGTCGTGGTGCGGGAGAACACGGAGGGCTTCTACGCCGACCGCAACATGGAGGCGGGCAACGGCGAGATCCTGGTCACGCCGGAGGTGGCCATTTCGCTGCGGCGGATCACCAGGGCCTGCAGCCTTCGCGTTGCGCGGGCGGCCTGCGATCTGGCCATGCGCCGCGGGCGCCGTGTCACGGTGGTGCACAAGGCCAACGTGCTCAAGGTGACGGACGGGCTGTTCGTCGGCGCGTGCCGCGAGGTGGCCGCCGACTATCCCGAGATCTCGCTGGAAACGGTGCTGGTCGATTCCATGATGGCCCATGTCGTGCGGGACCCCCGTCGCTTCGACGTGGTCGTCACCACGAACATGTTCGGCGACATCCTCTCGGATCTCACGGCCGAGCTGTCGGGCAGCCTTGGGCTGGGCGGATCGCTCAATGCCGGGGCGGAGCATGCGATGGCTCAGGCTGCCCACGGCTCCGCGCCCGACATCGCCGGCAAGGACCTGGCCAACCCCTTCTCTCTGGTGCTTTCGGCCGCACTCCTCTTGGCCTGGTTCGGTCGCCGGACCGGCAGGGCAGAGTTCGCGACCGCCGGCGCGGCCATTGAGGCCGCCGTTTCCGATGCTATCGGCGCCGGGGAGGCGACGCGGGACATCGGCGGTCGCCTCGGCACCGCCGCAACCGCAGAAGCGCTCGCTGCCCGCATCCGCGCGAACTGACTCAGCTTCCCCCTTCACACCTAGCACTTCGGAGCAGGTCTTTCGTATGGGTCATGGATCGTCACCGCTGACCGCTATGGGTGCCGCCTCGCTGGAGGCGTTGCAGCGGCAGTTCCGCCTCGATCCGGCTTCGGTCGATCCGGGCTGGCGCGTTCTCTTCGAGGTGCTGGAGGAGGTTGAGCCAGTGAGCGGCCTCGCGAACCGGCCGGTGGCGGGCGATGCGGTGACGGCCCGGCTCGCCGAGGCGGTCCGCGCCCGCGGGCATCTGCACGCGTGGGTCTGCCCGCTCGCGCAGGAGCAGTCGCCTCTGGTCTCGCGGCTGAAGGAGAGCGAGCCTCCGGCCCAGCCCCTACCCCCCGAAGCCCTGGAGCGCCTCTATGGCGGCACGCTGACCGTCGAGACCGCCCATATCGATGCCGCGGACGCGCGGGCTTGGCTCCTCTGGCAGTTCGAGGCTGGGGCGGGAAATTCCGGGCCCGAGGAGAAGCGGGCCGTCCTGGGCGGGCTCATCGCGGCAGACGAGTTCGAGCGCTTCCTGGGCGTGAAGTACCCCACCAAGAAGCGCTTCGGCGCGGAGGGCGCGGAGGCGGTGGTGCCACTGCTGCGCCGGCTGCTGGAGCAGGCGGCGGCTTCGGGCGTGACCCATGTGGTCATCGGCACGATGCACCGGGGACGGCTGAACCTGATGGCCAACGTGCTAGGCAAGGACCTCACGCGGATGTTGGCCGAGATTAAGGGGATGCATCCCTTCTCGCCCGGTTCCGACCGCGCAGGGGACGTGCCCTATCATCTGGGCCTGGAGACGTCCCTGGAGATCGGCGGACGTCAGCTCCGTGTCACCCTCCTCGCCAATCCCTCCCATCTGGAGGCGGTCGATCCGCTCGTGCTGGGCCGGGCCCGCGCGCTGCAGGAGCTGGAGGGCGAGGAAGGGCGGGCGAAGGTCCTGCCCATCATCCTCCACACTGATGCGGCGGTCATCGGCCAGGGAGTCGTGCCGGAAACTCTGCAGCTCGGCGGGACGGCGGGCTTCGGAACCGGCGGGACCGTCCACGTGGTCATCAACAACCGCATCGGCTTCACCACGGAGGAGCGGGACGCTCGCACCTCCACGCACTGCACGGGCGCATGGAAGGCCATCGATAGCGGCATCCTGCACGTCAACGCGGACGATCCCCTGGCGGTGTGCCGCGCGGCGGAGCTGGCCTTCGGCTACCGGAAGAGCCAGGGACGGGATGCTGTGATTGACCTCGTCTGCTACCGCCGGAACGGCCACAACGAGATCGACGAACCTACCTTCACGCAGCCGCTGCTGTACCAGCGGATCGCGGCCAAGGAGCCGGTGGCATCCGCCTTCGCCGGGCGGTTGGTGTCTGAGGGCATCCTCACCGAGGAGGAGGTCGCGGCGGAGCGGGGCCGGAACCGCGACCGGCTGCAAGATGCCTACGAGCAGGCGTCGGAGTACCGCCCGAACGTCGCGATGGAGGTTGAGGAGGCGCAGTCCACCTTGGCGCCCGAGACCGGTGTTCCGCCGGAGCTGCTTCGCTCCATCGCAGCCCGGCTGGCCGAGGTCCCCACGGGCATGGCGCTGCATCCGCGCATGGGGCGGGTGCTCAAGCAGCGCATGGTGGCGGAGGGGGGACAGGTAAGCTGGCCCGTCGCGGAGGCGCTCGCCTTCGGCTCGCTGCTGACGGAGGGTGTCCCAATCCGGCTTAGCGGACAGGATGTGGTGCGCGGGGCCTTCTCCCACCGCCATTTCGGCCTGGTCGACACCGGCACAGGCGCGATGCATGTTGGCCTGAACGGGCTGGCCGAGGGGCAGGCGCGCTTCTCCGTCTATAACAGCCCGCTCTCGGAATACGCGGTGCTCGGCTTCGAGTATGGCTACAGCCTGGCACGGCCGGATGTGCTGACGCTGTGGGAGGCCCAGTTCGGCGACTTCGCCAACGGCGCGCAGATCGTCATCGACCAGTTCGTCATGTCGGCCGAGGAGAAGTGGGGTGATCGCTCGGGCCTCGTGATGCTGCTCCCGCATGGGCTGGAAGGGCAGGGGCCGGAGCACTCCTCGGCACGGCCGGAGCGCTACCTGCAGATGGCGGCGAAGGACAACGTCCGGATCGTCATTCCCAGCACGCCCGCCAACTACTTCCACCTGCTCCGCGAACAGGCCCTCGGAAGCATCCGGCGGCCCCTGATTGTCATGAGTCCGAAAAAGCTGCTCCGCCTGCCCGCCGCGGTCTCGCCCCTGGACGACTTCGCGCCGGGCCGATGCTTCCGGCCCGTAATCGCCGGGGCACCCCGGGGCGATGTGGGTCTGGTCCTCTTCTGCTCGGGCAAGATCGCCTACGAGCTGGAAGAGGAGCTGGCACAACGGCAGGCCGACGGGGCGGTGGTGGTCCGGCTGGAGCAGCTCTACCCGTTCCCGGCGGAGATCCTGGCCGAGCTGGCCCGCCGCTGGCCGGACGCCCGATGCCGTTGGGTCCAGGAGGAGCCGGAGAACATGGGCGCCTGGAGCTGGGTCCGCCCCCGGCTGGAAGCCGTCCTCGCCAGCGCCGGCCTCGGCTCGCCGCAGCTGGCCTATGTGGGCCGTCCTGAATCGCCGTCGCCGGCCGGCAGCTTTCACGGAGACCACGATGCCGATCAGCGTGCCATTGTCGAGCGTGCCTGTGCCGCCGCGGCACCTGCCCGGGCGACGAGGGCCGCGTAGTGGGCCCGCTATCTGGCCTTCGGGTTGTCGAGGTTGCGGCCTTCATCGCGGCGCCGAGCGGGGGAATGACGCTGGCGCAACTCGGCGCGGACGTGATCCGGATCGATCCGATCGGCGGCAATATCGACTACCGGCGCTGGCCGCTCTCGCCCGAGGGCACCAGCCTGTACTGGACCGGGCTGAACAAGGCCAAGCGCTCGGTGGCGCTGGCGCTGAACCGGCCGGAGGGGCAGGAGATCGCCCGTGCCCTGATCTGCGGCGCGGGCGAGGATGCCGGGATCCTGCTGACCAACCTGCCGGCAAGCGGCTGGATGAGCCATGCGGCGCTTTCCGCGCACCGGCCGGACCTGATCATGCTGCGGCTGATCGGCAATCCGGATGGCAGCGGCGCGCTGGACTACACCGTCAACTGCGCGGCCGGCTTCCCCATGGCGACGGGGCGTGGCGGCGAGCCGGTGAATCATGTGCTGCCGGCCTGGGACATCGCGGCGGGGCTTTACCTGGCGACCGGGCTGCTGGCGGCGGAGCGGGTGCGGCGGCGCGAGGGGCGTGGGCAGGAGGTGGTGCTGTCGCTGGCGGATATCGCCTTCGCCTCGGTAGCCAATCTGGGATACGTGGCCGATGTGCAGGTGAACGGGGCCGTTCGCCAGCCGATCGGAAATGACCTCTACGGCGCCTTCGGGCGGGACTTCCCGACGGCGGATGGGCGGCGGGTGATGCTGGTCGCCATCTCCAACCGGCAATGGCGGGCAATCGGGAAGGTCACGGGCCTGGCGGAAAAGCTGGCGATGATCGGGCCCATGCTGGATGTGGACCTGAATGACGAGGGCGGGCGCTTCGAGGCGCGGCACGCCATCGGGGCGGTGCTGGCACCGTGGTTCGCCCGGCATACGCTGGCGGAGGTCACGCGGCTGTTCGAGGGCAGCGGCATCCTGTGGGGCCCCTACCAGGATTTCGGGCAGCTCGTGCGGGAGGACCCGCGCCTCTCCACTGCCAACCCGATGTTCGCCGAGATCGAGCAGCCCGGCGTCGGCCGCATCCTGGCCCCTGCCGTGCCGCTTGCCTTTTCGGGCACGCCGCGCCCGGAACCGTGCCCGGCGCCACGCCTCGGCGAGCACAGCGACGCGGTGCTCGCCGAAGTCCTCGGCCTGTCCGCCGCCGCGATCGGCAAGCTGCATGATGCCGGCATCGTGGCCGGCCCGGAGGAACGCTGACTTCATGAACGCCGTGACGAACGACATCGCACTGGCCGATTACGACGCGGCGCTGGCCGCGGCGGAGCGGCTGTTCGAGGAGGGGCGGCGCGCGGTGTCCGCCACGGTGGCGCCGGGGGGCAAGCCGGATGCGGCGCTGATGGAGCGGCACCAGTTCGCCCTGCACGGGCTGGCCTGGCAGGCGGCCTATGTGGAGGCGCTGCGCCAGACGCTGCGCTGGGCGCGCGGGCTTTCGGCGGGTGATGGCTTGGGGTGGAGCGAGGCCGCGATGCTGCGGCTGGGCTTCGCGGAATATCTGGGGCAGCTCGCGGGCGGCATCCCGATGAGCCAGACGGAGATGGTGCGCCCGGCTGATCTGGGCGTGCCGGCCGAGGCCGTGGCGCGGTTCCTGGCCGAGCCGGTGCTGGCGCGGCTTTCCAATCCGGCAGTGCTGGAGGGGGTGCGGCAGGCGCTGGGCGAGGCGGTGGCGGCCGGGAATTACGGCGCGGTCGGGCTTTATGACGAGGCGCTGGAGGCGACGCGGGCGGAGTTCCTGCGCTTCACGGCCGCCGAGGTGACGCCCCATGCCCAGACTTGGCACCAGCGCGACGAGCTGATCCCGCTGGAGCTGATCGGCAAGCTCGCCGAGATGGGCGTGTTCGGGCTGACCATTCCGGAGGAGTTCGGCGGGCTCGGGCTGGGCAAGGTCGCCATGTGCCTGGTCTCCGAGGCGCTGAGCGGCGGCTATATCGGCGTGGGCTCGCTCGGCACGCGCTCAGAGATCGCGGCGGAGCTGATCCGGCTGGGCGGGACGGAGGAGCAGAAGGCGCATTGGCTGCCGCGGCTGGCCTCGGGCGAGATCCTGCCGACCGCGGTGTTCACGGAGCCCAATACCGGATCGGACCTGGGCAACCTGCGCACCCGCGCGGTGCGGGAGGGGGATGTCTACAAGGTCTATGGCGCGAAGACCTGGATCACCCATGGGTCGCGCTCGGACCTGATGACGCTGCTGGTCCGCACCGGGCCGGCGGGGTCGGGCTACAAGGGCCTTTCCATGCTGCTGGCTGAGAAGCCGCGTGGGATGGAGGGTGATCCCTTCCCCGCGCCGGGGATGAGCGGGGCGGAGATCCCCGTGCTCGGCTACCGCGGCATGAAGGAGTACGAGATCGGCTTCGACGGCTTCGAGGTGCCTGCCTCCGCCTTGCTGGGCGGCGTGGAGGGACAGGGCTTCAAGCAGCTGATGGAGACCTTCGAGAGCGCGCGCATCCAGACGGCGGCACGCGCGCTCGGTGTGGCGCAGAACGCGATGGTGCTGGGCGTGGCCTATGCGACCTCGCGCGAGCAGTTCGGCAAGGCGATCCTGCATTTCCCGCGCGTGCATGCGAAGCTGGCCTGGATGGCGGCCGAGACGATGATGGCGCGGCAGCTGACCTATTTCGCCGCGCGCACGAAGGACAGCGGGCAGCGCTGCGACATGGAGGCGGGGATGGCGAAGCTGCTGGCCGCGCGCGTCGCTTGGTCCAACGCGGACAGCGCGCTGCAGATCCATGGCGGCAATGGCTACGCCATCGAGTATCCGATCAGCCGCGTGCTGTGCGATGCGCGCATCCTCTCGATCTTCGAGGGCGCGGCGGAAATCCAGGCCCAGGTCATCGCGCGCGGGTTGCTCGGGCGCGTGAACTAAGGAACGGCCAGGGCCCGCCCGGTCATATGAAAAATGTGCAAACTGATGATGCATGATGCATTGTAGATTGACGCTTGAGAACGGGCCTGTGATGATCCGATCAAAGCTCACCCGGGCTGAGTCTTAGCACCGGGACGACAACAGACGTGGCCGCCACAGAATGCGGCCACTGGGGAATCCAAGAAAATGGAAGTCAGCCGAGCGCAGTTCCTGTCAAGCATCGCGGCCGCTGCCCTGGCACCGCTTTCGCGGCCTGCCCTGGCACAGGGCGCCGCGCCTGGGATCGACACGGCGTCGAAGACGATCACCATCGGTGCCTTCACGCCGGTCACCGGTCCCGTGCCCTTTTACGCCATCCTGACTCGGGCCGCCGATGCATTCTTCCGGTACAAAAATGAGAACGGCGGGATCCGCGGCTGGCAGGTGCGCTACGCCACCATGGATGACGGCTACGAGCCCTCGCGCAGCGTCGCCGTCACTCGCCGGCTGGTCGAGGAACAGGGAATCTTCGCCCTGGTCGCCCCGGTCGGCACGGCGACGAGCGTGGCCGCGATCCCCTATGCGCGGGAACAAGGCCTGCCGATGATCGGCCCGATTGGTGGGGCTTCCGCCTTCTTTACCGAGAAGCACGTCTTCCCGCTCCTGCCCGACTATGGCTGGTCGGCAGCCGCCAATACCGAGTACGCCCTTGATGGGCTGAAACTCGGGCGCGTGGCGCTTCTGTGGGAGAATGACGAGCTCGGCCGCTCCGCCAAGCGCGGCTTCGACAAGTACATGGCTTCCCGAAACATGGAGCCGGCGGAATCGCAGCCCTTCGACGTGCGGGCGACCGACTTCACGCCGCAGATCCGCCGGCTGATCAGCGCGCGGGCGGAGGCGGTGGTCATGTTCGGCTCCAACGCCAATCTTGCGGCCGCCCTGCGTTCAGCGAATCGCAGCGGTTTTCGCGCTACTTGGTTCGCGCCCTTCTTCACCGCCGATCCCTCCACCTATCGCCTCGCCTCCGATCTGTTGGACGGGACCTACTTCTCCTCCTGGCTGCTGCCCGTCGGCGGATCGGAGCCGGAGGTGGAGGCGTACCGGCAATCCGTCGCGAAGTATGCGCCCAACGATCCCGCTGGCGTCTTCGGGCTAAACGGGTGGAGCAACGCCGCCCTCTTCGCCTCAGGGTTCGAGCGGCTGCTGGACAGCGGCAAGCCGTTGACGCGCCCGAACCTGATCGAGGCGATGGAGGGGCTGACCAACGCCTCGGTCGGCGGCGCGCGCAACGTGTCCTTCCAGCCCGGCGATCACCGCGGCACGCGCCAGGAAGGCATCATCCAGGCGAAGGACGGGCAGTTCAGCCTCGTCCGCGAGTTCCGGCCCTATCCTGCCGCGGCCTTCGACCTGCCGACCTGAGCTGGGCGACGACCGAGGCCGACTGACGAAGCATCCAAGACAGGACAGACATGACAAGCATTCCGATCAGCGCGCCCGCGCGGATGGACGGCCGCGTGGCCATCGTGACCGGCGGGACCGGCGGCATCGGGCGGGCCGTTTGTGCTGCCCTGGCGGAGGCCGGGGCGAGGGTGGTGGCCGCTGACCTTCATGAGGCCCAGGCCGGCACCACGACGACGCCCGGCGTCACCTTCGCGCGCTGCGACGTGACATCCCGCGCCGGGACGGAGGCGATGATCGGCGCGGTGCTGGCGGAGCACGGGCGGGTGGACGCGTTGGTCCTCTGCGCAGGCACCATCGCGAACACGCCGCTGCAGGACAGCGAGGACGACGAGTGGCGCTCCATTCTCGACGTGAACCTCATGGGCGTGGTGAATCCGTTGCGGAAGCTCTACCCCATCATGGTGCAGGCTGGTGGCGGCAAGATCGTCGCGCTTGGCTCCATCGCGGCCAAGATCGGCGGCGTGGCTTCCGGCCCGGCCTATGTCTCGGCGAAGTCGGCCGTGCACGGGCTGATGAAGTGGGTGGCGAAGTCCGGCGCGCCGCACGGCGTCTTCGCCAACACCATCGCGCCCGGCCCCGTGGAAACGCCCATGTGGCAAACCGTGACCGGCCGCGCCCCGCCCTCCGCCAACGGCAACGTGCCGCTCGGGCGCTTTGGCCAGCCCGAGGACATCGCCCAGGCTATCCTGTTCCTCTGCTCGCCCGCGTCGAACTGGATCACGGGAACCGTGCTCGACGTAAACGGCGGCATGTTGATGGATTGAGACGGACATGACAGCAGCAGAGACCATCGGCTTCATCGGCCTCGGCGTCATGGGCGGCCCTATGTGCCGCAACATGGCGACCAAGCACGCCGGCGAGGTACGCGCCTTCGACACGAGCCCGGCTGCGCGCGACGCGCTGAGTGACACCAAGGCTGTCCTTGTCGGCAGCGCTGAGGAGGCGGTGCGCGGGGCGGACGTCATCTTCCTCTCTCTCCCGGGGCCGCCGCAGGTCGAGGCGGTCTGCTGCGGCGAGGACGGTATTCTGCGCCACGGAAAGCCTGGGCTCCTCGTCGTGGACCTCAGCACCACAACGGTCGCTTCCGCCCGCGATGTCGCGAAGCGGTTGGCTGAGGCTGGAGTGGGCTTCGTCGACGCCCCCGTGGCCCGCACGCGCGAAGCGGCGATCCGCGGCGAGCTCAGCATCATGGTCGGCGCCAACGAGGTGACCTTCGGCCGCCTCCGGCCGCTCCTCGGCTATATGGCAACCGACATTACGCACTGCGGCGGCGTGGGCACGGGCCAGGCCGTGAAGCTCATCAACAACGCCCTCGTCTTCGAGCACGTCGCGGCCCTGGCCGAGATGGTGGCGGTTGGCGAGCGCGCTGGGGTGGAACCCGCCAAGCTGCTGGAGGCTGTCTCGTGCGGCTCAGGCGACAGCTTCGTGCTACGCAACCACGGCATGAAGGCGATGCTGCCGCGCAACTACCCGGACCGCGCCTTCCCCTCCACCTACGTGCTCAAGGACTTGGCCGGTGCGTTGGAGCTGGCCCGCGACACCGGCGTGCAGGCGCGCGTCACCGAGACGGCACGCGACTACTATGCCGAGCTCGTTCGCCTGGGCGCGGGTAGTCAGTACTTCCCGGTCCTGCTGGAGCTGGTGTCAGGCCGACTTCCTGCGGCGGAGCCCGCCGGGTCGTGAGCGACGCTCTCCAGGACCTTCTCTCCCTCGTCTGGACGGGGATCGTCACGGGTTGTCTCTACGCGATGGGCGCGTTGGGGCTCGTGATGATCTTCAAGGCGACGCGGGTGGTGAACTTCGCGCATGGCAACTTGGCGGCCCTCGCGGGCTTCGTGGTCTATGCCCTGACGACGGCGGGCGGCGGCCTCGGCTGGATCGCCTCCGTCCTCGTGGCGCTGGCGATTGTGGTGGTCCTGGCGCTCGTCTCCTACGGCCTGATCGCCCGCGTGTCGGAGGTATCGGACCTGCGCGGGACAATCGCGACCCTCGGCATCAGCCTCGTCCTGCAGGGGGTGGTGCAAGTCCTGTTCGGCGCTGACATCGTCAACCTCGACCTGCCCGTGCCGAACTGGAGCGTGACGGTGGCGGGGCTCCGGGTCACCTCCTACGATCTCGCCGTGCTGGCGGTCTCGGGCTCCGTGATCGCGGCGCTTTTCTTCGTCATAGAGCGGACCCGGGTCGGGATCGCCTTCCGCGCGGTCTCCACCAGTGCTTTCGCAAGCCGCGTCTGCGGCCTGAATATCTATGCCGTCCAGGGGCTCGCCTGGGGCGTGGCGGCGGGCCTTGGCGTCACGGCGGCGCTGCTGATCATCCCCAGCACCTTCCTCAGCTCGACAACCGTCGTGTCCTTCATGCTGCAGTCCTTCGCCGCGGCGGTGCTCGGCGGCTTCTCCAGCCTGCCGGGGAGCATCATCGGCGGGCTGATCGTGGGGGTCACGATGAACCTGTTCAGCTACTTCGTCACCTCGGAACTGAGCGCCACCTTCCTGCTCGTCCTCATGCTCGTGGCCTTGAACCTGTTCCCGGGCGGCATCCTGCCCCAGCGCGGAGGAGGCTCGCGTGCATGAGGCCGTCGGCGTGGTGACCCAGGCGGTCACGGGTGAGGCGGGCCCCCTTCCGCGCCGTCTGGCAAGCTGGGTCCCTCTGGTGGTTCTGGCCGCCATCCCCGCCCTGGCGGGCGGCTTCTGGACCTACAGCGTGGGGGTCTGCATGGCGAACGCCGTGGCAGTGCTCTCCGTCGGCTTCCTGCTCCGCTATGGCGGAGAGGTATCCATTGGGCACAGCTTCTTCCTTGCCTTCGGCGCCTATTGCACGGCCATCCTGGAGCGACAGCTGGGCTTGTCCGTCGGTATCGGACTCCCGGTCGCGGCCGTTTCCGGCGCACTGCTCGGCATCGCCTTCGCCTGGCCATCGCGCGCGCTGTCGGGCATCTATCTCGCGATCGCCACCATGGCGCTAGCGCTCGCGGTGCCCGAGCTGATCCTGCAGGCGGGCCCGATCGCCGGTGGCTACGAGGGGCTCTACGTCTCGCGTCCCCTGTTTCCGGGCGTGCCCATCGAGTTGCAACGCTACTACCTCCCGCTCGTCGTGCTCGCGGTCCTCGTGGTGCTGCTGGCGCGCTTCCGGCACTCCCGGCAGGGGCTGGTGCTGCTCACCGCGCGGGATCATCCCCGGGCGGGCGAGGCCTTCGGCTTCTCCCGCAGCTATGCGCGCCTCGCGGCCTTCGCAATCAGCGCTGCCATCGCCTCCGTAGCCGGGTCGCTCCTCGCCTTCGCGGCCTCGACCGTCTCGCCGAATAGCTTCACGCTCTCCACGGCCATCTACCTCCTCGTCGGCACGGTGGTGAGCTTCGGCTCCCTCGGGCTGGTCGGCGCCCTGGCCGGGGGCGCCTTCATCACTCTCATCCCGCAGGTCTTCGCGGCCTGGGGGGATTGGGTGCCGATCATCTACGGCGCCGCGCTGTTGCTCGTCGTCACCCTCGGCCACCGGCCGGCGGAGGTCCTGGCGGCGCTGCGCGCCCGGCTGATGGGGGGGCGGCGGAATGCTTGACGCGTCGATCACGGGAGGTGCGGAGCTGACGGTCGAAGCCGTCTCCCTCGCCTTCGGCGGGCACCGGGTGTTGAAGGAGGTCAGCATGGACTTCCGGCCCGGCCAGGTCACGGGCCTCATCGGGCCGAACGGGGCGGGCAAGACGAGCCTGTTCAACTGCCTCACGGGGCTCTACCGGCCGCAGCACGGCACGATCGCGCTGGGCGGTGAGCCTCTGGAGCGGCTGCCGCCGGCGCAGCGCGCCCGCGTGGGCCTGTCACGCAGCTTCCAGCACGTGGCCCTCTGCCCGGAGCTGGACGTGGTGGAGAATGTCATGTTTGGCCGGGCGCGGCTCGGCCGCTCCGGCTGGGCGGACGCCTTCCTGCCCCTCCCCGGCGGGCGAGCCGAGGCGGAGGAGGCCCGGGCGGCGGCTATGGAGGTTCTCCGCCGCCTGGATCTCGCGGCCTATGCGGAGGCTACGCCGGCCGGGCTGCCGCCCGGCACCCAGCGCCTCGTGGAGATTGCCCGCGCCATCGTCTCGCGCCCCCGCGTCCTGCTGCTGGACGAGCCGGCGGCGGGGCTGAACCCCGCCGAGACGCGGCAGCTCATGGCGGTGCTGCGCGGCCTCGTCTCGCCGGAGCTGATCATCGTGGTGGTGGAGCACGACATGGACCTCATCATGCAGCTCTGCCACCACATCCACGTGCTGAACTTCGGCCAGCGGATCGCCAGCGGCACGCCGGAGGAGATCCGCGAGGACCCCGAGGTCATCCGCGTCTACCTGGGGGACTCCGATGACTGACCTTCTCCGGGTCGAGGGGCTCGAGGTCCGCTATGGCGCCGCGACGGCCGTGCGCGGCATCGGGCTGGCGGTACCGCAACGCGGCACGGTGGGGTTGCTGGGCGCCAACGGGGCAGGCAAGTCGACCGTGCTCAAGGCGATCGCGGGGCTGGTGCCAAAGGCCGCCGGTCGCGTCCTGCTCGAGGGCGCAGACATCACGGCGCAGGACGCGCGGGCGCTGGTGCGCGCTGGGATCGTCTACGTGCCCGAGGGGCGCGAGATCGTGCCCAACCTGTCGGTGGACGAGAACCTCGTCCTTGGCGGCTTCCACCTGGACGGGGCGACGCGGCGCCGGCGGCGCGACATGGTGCTCGGCATCTTCACCGAGATCGCCGGGCGGGCAGGGAGCCCGGCCTGGCGCCTGAGCGGCGGGGAGCAGCAGATGCTGGCCATCGGCCGCGCGCTGATGGCCGGGCCGCGCCTCCTGCTGCTGGACGAGCCCTCGCTCGGCCTTGCGCCCCTGCTGGTGCGCCGCGTCTTCGAGAAGCTGGCGACGGTGCGGGCCGAAACGGATCTCGCGATGATCCTCGTGGAGCAGAACTTCCGCCTGACCGTCCGCGTGTCCGATGCGGTGCACTTCATGAGGGGAGGGCGGATGCTCGGGCGACGAGAGGCGGCGGAGCTCCGCGAGCCGGCCGCCATGGAGGAGGCAATCGCCGCCTATCTCGGGGCGGGCGAGGTAGCGGCGTGACTGCATTCGCGAAGGGAGGCGAAATGGATCTGGTTGGGCGCGAGGTGGCGCGCGGGCTGCGCTTTCCCGAGGGGCCGGTCTGGCTACCCGACGGGAGCCTGCTGGTCGTGGAGATCGAGGGCGGGACACTGACGCGGATCGCGTCCTCTGGCCGCACGGAGGTGGTCGCGAGGTTGGGCGGCGGGCCCAACGGGGCGGCGATCGGGCCGGACGGGGCCTGCTACGTCTGCAATAACGGCGGCTTCCGCTGGCTTGAGCAGGCGGACGGCTACCTGCGCCCCATCGGCATCGCCGAGGACTACGCAGGCGGCCGTATCGAGCGCGTGGACCTTGCGACGGGCCAGGTCCAAATCCTCTACACGGAATGCGACGGCAAGCCTCTGAACGGCCCGAATGACATCGTCTTCGACGCCCATGGCGGTTTTTGGTTCACCGACCTGGGCAAGGTGCGGGCCCGCAGCATGGACCGCGGGGCCGTCTACTATGCCCGGTGCGACGGCAGCATCATCCGCGAGGTGATCTTCCCGTCCATGACTCCGAACGGCGTGGGCCTCTCCCCAGATGGACGGACCCTCTACGTGGCCGAGACCGAGACGAGCCGTCTCTGGGCGTACCCCATCACCGCGCCCGGCGAGGTCGGGATGGAGGCGTGGCCGTCGCCGAACGGGGGCCGCCTCCTCTACGGCCCGCCCGGCTACCAGCGCTTCGATTCCCTGGCCGTGGAGGCGAATGGCAACATCTGCGTAGCGACGCTGGTGCGGGCGGGCATCTCCGTCGTGTCGCCCGCGGGCGAGTTGGTGGAGTTCCATGCCGCGCCCGAGCCCTACTGTACGAACATCTGCTTCGGTGGCGACGAGCTCAGGACCGCCTTCATCACTCTGTCTGGGACCGGTCGCCTGATCGCGGTTGACTGGCCGAGGAGTGGACTGCCGCTATTGACCCGGCCTGGGCGATCTTGAAGGCAGTTATTGATCTGGCCTGGGCGATCTTGAAGGCAGTTAGGAGCGCCCCAGGTCGGGGGCATGAAGCAGGTGGACATGCGCAAGTTGCCGGCGGCGGCGCAAGAGGAGCGCCGTCGGCAGGTGATCGGCCTTCGCCAGGCCGGCATGACCTACTCAGCCGGGCGATCTCGGCGTCTCGTGCCGCAACCTGACGCTCAAGGTCGCGGACCCGTCCGAGCAACTCCAGCAGCAGAGCGTTCAGCTCCGCAGGCGTCAGACCATCAAGGTTCTCGGGTGCAGGCACCGCCCCACGGAATCGGAAAAACCCCTTCAGGGGAATCCCTAAAATACGGCACTGCCCGGGGTTTTGCCCCGGTTACGCCGATAGCGCTTAACGTGCTGTTTTGAACGAAGCGTGCAGCGACCCCAACGTCGTCTCGGAACTGATGCGGCCGCGTCCAGACGTCCGGGTGACAGACTTCCTGGCTGTCCAGCGCCTGGAGACGCTGTTCCTGCCAAGCCTTGTGGTCGCCGAGATCCGCTACGGCCTCGCCCGCCTTCCCGACGGCCAGCGCCGCGCCGGGCTCGAGGCGCTCTTTGAGCGGCTGCTCGCCGAGGGGTTCGCGGAGCGGGTTCTGCCCTTCGATGCGACCTGCGCCGCCAGTTATGCCAGAGCACGTGCTGCACGAGAGGCCGCCGGTCGCCCGATTGCCCTGGCGGATGCCCTGATCGGGGGAATGGCCCTGGCCCACGGGGCCGTCCTGGCCACGCGGAACACGGCCGATTTTGAGGGGCTTGGGGTGTCGCTGATGGATCCGTGGAAAACCGTACCTGATTATGCGGCTTTCTCAGCTAGGGTGTGTCCTCAGATGAGCCAGACATAGGCTGCGGCGAGGTGGATGGCGCCGAGGAAGTTGCGTGCGGTCTTGTCGTAGCGGGTCGCGATGGCGCGGAACTGCTTGAGCTTGGCAAAGAAGTTCTCGATCAGGTGCCGCGCCTTGTAGAGATGCCGGTCGTAGTCCCGCTTCTGCTTCCGGTTGCCTTTTGGCGGGATGATGGCCGCCTTGCCTGCCGCAGCCAGAGGCTCCAACACGCGTGCGTCGGCATCGAAAGCCCGATCGGCGATCAGCGCATCGGCCGCCATATCGGGCAGCAACGCGTCAGCACCGGCAAGATCATGTGCCTGGCCGCCGGTCAGAGCAAAGCCGACCGGATTGCCGAGTGCATCCACGAGGGCGTGGATCTTGGTGCTCAGGCCACCCTTGCTGCGCCCGATGGCCTGCTCGCCACCCCCTTTTTGGGCGCCCCCGCGGCGTGCTGGTGAGCGCGGACCACCGTGCTGTCGAGCATCGCGTATTCCGTGTCCGCCTCCGCCGCGAAATGCCGGAGCAGGCGCTCCCATATGCCGCGCTTGGCCCAGCGGCTGAACCGCGTATGCACCGCCTTCCACGAGCCGAACTGGTCCGGCAGGTCGCGCCAGGGAATACCGGCGCGGTAGCGATAGACGACCGCCTCGACGAACAGGCGGTTGTCGCGCGCCGTCATGCCGACATGGCCAACCCGGCCGGGCAGCAGGCCCTCGATCCGGGTCCACTGATCACCACGCAACGCGTATCGCCGCATCCGCCGGCTGCTCCACAACTTGCCGGCACCCTATGAATCACCCCAGCGCCATCCTGGGAATCCCCCATCTGAGGACACGCCCTAGCCACGGCAGGGTACAAATCAGGAACATCGATGTGTTTGCAAAGGGATAGCCGTGGCCCGCAATTCAGTGCAGTTCCAGAAGGGGCTCAGCGAAGCTGAGTTCGAGCAGCAGTACGGCACTGAAGCGGCGTGCCGCGAGGCGCTGTTCCGCTGGCGCTGGCCAGACGGCTTCGAGTGCCCGATCTGCGGCGAGCGGCGTCATAGCGAGATACGATCGCGCCAGCTGTTCCAATGCAGCGCCTGCCGACGCCAGACCTCGCTGACGGCGGGCACCATCTTCGCCGCCACCAAGGTGGCGCTGCGGACCTGGTTCCGGGCCATCTACCACGTGAGCCAGACGAAGAAGGGCATCTCCAGCCTCGAGCTGGCCCGCCGCCTTGGCGTGACCCAGAGCACCGCCTGGACCATCAAGCACAAGCTCGGGCAGGTCATGCTGGAGCGCGACGCCAGGAGGCTGCTTGCGGGCCGCATTGAACTCGACGATGCCTACCTCGGCGGTGAGCGCTCGGGTGGCAAACGTGGCCGTGGCTCACCCGGCAAGACGCCCTTCGTCGCTGCGGTCGAGACCACGCCGGAGGGCAAGCCGGTGCGGCTGAAGCTGCACCGGGTGGCGAGCTTCTGCCGCCGTGCCATCGAGGGCTTCGCCAAGCGCAGTCTGGATCCCACCTGCGAGGTGGTCAGTGACGGCCTCGGCTGCTTCGCCGCTGTCACCAAGGCCGGATGCCAGCACACGGTCATCAGGACTGGCTCGGGCGCGCGGGCTGCGCGCACGCCGGCTTTCAAATGCGTCAATACCGCGCTCGGCAACATCAAGGCCGCCATCACCGGCACCTACCGCTCGATCGCGCCGAAGCACGTGCCGCGCTATCTCGCCGAGTTCGAGTACCGGTTCAACCGCCGCTACGATCTCGCTGCCATGCTGCCGCGCCTCGCCACAGCCGCTGCACAGACCCCGCCGATGCCGTATCGCCTGCTCAAACTGGCTGAGGTTTCCGCCTAATCAGGTTGGAGTTTGACGCACCCTTCGCCCGGTTGGACTACGTCGGCCGGGATCGCTTTGGCCTCTTGTGGCACCGGCACACCGGAGAGTGGCATCGCGTGGCCGAGCGTCTGTCGCTGATGGAATCGCTGCATCGGATCGCGAGCGAGCCGTACTTCCAACCCTGTTGACCCGGACCGCGGGTGTTGCGCCAACCAGCCGGCAGTTAGCTGCAACCTGGGAAGACATTGCATGCCGCGCAAAGCCGCCACGCTGGCGCTGTGCCTGACCGACGAGACGCGCGCCACCCTGCGTGCACTCGCCCGCTCGCGCACGGCCCAAGCCCATCATGTCGAGCGTTCGGCCATCATCCTGCACCTGGCGGACCAGCGCGATGCCACCGAGATCGCCGCAGAGCTGCGCATTGACCGTCAACGGGTCACCCGCTGCGCGCGCCGGGTCATGGCGGTGGGACCGCTCAGGGCGATCGACGACCTGCCGCGTTCGGGACGGCGACCGGACATCACGGAAGCGGCGCGCACCTGGTTGATTGGCGAGGCCTGCGTCAAAGCCAGGCAACGAGGCTATCCCCATGAGTTGTGGACGCTTCGCCTGCTGGCGACGCACGCACGCGAGCGCGGACCCGCCGCCGGTCACGCCTGCCTGGCTGAACTCGCGCCCAGCACGGTGCATGAGGTACTGAACAGCCAGCCAGTCAAGCCGCACAAGGTTCGCTACTATCTGCAACGGCGCGATCCGGCCTTTGAGAAGCGCAAGGCCGAGGTCCTGGAAGTCTATGCCGCGGCGGAGATGCTGCGGCAGATCCCCGAGGCCGACCGCCCGGTTGCCGTGCTCTCCTATGACGAGAAGCCCGGCATCCAGGCAATTGCCAGTACCGCCCCCGACCTGCCACCGAAACCCAGCAAGCATGCCACGGTTCAGCGTGATCACGAGTACAAGCGGCTCGGCACACTGACCCTCTGCGCTGCGGTCGATCTGGTGAGCGGCTTTGTGCATCACGCGGCAACCCAGCGGCATCGCTCGCGTGAGTTCATCGCCTTTCTTGAGCGGCTCGATGCGCATTATCCGGCAGGGATGTTGATCTGCCTGCTGCTCGACAATCACTCCGCCCATCGTTCGCGCGAGACCAGGCGCTTCCTTGCCAGCAAGCCAGGCCGGTTTGAACTGGTGTTTACCCCGACGCACGCGTCGTGGCTCAACTATGTGGAGACCTTCTTCTCAAAACTGGCCCGCTCCGTGCTGCGGCGCATTCGTGTCGCCAGCAAAGCCGAAATGGCTGACCGGATCCGTCGCTACATCGAGATCTGCAATACCGCACCGCTGCTCCCGCATTGGCGGTACGGCATCACTCCGGACCGCCAAGCCCAGGCTGCCTGATCGAGTCGCCAATTCGCGAACGCAGTACTAGAAGATGAAGTCGGAGGCGGTCATGGCGTGGTGGCCGGAGAGCTCGATCTGGAAGTCGGCCTTGCCGTCGCCGGTCAGATCGGCCTCGACCAGCGTGTTGGCGCCGGACTGGATGACATGCAGTTCGCCGGCCTGCTTGGTGAAGGCGTGGTCGCCGATGAAGGAGAAGGCATCGTCGCCGCTGGTGGTGGGCAGGGCGTCGGTGAGGGAGAGGTCGATCAGGTCGCCATGGCCGAAGTCGAGGATGATGTCGTGGCCGCTGCCGACAGAGGTGGCCCAGGGAATCTGAACAGGTTAGATAAGTGGAGTTTCTGCCTGACGGCGGCGAGGATGGCCGCAGATTAGGAGAGACGATGAGCAAGCGACCTCGGCGGAACCATTCTCCGGCCTTCAAGGCGAAGGTGGCGTTGGCTGCCGTGAAGGGCGAGAGGACGCCGGCCGAGCTGGCCCAGCAGTTTGACGTACACCCGAACCAGATCACGACCTGGAAGGCCCAACTCCTGGCGGGTGGCGGGACAGCACGCAGGCACTGCAGTGGGTGTCGCATGCCGTATTCAGAACCTCTTCCGCAGTACGAGGCCTTCCACGGTGCAAGACGTCCCAAATTAGGCTACGGCGCCATCCTTTGCCTCGTCATAGGCGCCCACCACCCAGAGAAAGCTTTGGACATCGATGCGGTCCTTCGGGCGCAACTCAACCAGTTCACTCTCGGTCTGGCCTACCAAACTGAGTAGTCCATCGTAGACATCCGCGTGAAGCCGCGTCTCGTAGTCGTGGACAAACGGATGACCGACCTTGGTCGCGAAGCCCTTGGTGACTTCAGGCTTCAGGAACATGTGGACGCTAGGCCGCCAGAGGAACGGCAGGTAGGTGACGACGGTCCACTTGGCGCTGTCATGCGGGCGCAGGATGCGATCCATGTCCATCAAGGCTGACGTCCCCGCCCCAAGAGTGAAACGGGCGGCAGCCTGGACGAATGCGTCGGCTGAGGCGCCTCGGAGTACGCTCTGAAGCTTGGTCTTCTCGATGGGCGCCAGCAGGTTGGTGGCCCGGAATGCCCTGAGAACGGCTTCTCCGTACCCCTCTCCGGTAGCGGCAGCCTCAAGCGGCGCTGCAGCGTCGAGCTCGACTTTTGCCTTCACCTTGTAGTTGCGCTCGGACTCAACGTAGTCCTTGGAGGTGAAGCCCCCGGGGAAGAAGCGCAGAAAACGCTGCCGCGCTCTGTCAAAACCGAAGTAGCTTCGATCAGCCCTGCCGGCTTCATTCTGCAGGCGTTGCCAGACCTCGTCCGGGTCGATGCCGCGGATTACCGCCGGGCGGCCAGCGCCGCCGATGACCACGCCCGAATAAGCAGCTTTCTCTTGAACGAGGCGCAGGAGCAGCTTGCCTCGGGCGAGTTCACGGATCGTTTTCATCTCAGCACGGTGTCCTCGCATCCTCCATGACAGCATCGATGGTGGAGACGAACCACGCCAGCCGTTAACCACTCCAGATCGATCGGTGAAGCCGAAGCTGGCGGTGCTGGCGGCGCCCTCCAGATGAGCCGTGTACCGCCCGCGTGGACTTGCCCTGGGAAAGTGGAGAGCGGTTGTTGAACTATGCGGTGGCCTCGAAAGCACAAGGGCTCTGATAGCGAAGTGCTGAGTGCCGTCGCCGTGGATTGTAGAACTCCCCGACACAAGACCCATAGTACTGTGTTTGCTGGCGAGGTGACGGTTGCCTACGCGTGGCATCCGTGGTCCGGCCGGCTGGTCTGCGTGCATGAGGTGATCAAGCGAGCAACCGGGTCCTGGGCGCGCTGCAGCCTAGCCGGCACCGATGTGGTCCGGCTGCGGGAGATCCCGACCTGGATGCTCGACGCGGCGGCCTGCCGCGGGACGTGGCAGACGCCAGAGCCGGTGGCGGCGTTGTCGGCGCTGGTGGCGTTGCGGGTCCTGCTTTCGGAGACGACGGGGAGCACGGAGGCGATAGCCTTTGCGCCCCACCGCCCCGGAGAGCGCCATGCAATACCCCCGTCGCCGCCTGCGGACGCCGGACCGGCAACCCGACCTGTTTCCAGCGAGCCCGCCGCCGACGGCGTGTGTGGTGCCGGGATGGAGCACCCTGCCGGAGCCGGCCCGGCAGGCGGTGGCGGCGCTGATGGTGCCCCTGCTGATCACCCATCTCGGCAGCCTGGCACCCAAGGCCGGGGGCGTAGTCGATGAGCGCTGACAAGATCGGCGCGCAGCACCGGGCGCGCAAGGCGGTGCTCTATGTCCGCCAGTCCTCGGCCCACCAGGTCCAGCACAACCGGGAAAGCCAGGCCCTGCAATACGCCATGCGGGAGCGGTTGGCGCAGCTCGGCTGGTCCGAGATCGAGGTGATCGACGACGATCTCGGTCGCTCCGCGGCCGGCGGTGTCGTGCGCGCCGGCTTCGAGCGCATGGTCGCCGAGGTCTGCCTCGGCAAGGTTGGTGCAGTGGCAGCCCTCGAGGTGTCGCGGTTCGCGCGCAACAGCCGCGACTGGCAGCAGTTGGTGGAGATGTGCCGCGTCGTCGACACGGTGCTGATCGACCAGGAAACGGTCTACGCGCCGCGGCAGGGCAATGACCGGCTACTGCTGGGGCTGAAAGGCAGCCTGAACGAGTATGAGTTCGATCTGCTGCGCCAGCGCTCGCTCGCGGCACGCCACGAGAAGGCCCGGCGCGGCGAACTCGTCGTTGCCGCACCGGTGGGCTTCATCAAGGTGGGCGACCGGCTGGAGAAGGACCCCGATCGGCGGGTCCAGGCGGCGATCAGGCTGGCCATCGACAAGGTCGCTGAACTCGGGAGTGTGCGCCAAGCGCTGCTGTGGTTCCTGGAGCACGGGCTCGACCTGCCGGCCAGGACCTCCGGCGGCGCGGTGGTTTGGCGCCGGCCACGCTATTCCAGCATCGGCCAGCTCATTGCCAACCCGGCCTATGGCGGGGCCTATGCCTACGGAAAGACAGGCGTGGCGGTGCGCTATGACGGCGCAGGGGCGAGAGCCTGCTGCCGGCGCAAGGCGAGCGCGGACTGGCTGGCCTTGCGGCCCGGCGCTCACGAAGGTTACGTCGAGTGGGAGCGTGCGGAGGCGATCCGGCAGATGGTGAGCAGGAACGTACCGGCGGCCGACGTGCATGGCGCACCCAAGCGCGGCACGGCGCTGCTGGCTGGCCTGCTGCGCTGCCGTCGCTGTGGCCAGAAGCTCACCGTCCAGTACACCGGCGCGCGGCACGATACCCCGCGATACGCCTGCACCCGCGGCCGGCTCGACTACGGGGAGCCGAGCTGCATCGCCTTCGGCGGGCTACGCGTCGACGATGCCACGGCAGCGGCGCTGCTCACCGTCGTCAGGCCGGCCGCCGTGCAGGCCG
>NZ_JBNBZS010000069.1:0-27706 GCF_049629625.1 Roseomonas chloroacetimidivorans | reverse complement strand
CTGAAGGGCGAGAACCAGTTGCCCAAGCTCATCCAGGGCGTCACATTCAAGAACGGCGTCGAGGTCACCAACACGCCAGCACAGAACGCCGCCTGATCACCGCGTCACCCAAATTCCCGCATAGCTCCCCCCGGTGCCGCTGCTTCGGAATGTGATGCCGGCGATCCCGATGGGCTTTGAAAGGCAAGCAGGGTGTCCCTGTCCGGTGGTAGGGCCTCGCCCCCTCCCCATCCTACCCTGCGACCGCGTCAAGACCGATCCACGCACCAAGGTCCGCCCATAGCGCAAACGAAATGTCTGCCAAGAGGGCCCGATGTGAAGCGCGCGCCCGAGGCAGCAGCGGCCCGACCGCTGCCCAGAGGTCAGCAGGATCAAGGAGCGCCATCACCGCCCAAGGTGTCAGCAAAGGTTTTGTCCCGAGTTTCAGTCCCCAAGAAGCCCTGCTATCGTCCCACCTGTTACGCCGCCCTCGCGCCCGTCGGGCGAGGGGTTGCCCGAGACACATTCGCTGTGGCAAAATTCCTAGCCTCGAGTTCCAGACTTCACGTTGCGCAGCTTGCGTCTCGCACGGCCAAGGCTGGTTCGGGAAATGGCGCACTCACACGATTGACCAATGCAGGGCCTGAATGACGGCAACCTTGGGAATGCGTCAGCAAGCTTTGACTGGCGCCAGATCGACTGGGAAGGACTGCGTCAGCGGCAACGTCTCAGCTACGGGCTTCACCATTGACGGCCCTCTTCTGATCAAGGTGCGGCGCTTCGGCGACCACCGGGGCTACTTCATGGAGACCTTCAGCCAGCGTGACTTCGAGGCCGTCGGGGTTCCTGACGTCTTCGTGCAGGACAACCAATCGCTCTCCGCCGCTGTCGGGACGCTCCGGGGCATGCATTTCCAGGCGCCGCCGCATGCCCAGGCCAAGCTCGTCCGGGTTCTGCGCGGCGCCATCCTCGACGTCGTAGTGGACATACGCCGTGGCTCACCGAGCTTCGGGCACCACGTGGCGGTCGAGTTGGCCGCCGATACCGGGGAGCAGTTCTACGTTCCTGCCGGCTTCGCCCATGGCTTTCTGACCCTCCTCCCCGATACCGAGGTCGCCTACAAGGTGAACGACTACTACGCGCCGGACTGTGACCGGGGCATCGCCTGGGATGACCCCGAACTGGCACTACCCTGGCCGGATTTTGCTGCCGTGGATCTGCCTGAAGGGCCTGTGCTCTCGGAAAAGGATCAGCGACATCCGTGTCTGCGCGACCTGCCGGCCTGCTTCTGAGCCCCCGACCATGCGCGTGATCGTCACCGGCGGCGCCGGCTTCATCGGATCGGCCCTGGTTCGTCACCTCGTGCTGGATCTCGGGCAAGAGGTGCTGGTCATCGACAAGCTGACCTATGCCGGCGACCGCCGGACGCTGGCGGCCTGCGAGGGCCGGCCGGGCTTCGCCTTCCTGCAGGCCGACATCTGCGATGCGGAAGCCATGCGCGCCGCCTTCGCCGACTACCCGCCGGACGCGGTGATGCACCTGGCCGCCGAGAGCCATGTGGACCGCTCCATCGCCTCCGCTGCCCCGTTTATCCAGACCAATGTGATGGGGACCTTCGCCCTGCTGGAGGCCGCGCGGTCCCTGGTGGCCGGCTACGACCCAGCCCGGCGCGCCGCCTTCCGCTTCCTCCACGTCTCGACGGACGAGGTCTTCGGCTCCCTCAGCCCTACCGGCGCCTTCACGGAGGAGACGCCCTACGACCCGCGCTCCCCCTACTCCGCCAGCAAGGCCGGCTCGGACCACCTGGCGCGCGCCTGGCACGAGACCTATGGCCTACCGACGATCGTTACTAACTGCTCAAACAACTACGGGCCCTACCACTTCCCCGAGAAGCTCATCCCGCTCGTCACGCTGAATGCGCTCGAGGGCAAGCCCCTGCCCGTCTATGGCGATGGCGGGAACATCCGGGACTGGCTCTTCGTGGAGGACCACGCCCGCGCCCTGGTGGCGGCACTCACCCGCGGCACGCCCGGCCAGACCTACAACATCGGTGGCCGGGCGGAGCGCACCAACCTCCAGGTGGTCCACGCCATCTGCGACACGCTGGACCGCCTGCGCCCCACCTCCACCCCGCGCCGGGAGCTGATCTCCTTCGTGGCGGATCGCCCGGGCCACGACCGCCGCTACGCCATCGACCCCGCCAAGGCCGAGCGCGAACTGGGCTGGCGCTCCACGGTCACCTTTGAGCAAGGGATCGAGCGCACCCTGCGCTGGTACCTGGAGAACGAGGCCTGGTGGCGGCCGCTCCGCGAGAAATACGCCGGGGAACGCCTTGGCCTCCTCCCCGATCCTGTGAAAGGCGCGGCCTGATGCGCATCCTTGTGGCCGGCCGCACGGGCCAGCTCGCACTCGAGCTGCTGGATCGTCTCCCGGGAGATGGGCACGAGGTGGTCGCGCAGGAGGCGCCGGAACTAGATCTGACTGACCCGGCCTCCATCGCCCGTGCCGTGAATGCGTCCGCGCCGGACGCGATCGTCAATGCCGCCGCCTATACCGCCGTCGACAAGGCCGAGAGCCAGCGCGACCTCGCCTTTGCCGTGAACGCGACCGGCGCCGGGCTCCTCGCCGAAGCCGCCGCCGCCCGCGGCCTGCCCTTCGTCCACATCTCTACCGACTACGTCTTCCCCGGCGACGGTGGCGCGCCCTATGCGGAGGACGCCCCGACCGGCCCGATCGGCGTCTACGGGGAATCCAAGCTGGAAGGGGAGCGGGTGGTCATGGCCGCGAATCCGCGCAGCGCCGTCATCCGCACGGCCTGGGTCTGCAGTCCGCACGGCACCAACTTCCTCAAGACTATGCTGCGCGTCGGGCAGGAGCGCGAGACCGTCTCCGTCGTGGCCGACCAGCACGGCGCGCCGACCTTCGCTGCCGAGCTGGCCGACGCCATCGCCCGCATGCTGCCTCGCCTGACCAATGCCTCGGCCGGGGACGAGGCTTTCGGCCTCTTCCATCTCACGGGCGCCCCCCATGCGACCTGGCACGACTTCGCCGCCGCCATCTTCGAGGGCGCCGCCGCGCGCGGGCTGAGGACGCCGCAACTGCGCGCCATCACCACCGCGGAGTACCCGACCCCCGCCCGCCGCCCCGCCGATGGGCGGCTGGATTGCGGGCGGATCGCGCGCATCCACGGCATCCAGCCGGCTGACTGGCGCCGCTCACTCTCGGTGTGTCTCGACATCCTGATCGGCCCCAGGGGGACCACCTCTTGAAGGGCATCATCCTCGCCGGCGGCAGCGGCACGCGGCTCTACCCCGCCACCATGGCGGTCTCGAAGCAGCTTCTGCCCGTCTACGACAAGCCGATGATCTACTACCCGCTCTCCGTGCTCATGCTCGCCGGGATCCGGGAGGTGCTGATCATCTCCACCCCGCACGACCTGCCCCTGTTCCGGCGCCTCCTCGGCACGGGCGAGCAGTGGGGCATCCGCCTCTCCTACATCGCCCAGCCCAGCCCCGACGGCCTCGCCCAGGCCTTCATCCTCGGCGAGGAGTTCCTGGCCGGCGCCCCCTCCGCCCTCGTGCTCGGCGACAACATCTTCCATGGCTACGAGCTGGACGAGCGCTTGGCCGAGGCCCGCAACAAGGGCCCCGGCGCCTCCGTCTTCGCCTATCGCGTGGCCGACCCCGAGCGCTACGGCGTGGTGGAGTTCGACGGGGCCTACCGCGCCCTCTCGCTCGAGGAGAAGCCGGAGCGCCCCCGCTCCGACTGGGCCGTCACCGGCCTCTACTTCTACGACGTCCGCGCCCCCGAGATGGCCCGCCGCGTGAAGCCCTCCCCGCGCGGCGAGCTGGAGATCACCGACCTCAACCGCCTCTACCTGGAGGAAGGAAGCCTCTCCGTCGTCCGCCTCGGCCGCGGCTACGCTTGGCTGGATACCGGGACCCATGACAGCCTCCTGGAGGCCGGCGAGTACGTGCGCGCCATCGAGAAGCGCACCGGCATGAAGGTGGCCGCGCCGGAGGAAGTGGCCTGGCGTATGGGCTTCATCGACGACAACGCCCTCCGCACCCTGGCGGCGAAGCAGAGGAAGAGCGGCTACGGGGCATATCTGGAGGGGCTGCTGAACCAGCGGCGGTGACCTTGCCCCCTTCTCAGTGCAGCCCCCGGTTGTTAAGGCGATCCGGTGAACGAAGCGCCGTGACCAGCCCCCCGCCGATTCCCTCCGAACCACCCTCTCCCGTGCAGGCCGGGGAGGGATGCGAGCCGGCCGTTACAGCCGCCGCGCTTACTATTCAGATGCGGCGGGACCGGAAACGCCTGAAGGACGTGCAGGCCGAGTTGGAGGTCCTGCGCGCCAAGGTCCTGCGGATGCAGTCGCACCCTGCCCGCATTGCCTTGATGCGGGCTCGCCGGATCAGGCAGCGGCTGACCTCGCCGATTTCCAGCCTCCTACAGGGCTTCCGCACCAGGGCAGAACTGCCGGTGGCTCAGGAGGCCCCGCCTCATCCACTGGCCGAGCTGCTACCGGCCAGTCGCGGGCAGGTCCTGGTCATCGACGACCACTGGCCCCAGCCGGACCGCGATTCGGGCTCGGTTGATATCGTGAACCTTATCCGGTGCCTGGGGGAACTCGGCTTCGACGTCCTGCTCGCCGCGGCCCGGGACCATGAGGATCCTTCCCCCGCCCGAGATGCGCTGGCTGCTCTGGGCATCCACTGCCTAACGATGGCCGATGCCCCCTCCGTGGAGACCTTCCTGAGGGACAGCGGCGGTTCCCTCGACCTTTGCATCCTCTGCCGCGTCTATTGCGGCGGCCGATTCCTGGAACAGGTGCTTCGGGACGCGCCGCAGGCCCGCATTGTCTTCAACTCCATCGACCTCGCCTTCCTGCGCGAGGAGCGCCGGGCGCTCCAGGCGGGCGATGAGGCCAGTCTGGCCGCCGCCGGGATAGTGCGCGAGCGGGAGGAGGCAATCATCCGAGGGAGCGACGCCACCATCGTCGTCTCCCGGGCGGAGTTGGAGCTGCTGGCGAGGGAGATACCGGAAGCACTGGTGGCAGAACTACCCCTCGCCCGTCCTCTCGCTCCGCCCACCGCGCCTTTCGCCCGCCGCCGGGGCATCGGCTTCATCGGTGGCTTCGCCCACGTCCCGAACGTCGATGCGATCCGGCACTTCCTCTCCGCCATATGGCCCCTCGTGCTGCGGGACCTTCCGGAGGTCGACATGACCATTGTCGGCAGCGATTTCCCGCCCGGCCTGCTCGAGGGGGTTCCGGGCCGGGTGCGGGCCCTCGGGCACCTGCCGGATGTGGGCCCTTGGTTCGAGGGGCTTCGCCTCACCGTGGCACCGCTCACCTTCGGCGCGGGGGCGAAGGGCAAGGTCGCCTCCAGCCTCGCCGCCGGGGTGCCCTGCATCGCGACGCCCGTGGCCACGGAGGGCATGTCGCTGCGTGACGGCGGCGGCGTGCTGATCGCGGCCGAACCGGAGGAGTTCGCGGCCCGGCTGCGGGAGGCCTACACGGACGAGGCTCTGTGGGGCCGGCTCTCCGCCGGGGGCTTGGCCTATGCCGCTTCCCACCTCTCGCTCGACGCCTGGCGGGCAAGGCTGAACGCGCTGCTCCGAACGATGGCGCTGTAGCACCGCCCGTCCGGGCAGGGTTGGTGGTTCCACCTCTGGCGTAGTGCTAAGGGCAAGCCCTTGGCGAACCCTGGAACATCGGACGGAATGGCGCTCGCAACACCTCAAAGGGAGAGCTGGGCTGCGGCGGCCCGGCTCTCCGCGTGGCTCAGTATCGCGGGGCTGAGCCTCTGGCTGCGAACAGGCTTCCCGGTGCACGCGATTGGCAGCGCGGAGGCCGATGACGCGCTCTTCATCCGGCTTGCCCGCTCCCTTCTCGCCGGCGACTGGCTGGGTTCCTACGATAATCTCACCCTGGCTAAGGGGATGTTCTATCCCCTTTTTATCGCCACTTCGTCCTTCCTCTCCATTCCGCTGCGCGTGGCGGAGCAGGCCTGCTATCTTGGGGCTTCCGCCCTGGCGGCCGTCTTTGTGCTGCGCTGCACGGGCCGCCGCTGGCTCAGCCTGGTGATCTTTGCGGTCCTCGCATTCAACCCGGCCCTCTGGTCGCTATCCCTGGCCCGGGTCATCCGCGAAAATCTCTATATCAGCCTGTCGCTCCTCCTGGTTCTCCTCACTGCTCTGGCCGCGTTCCCGCCGGCCGCGTCGAAGCCCTGGCACCGGGCGGCTCTGGGCGTCTGCCTGGGCCTCGTTGCGGCTGGTTACTGGCTGACGCGAGAGGAGGGCCTCTGGCTTCTGCCCGCCCTCGCCGTGATCCTCCTCACGGCTCTGGCCGGCCTTCTCTGGCCGGGACTTCTCTGGCCGGGACGGAGGGACATGAGGCCGGCTGGCGCGGACCGCTTCATCGTCCGCCTCTCCGTGTCGGCGCTGCCGCTGCTGCTGGCGGCGGGAGTTTTCGCCGCGGGGCTCGGTACGGTGTCCCGGTTGAACGCTGCCTATTACGGCGTGAGCGAGAACAACGAATTCAAATCCAGGGCCTTCGAGCGAGGCTACGGCGCGCTTTCGCGCATCCGGCACGACCAGTGGCGCCGCCTGGTCGTGTTCCCACGCGATGCGCGCCAGCGCGCCTACGCTGTCAGCCCTGCCGCGCGGGAGCTGGAGCCGTATTTCGAAGGGGCCGGGGGTGAGGGGTGGCGCCGGGTGGGCTGCACGCAATCCCAGATGCCCAGCGCGGCGGAATGCCCCGAGATCCTCGCGGGCTGGTTCATGTGGGCTTTGCGGGATGCCGTCACCGCCGCGGGGCATGGCCGCTCGGCGGTAGCCGCGCGCGACTTCTACCTGCGTCTGGCGACCGAGATCGACGAGGCCTGTGACAGCGGCCGGTTGGACTGCCTGCCCCGCCGTGCCACGCTCGCACCGCCTTTCCGCGCCGAGTACCTCCGCTACGCAGCCAGCGCGGCCGTAACACTGCTGGAGCGCCTGTTCACCATGCGGGAGGGCCCCGTCGGGTCAGCTCCCAGCATCGGCCCGCGCTCCGCGATCCAGGCCTTCGCCGATGCAGTTGGACCGGTCTTCCCCCCCGATGGCCCACAACGCCGGCTGCAGGGCTGGGTCGGCGCCACGGCCGGCCGTCCTGACATCAGCCTGCGCGGGCCCGAGGGGATCATGGTGTCGGCCACTGTTGCACGCTGGGGGGGCGACTACATCCGCGGCACCTACCCCGACATGAACGGGCTCGCCTTCGCGCTGGAGACGTCCTGCCCACCATCGCAGTGCGAGATCGTCGTGGAGGTGGAGAATGGCTCGCTCGTGAGCATCCCCTGGGACAGCGTGCGCCAGGGCATGATCCTGGATACCGGGGCCGTCCGGATTTACGGCGACCTGGTGACGAGCCTGGACACTGACCTGATGGGGTCGCGCCGGCGAGCCGTGCAGACGCAAATCGCCGCAGCCATCGGTGCGGGCTATGCCGTGGCCTTCCCCGTCCTGGGGGGGCTGGGAGGGATCGGCCTGCTGCTCGCCCTGGTCCGCCACCGCGGCCGGCCCGTGCCGTTGTGCCTGCTCGCGCTTGTGCTCGGCTGCGGCGCGGCCTTCTCAGCCCGCCTGGCCCTGCTCGCCTATCTCGACGCCACCTCGATCCCCTCGGCAAACCTGCTCTACATATCTCCGGCTCTGCCCTTTGCCATCATCTTCTCGGTCCTGGGCACCTGGCTCGGCCTCCGGGCACTGACAACGGGCAGGGCAGAGGCGCCGGGATAGTCCTGCACCCGGCCGGCGATACTTTGTGGTTTCAGGAGCCTCACCCTATAAAGCCGCGCACCCAATCGGACCAAGGGCGGGGATGGGCGAGGACAGATGGCTGAGACGATGCCGGATTTAGTGCAGGATCTCGCGATCGGCGACGAGTTGACCTGGAATGCGGTGCGAATTGCCGAGCCAGGTCCCTGGGTCGGCCACATCCCGTTCGCCTTCTGGCTGGTGAAGGCATTGCGCCCGGCGAGCCTCGTGGAACTGGGCACCCATTCCGGCAACTCCTACTTCGCGTTCTGCCAGGCCATCGAGGCATTCTGTCCCGGAGCCCGCGCCTATGCCGTGGATACCTGGCAGGGTGACGAGCACGCTGGCCGTTACAGCGAGGAGGTCTACGCCGACGTTGTTCGCTTCAACGCCGGGCACTTCTCCCGCTTTTCCACCCTGCTCCGCATGACGTTCGACGACGCGCGCGGCTACTTCCCCGAGGGGGGCCAAGATGGCGGCGTCGATCTCCTGCACATCGACGGCCTGCACAGCCATGAAGCCGTTCGCCACGATTTCGAGACCTGGCGCTCCACCCTCTCGTCCCGTGGCGTCGTCCTCCTGCACGACATCAATGTCCGCGAGCGTGGCTTCGGCGTCTGGCGCCTCTGGGAGGAGTTGCGCGCCCAGTATCCTGCCTTCGCTTTCGACCATTCCCACGGCCTCGGCGTGCTCGGCGTTGGGCCAGAGCAAGCGCCGGCCCTGCGCGCCCTTTTTAACCTGGACGGGGAGCGAGCAGCTGCCTTCCGCCGCCAGGTCGCCATGCGTGGCCAGACCTTCCAGCGCCAGGCGGAAATCCTCGACCTGCGCGGGCAGATCGCCATCAAGGATGCCCATATCGCGGACCTGACCCGCCAGATCCAGGATGCGGCCGGGCGCGCGGAAGCCACCCGGGCGGAGCTGGGCGGCCAGGCAGAGACGCTGCGCGCGGAGCTGGCCTGGAAGGACGCCCTGCTGCACGCGCAGCGCGAGGTGACCGCCGCCAAGGATGTCATGATCGCGTCGCTCGGCAACGCCGCCGCCGCCCGTGCCGCAGCGCTCGCGACGCGAGACCGGATCATCGACGCGCGGGATCAGCTCGCCGTCACCCTCAACGCGGATCTGCGGAACCAGAGGCACGAGTACGAGGTCCGCCTCCTGCAGGGGCAACAGGACCGCGAGGCGATGATGGCGGAGGTGCGGCACCACCTGGCCCGCGCCGAGGCGGCCGAGGCCTCGGTCGAAGCGACCGCGCAGGCCGTCGCCGCCCGCTACGTCAGCTCCACGTCCTGGCGCATCACCCGGCCCCTACGCGTGGCGGTGCGGCTCCTGCGTGAACGGCGCCTCGCGCCAGCGCCCTCGCAGCCGAGCCCGCCCCCGCCCGCCGCTCCGCCTTCGCAGGCCGAGACGCCGGCCGCGGAGACGCCGGCGGCCCCGTCCGTGAAGGCAGCGATGCGCGCCACCCTGTCCGCGCGGCTCAACGCCTTTCTGGCCACCAGCGCGCGTCTGGAACTGCCGCGGGCCGAGGCGCCCGAGGTCAGCATCATTCTCGTGCTCTACAACCAGGCGGAGCTGACCTTCGGCTGCCTTGCCTCCATCGTCGAAACGCTGTCGGGCAAGGACGCGCCGGGGATAGAGGTGGTGATCCTCGACAATGGCTCGGCGGACCACACGGATCAGTTGCTGGACCGGGTCGATGGCGCGACCATCATCCGCAGTGAAACGAACCTGCACTTCCTCAAGGGTGTGACTCGCGCGGTGAAGTCCGCCACCGGCCGCACCCTGCTGCTTCTGAACAACGACGCGCAGCTCCTGCCCGGTGCCGTCGCCTCTGCCCTCCGCACGCTGGATTCCGCGCCCGACATCGGCGCGGTGGGCGGACGCATCATCCTGCCCGACGGGACGCTGCAGGAGGCCGGCTCCATTCTCTGGCGCAACGGTGCCGCCTCCGGCTTCGGCCGCGGCGATGACCCGAACGGGCCGGACTACATGTTCCAGCGGGACGTGGACTACTGCTCCGGCGCCTTCCTCCTGACGCCGCGCGTGGTGTGGGAGGAACTGGGCGGCTTCGACGAGCGCTATGCCCCCGCCTATTACGAGGAGACCGACTACTGCCTCCGCCTCTGGGAAAGTGGGCGGCGCGTGGTCTTCGACCCGGACGTGGCGATCATCCATTACGAGTTCGGCAGCTCCGCCTCCTCTAACGAGGCGCTGGCGCTGCAGGCCGCGAACCGCCGCATCTTCACCGAGACCCACCGCGCGTGGCTGGACGGCCAGTTCCCGCTGGATCCGATGAACGTGATCGCCGCCCGTACCACGCGCTCCGATCGGCCGCGCGTGCTGGTGATCGAGGATCGTGTCCCGAAGGTGGAGCTGGGCACCGGCTATCCGCGTGCAAACCGCCTGCTCCATGAGCTGGTGCGGGCCGGCGCCGATGTGACGCTGTTCCCGGTCTTCCGTCACCCCGAGACCTGGCAGGGCGTCCGCCGCGCGCTGGACAAGCGGATCGAGGTCCTGATCTCGGCCGAGGTATCGCAGCTCCGCGCCTATCTTGATGCGAGACGCGGGCATTTTGATGCGATCATCGTCTGCCGCCCACCGAACATGGCCTCCTTCGAGCAGGCGATCGGCGCGGACCGGGACCTGATTGGGAAGGCGCGCGTCATCTACGACGCCGAAGCGCTGTTCGTCACTCGCACGCTGCAACGCCGGCTTGCCAAGGGCGATCCGGCACCGGATCAGGAGCGGCACGAGATGGTTGCCTCTGAGGTCGCGCTCACGCGCCTTGCGAATTCCGCCATCTCCGTTTCCGCCTCGGAGCGGGAAACGCTCGAGACCTACGGCGCGACGGATGTACATGTTCTCAGCCACGCCATCGAGGACGAGCCCTTGCCGGGCCTCTACGAAGAGCGTGATCAGATCGTCTTCCTGGGTGCGATCCAGTCGGATGACGCACCCAATGCGGACGCTGTCCGCTGGTTCGCCCAGCACATCTTGCCCGGGCTCCGCCGCCATCTCGGGACAGAGGTAAAGCTCACCGTCATCGGCATGGCTGAGGCCCCGAGCCTGCGGGCACTGGCCGGCAACGCGCTCGACCTCAAGGGCATGGTGGACGACCTCCACGCGGCGCTGGCCCATGCACGGGTCATGGTGGTGCCGAGCCGACTTGGCGCCGGCATCCCGCTCAAGGCCCTGCAGGCGGCCATGCTGGGAATTCCGATGGTGGTCACCTCACTCATCGCGGAACAGCTTGGCTGGAGGGACGGCCGTGAGGTGCTGGTTGCCGACGATGCGGCCGCCTTCGCCGCTGCCTGCGCCCGCCTGTATGGCGACCGTGAGCTATGGGAGGTTCTGCGCCGCAACGCGCTGGAGCGGGTCCGGCAGGACTGCTCGCCGGAAGCCTTCGCCGCAACGGTGCGCGCCCTGGTGGCTGCCATGCCGATCACCCGCCGTAGGCCCGAAGCGCTCGTGGAGGCAGAGCGCTGCCGGCCCACGCCGCCTCCAGCCGCCGTGGAGCCTAACACCAGCCGCCCGGCTGAATCCGATTACAGCCTGGCCATCCCCTTCGACTTTCCGCCGCTTCCGGCACTGGCGCCGCGCATCGCCGTGATATGTCATCTCTACCACCCCGAGATCGGGCGCGAGGTTCGCGCCTATCTTCAGAACCTGCCCGTTCCTGCGAACCTCTTCCTTTCCACCGACGCCGCTGAGAAGGCCACGATCATCCGCGCCTGTTTTGCGGACTGGGAGAGGGGGCGCGTAGAGCTGAGGGTGGTGCCGAACCGCGGCCGCGACATCGCGCCGAAGCTCGTCGGCTTCGCCGATGCTTATGCAGATCACGACCTGGTGCTGCATCTGCATTCCAAGAAGTCGGAGCACGCGCACTTCCTGGCGCCCTGGCGTGGCTTCCTGTTCGAAAACCTACTCGGCTCCACGGCCGCGGTGTCCAGCATCCTTGATGCCTTCGCGCGCCTGCCGCAGCTCGGTATGGTGGCACCGCAGCACTACGAAGCAATCCGGCGCTGGATCGGCTGGAACGGCAATTATGAGACCGCGAAGGACCTTGCCGCGCGCATGGGCATCGCGCTCTCGCCGGTCCGTGCGCTCGACTTCCCCTCCGGCTCCATGTTCTGGGCTCGCCCGGCCGCGCTGAAGCCCTTGCTGGATCTGAACCTGTCCTTCGACGACTTCCCAGCGGAGGGCGCGCAGCTCGACCACACGCCGGCCCATGCGATCGAGCGGCTCTACTTCCTGGCCTGCGAGCGCAGTGGCCATGCCTGGCTCAAGGTGGCGCAGCCCGCGCTCTACGCGGAGACGGGCACGATCGTCACGGCGCGTAGCCCCCACGACCTGGACCGCTTCCTCGGCGAGCACGGCGCGATGCTGACCGGGCCGGTGATGCTGCCCGTTCGGAAGGAGCCCGCCCCCCTGGTCACGCGGGTGCCGCCGGGCTTGGCGCGCCGCCTCGCCGCGCGAGGGTTCTGACCTTGCTCGGCCTTTTCTGGAAGGCGCGGCCGCCCTGCGCGGGCACTGGCCGCGTCTCCGTCGTGATCCCGCTCTACAACCATGCCGCCTATATCGGGGCGGCGGTGGAGAGCGCCCTCGCCCAGGGCGCGGTGCTGCGGGAGGTGATCATCATCGACGACGGCTCGAGCGACTCTTCCGCCGAGACGATGCGGCGGATCGCCGCGCGCGACCCGCGCATCCGCTTCCGCAGCCGGCCCAACAGGGGCGCGCACGCCACCATCAACGAGGGGTTGGATGAGGCTACGGGCGAGTTCGTCGCCGTCCTCAACTCTGACGACACCTACCTGCCCGGGCGGCTGGACGCGCTGGCGCTGCGGCTGGACGCGGAGCCGGGCGCAGCCCTCGCCGCCTCCGGCATCACCTTCATGGACGGGAACGGTGCCACGGTGGAAAATAGCTGGTACCGGGATGCCCTGGCGTTCCGCGCGGGCCGGGACATGGGCACGGCGCTGGTGAATGCCAACTTCCTGATGACAACCTCCAATTACCTGTTCCGGCGCGACCTGCCCCGGCGGATCGGCGGCTTCGCGGCCCTGCGCTACACGCACGACCTGGATTTCGCCCTGCGGGCCCTGGCACTGGGGCATGGCATCGCCCTGCTGGAGCAGCCGCTGCTGCGCTATCGCCAGCACGGCGCCAACACCATCTCGGAGGACCACCGGAAGGTGCGGCTGGAGTGGGCCGCCTCCGCCGCCGCCTATCTCACACTGCTCTGGGACCGCCCCGGCGCGCCGGAGCCGGACTGGGACGCGGCGGGCGGGGTGACGGAGGTGCTGCGGCAGCACGAGCTGACGCGCATGGTGCTGCCCTGCATGGCCTATCTGCGACGCCACGGTGGCGGCCGGCTCGACGCCAGCCCCCTGCTGGCGGACGAGGCCTTTCGCGCGCGCATGCTGGAATGGGCCTGATGCGGATCCTCTTCCTCAGCAATCTCTACCCGCCCAACGTCGTCGGCGGCTACGAGCGGCTGTGCCACGAGGTGGCCTCCGACTTCGCAGCGCGCGGCCACGAGGTCACGGTCCTGACCAGCGCCCACGGCGGCAAGGTGGCGGAATATCCTGGCCAGCGCGTCCTGCGGACGCTGGAGCTGCTGACGGGCAGCGAGATCTACGTCCCCTTCCCCGGCACGGCGGAAGACCGGGCCGCGGTGAACGTTCGCAACCTGGAGCGGCTGCGCGCGGTGCTGGACGAGGTGCGGCCGGACGTCGTCTTCGCCTGGAACCTCTTCTTCTTCGACGCCTCGCTGCTCGACGCGCTGGAGGCGAGCCCCTACCGCACCGTGGTGATGCTCACGGACAACTGGCTGTTGGTGATGCGCCGGCCGGGCTTCGTGGCCGACTTCTTCCGTGACATCGTGCACGGACCCGGCCGCTTCGTGCCGCCCCCGCCGCCGCCGGCCTGGCGCGCCCTGGCCGGGCGGACGAAGCGCACCCTGCAGCGGCTGGCCGGCATCACGGCGCCGCCACGGCTGGAGGCAGTCTTTGGCGCGCGCTTCATGCGGGACTTCTACGCCGCGGGGGGCACCTATTTCCGCTCCCACCGCGTGATCCACAACGGGGTCCGCCAGTCGCCGCGCACCGGCCCGGGGCCGGACCGTGCGGCCACGGTGCGGCCCGGTCATCTGCGCCTACTGTTCGCCGGCCGCTTGGTGGATCTGAAGGGCGCCGACACGGCGATCGAGGCCCTCCCGCTGCTCGACCCCGCCGGGTTGCGCGTGGAGCGCATCACCCTCACGGTTGTGGGCGACGGGCAGGATCACGCCTATCTGGAGCGGTTCCGGGCCCTGCTCGCCGCCAGCCCGCGCGCGGCCGACATCGTGATGGAGGCGGTGGTGCCAGAGGCGGACCTGCCCGCGCTCTTCGACCGCCACGACATCTACCTCTTTCCCTCGCTCTACGAGCCCTTCTCGCTCACTCTCATCCACGCCCTGGCCTGCGGGATCCCCACCATCGCCTCCGACATCGGCGGCAACCCGGAGATCGTGGAGGATGGGCGGAGCGGCTTGCTGTTCCGCAAGGGCGATCCCGCCTCCCTGGCAGAGGCCATCGCCCGCCTCGCGCGTGATCCCGCGCTGCGGCAGCGGCTCGCGCTCGAAGGGCAGGAGGTGAGCCGGCAATTCACCTTCGAGCGCATGACGGAGGCGATGGAGCGCTTCCTGAAGACCGCGGCATGACGCCGGAGGCCCTGGCCGGCCGGCGCTGCCTCGTGCTCGGCGCAGGTGGCTTCATCGGTTTCAACCTCTGTCGCGCCTTGGCAGCGGCGGGGGCGCGCGTACACGGATTCGGCCGCGCGCCGGACTTCGCCGAGAGCCCCGCGGCGGAGGCTTGGACCGACGCGGAGTTCGGCGACCATGTGGCCCTGGCCCGGGCGCTGGACGGGGTAGAGGTGGTGTTCCACCTTCTTGGCGGCAGCGTTCCCGGCGAGGCGGAGCGGGACCCGGCGCGCGACCTGCGCACGAACGCCGCGGCGTCGCTGGAGCTGCTCAGCCTGTGCGAGGCCGCGGGAACGCGGCGCCTGGTCTTCATCTCCTCCGGTGGCACCGTCTACGGCCCTACCGCGGTGCTGCCGATCCCGGAGGACCATCCCACAAATCCCATCTCCGTCTACGGAATCCACAAGCTGCTGGTCGAGAAGCATCTCGGCTTGCGCGTCCACCGTGATGGGATGTATGCTATAGTGCTACGCGCCGCCAACCCTTACGGTCCCTACCAGCGCCCCGGCCGCGGGCAGGGGCTGGTGGCGAACCTCATCCTGCGCCGCCTCTCCGGCCGGCCAATCGAGATCTGGGGCGACGGATCCACCGTGCGCGACTACCTGCATGTGGACGACCTAGTCCGCGCCATGCTCGCCGCGGCAATCTATCAAGGCCCCCACCGTGTGATGAACGTCGGATCCGGCACCGGCCGCTCCGTCAACGAGGTCGTGGCTTCGGTGGACGAGGTACTGGGCCTTCGTGGTGCGGAAGTGCGCCACCTTCCCAACCGGCCCGCCGACGTTCCGCGCAACGTCCTGGACGTGTCCCGTATCCGCGCCGAGTTGGGATGGAGCACGCGGGTGGGGTGGCTTGAGGGCCTCCGCCAAACGGCGGACTGGCTCCGTCAGACTTATGGGGGCGGCCTCCCCGCCGTTGCAGTTCAGGCCCCATGACATCGATGCAGCTTTCCCCTGCCGGGTCCTCAGGCCGTCGCCCACGCCGTGCCCTCCTCTGGGAGGTAAAGCCCCCGGCGCACGCCTTCGGGGCCTGGAACCGCGTCACCTTCCGGGTGACAGGCGCTACCGCGGGCACGCTGCTGGTCCTGGTGGTCACGGATGGGCGGGGTACCGCCCCGGACATTTCTCTCTTCCTGCCGCCCGGTCCCGAGGAACGGGAGTGGGAGGTCCTGGCGGCGATACCGGCGGGAACGGGTGTGATACGCTTGGTTGCCAATGGTCCAGAAGCCGCGGGGGTTCAGGCGGGCGAGCCGCGCTTCGCGCGGCTCAGCCGGGCCGCGGTTTCGGCTCGGCTGCTAGCGCGTACACCCCTTCGCGCGCTCCTCTCGATCCTTCGGCACGCGCCTCGCCCGGCATCCTTCGTTCGGAGCTTGCGCGAGCTGCTGGCAGAGACGAGCCGGGCCGCTTACCCGCCGCCGGCGCACTACCACGAGTGGATCCGCCTTTTCGACCGCTGGTCCAATGAAGATTTCAACCCAGAGACACCCCGGGCGTCGCTGGGCTACGTCGTTTTTGCAGGAGGCGCGACACCGGAAGCGCTGGCAGCCACCCTCACCAGTCTCGACGCGCAGCCGCAGCCGCAGCCACGGATGGTCGTCGCCGACACCTCCGGGACCGAGTTGGCCTCGTGGCTGGCCGTGCAGGATGTGGATTACTTCGGCCTCCTGCAGGCGGGCGAGGTTCTTCCAGCCCATGTCGGCTGGATGGCCGGCGAACAGTTGCTCGCCCTCAACCGCCCCGAGATTGTGATGGCGGATGAGGATGATCTGTCGGGACAGGGGAGCCGTCACGACCCCCGCTTCAAGCCGGTGCCCAGCCACATCGCCATGCTGTCCGGCCTCCCGGCGCGGGGTCTCTGGCTCGTCGCGCGCGGCACGTTGCAGAGGCACCTTCCGGCTCCGACGGCCCGGGCGGAGGCCTTCCGCCTCGACCTTTGGCTGCAGCGATACCGCGCCTCGCCGGACGCTTTCAGCGCGCGAATCCCATTCATTCTCTCCCACCGCCGTGCGGACACCGGGACAGCGCCCGCGGAGGAACTCGCCGCCGTCGTGGCGAAGCACCTGGAAGCCGGCGGTCCCGCCCTCCACTGTTCTCCCGGGGAGCCGCTGCGCTTCACCCTGCGGAAGGACGCGCCGCTGGGACATGTGACAGTCCTCATTCCCTCCACCCTGCGGCAGCCGCATTCACTGGGCTGCATCAGCGCGGTTTTGAGGGAAACGGACTACCCGGCCATGGATGCCCGCGTGGTCGTAATGCAGCGCGGCCCACTGGATGCGGCGCAGCAGGCCGCCGCGAAGGCGCTGCTGGCCGATGCCCGCGTGACGGTCATGACCCTGCAGGCGCCTTCGTTCAATTTCTCAGCCGCGAACAATCACGCCGCCACCGGGGCGCGGGGCGAGCATATCCTGCTCCTGAACGACGACGTTTCGCCGATCCGGCCGGACTGGCTGCGCTGGATGACGGCCTTCATGGCGGATCCGCAGGTCGGGATGGTCGGGGCACGCCTGATCTACCCGGACAACCGGGTTCAGCATGGGGGGGTGATCATGGGACTGGCCGGCCTTTGCGACCACGCGCACCGCTTCCTGCCGCGCGCCGAGCCCGGTTACATGTCTCGCGCCGTCGTCTCACAGGAACTGTCGGTCGTCACGGGCGCCTGCATGCTCGTGCGGCGCGCACTGTATGAGCGAACGGGCGGACTGGACGAGGCTTATCCGAGTGCCTTCAACGACGTGGATTTCGCGCTTCGCGTCGGTGAGACCGGTCACTCCGTCGTCTACGCCGCGGAGGCCGAGCTTTATCACCACGAACTGCAGACCTACGGGAACCACTACGCTGGGGAACGCCGGGCCTTTGAGATGCTGGAAGTGACACGCATGCGGCAGCGCTGGGCGGACATCATCGCGGCGGACCCGTTCCACAACCCAAATCTCAGCCTGGCGCCGTGCATGGAATGGCAACTGGCCTTTCCTCCTCGATTAGCGCTGCACCGAGATTAGAGCAGTTCGCGGCGCGAGTTTTCCCCGGTTCGGCTGGCATCAACTATTTGCTGCCACACACGAAGAGGCCTGAGCCGCGCGCCTCCATTCCTCGGCTGTTACGTCCTCTTGCCAGAGAATGTTTGCGCCAAGTTCCTATAGCTCCGGGCAAAGGGATTCAGAGGGTGTTTGGCAATTTTATGTCGCGGCTTTCGCGAGTCTCCGAAGTATGACGCGCGACATGGCCATATAGGTGAGCATCTCGCCGGTCTGCGTCAGGTGTTCGTAATCCTACGCCATGCGCCGGTTCCGGCCGATCCAGGCGAATGTTCGCTCGACATGCGCTGATCGCGACCCGGCTGACCAGGATGGCAAGCTAGGGGTGCGAGGCGGGCGGAGAGGCTGCTCGCGACCACCCCGGGGAGGGCGTCATGGTGCAGTACGCGGCGTTGGACGTTTTGGACAAGGACACGGCCATTCACGTGCTGGACGAGCACGGCCGGTTGGTGTGGAAGGGCAAGCGGGCGAGCGAACCGGAGGTGCTGGCCACGGCCCTGCAGTGCAACAAGACCGACGCGCGGGATGCCGAGACGCTGGCGCAGCTCGTGCGGACGGGCTGGTACCGGGAGGCACGGGTTAAAGGCTGGGCGGCGCACGCGGTGCGCCCCCTGGTGAACGCCCGGTCCCAGCTGGTCGGCATCTCGACGGACCTGTCGAACCAGAGATCCGGAGCGTGCTCAAGACCTTTGGGCTGTCCGCCGTCAGGGCTCATGAGGGCATTGTCAACTTGCTGAAGGCGGCCCGGAATGAATAGCTTTTTTATGTCGTTGCCAGGGCCGATCCCACACTAATATTGCGCCAAACCGCTATCATTGTGAGCCGTGCTTGCGGATTTTTGTTCCGGTTGAGAACGAGTTGACAATGCCGCCCCAGGTCTGAACCATGCGATGGTTTGCCTCCTTCTGATGAACGATAACTGTCCCTTGTCGAGCGTTAGCATCGGGGGAGTTTACCGGACCGCGCGGCAGGAAATCTCCTTAGCTCCCTGCACGATGGGGCCTTTATCGTCCAAAGGCTGGTATTCATCGATCGCCAGGGCGGGGCCTATCTGCTTCCGCCACTGATCAACCTGTAAGAGCCCCGCCGTGGTCACGAAGCCGAGGATGTTGCCTGGAGACGCCCCTGTCCCCCGCCGGAACGCGCTCGGTGCGGTCTCATCGTATCCCAGCACCGCCATCACCGGCATGCCCATTACCTCCATCGGAGGCATCACCTCGAAGTAGTTTACGCTACCCCGAACAGCGTAAGGTGTGGTGGAGATGTAGAGTTCCGCCTGCAGCGCAGTGATGACATCGACAGCATGCGGAGCACGACGACAGGCCATCTCTGGCACAAGGATTTCTGCGAAGCGCAGGGCCGTGACGGTATGGTCAAAGCAGGCAAGACGCTGCTGATCGTCGCGGAGTTCGCGACATTGGCCGATCGTCCTGGAGGACGCATCTGGGGGAGCGCTGACCGCGAGGAGGGCTGCAACCGAGATGACCGCCCAGAAGCTCCTACGCATCCGATCCCCCCTTGAGGCCCACGCCAACCATGCGGGATCAGCTGACGACCGGCAAGGCCGCTAAGGTCTACCGCCCGGCCTCGGCCGCCAGCTTGTCCCGGTTTTGGCGCACCAAGTCCACCAACACGGCCGAGACTGAAGGGCGACCGCCGGCCACGGCAGCACGCCGGACGGCTCCGTTACAAAGTTTTCAGGGGAGGCTGGTAGAAATAGATTGGACCTAAAGCGGAGCAACGGGCGGGGTAGCATTGGGCCAGAAGTGGCGGACCAAGAGGCGGCAGTTCACGGCCGAGGTGATCCTGTGGGCGGTCCAGTGGTATCTTATGTTCCCGGTCAGCTACCGCGACCTCGCCCTCATGCTTCGGGACCGCGGCGTCGAGGTGGACCACTCGACCATATTCCGCTGGATCCAGGCCTATGCTCCGGAGCTGGAGAAGCGGATCCGGTCGCACTTGCATGCCTCGGACGGCTCTTGGCGGGCCGACGAGATGGGGTATCCCGGCCTGGCGTAGCCGCCAGCCCTTGTCTGGGCGGAGCGGGGTGCCTGGTCTTTGGAGGGCTGGCGATCGCCTGCCAGCCTCATGCCCCAGCTCTGGAGGACGGTGCCATGCTCTACTGCGGACTGGACGTGTCTCTGAAGCAGACCGCGCTTTGTGTTGTGGACGGTGATGGCCGGGTGGTCAGGGAGGCCAGGCTGGCCACCGACCCGGAGGTGATCAGCCGCTTTCTCCAGGAGAATGAGCTTGGTTGCGAGCGCATCGGCCTGGAGTCCGGAGGGACGTCGTCCTGGCTCTGCCTGGAACTGCGCCGGCTTGGACACCCTGCTGTATGCATTGATGCCCGAGGCATCGCGGAGCTGATGCGCGTCAGGACCTTCCGCGAGGTCTGGATCAAGTCACAGGAGAGCCAACGCCGGGGCATGCTGCTAACAGCTCGCGGGACACTGCACGGCCAGAGGGTTGCCCTGGAGAACACGATCCGTGGCCTACTGCGCCTCGAGGGGATCCAGTTTCCAACTCGCGGGAGCCGCTTTGCCGAAGATGTCCTGGAGCGGATCGGTGGATCGGATGCCTTGCACTTGATCATCCGCCCCCTGCTGGAGGCGCGTGCCACGATCATGCGCCAGATCCTTGTCCTGGACCGCCAGATCATCACGACGGCCCAGCAGGATTCTGTGTGCCGCCTGCTGATGACGATCCCGGGCGTGGGCGCGCATACCGCGCTGTCCTTCAAGGCCTGCGTTGACGACCCCGCGCGCTTCCGGCGGTCGCGGACGGTCGGGGCGCATTTCGGCCTCACGCCCGGGCAGTACAGCTCCGGCGAGGTCAACATCGCCGGGCGGATCAGCAAGATGGGCGACCGGGGCATGCGCAGGCTGCTCTATGTGGCCGCGAACGCGATGATGACCCGCAGCCGCTGGTCAGCCCTCAAGGCCTGGGCCATGCGCCTGGCCAAGGCACGAGGTGCACGACGCGCCAAAGTGGCCCTGGCTCGCCGGCTGGCCGCGACGATGCATGCGATGTGGCAGTCGGGCGAGCCCTTCCGCTGGACGAAGCAGGCCGAGGCTGCCTGAGCGGCGGCCCGGCTGCCCTGCCACGCTGTGGCAGGTCCCGCGAGGACGGGTTGGCCCGAGAGCGCAGGTACGTTTGGTCCCACCTCGGTGAGAGACCGCCGATGAGATCGCTCCGGGCCACCTGACCGACCCCATCCTGTGCCGGCCGATGGCGCTGAGCACGTAGAGAAGACTGTCACCTCAGGGACCACGTCACGGCAAAAGCAGGCATCGAGAGCAAGCCGCGCATGCCATGCAGCAGGAGAGCATCGCAGAGAGGAACTGCTCGGATGAGATAAAAGCGCCTTGACCGGCAAGGCCGGGATAGAGAAAATCTAGATACTGCTGCCGCTTCATGGCTCACTCCGAGAGGACGAGATCCTCTCGGGACGGCGCCAACGGCCTCGGGCAGTGTTCGGTCACACGCTGTCCACCCCCGGGGCTGCGGCAGGACCAACCCGCCCCGTCGGATCAGGCAGAATTTACCTTTTGTGAACAGAACATCTTCGCTAGGTCCAGGCCGATGGTAGTAGTAGCCTTGCCCATGGACGCCTCCTATGAGTGGTGTTCAACACCTCCACTCTGGCACACTGATGCCGTCGGGGGCGTCCACCTCATCAGAACCCCGCACGGCACCTCAGGCGCCGCCCACGTCTGGCCGCAAGGTTCCATGCAGGAAGATTCGCACCGAGCTTGTGATCCGCTCGCGCAATACCTTCGGCGGAATGGAACTTATCGCCCCGATCAGCATCTCGTGGTGGAAGGAACCTAGTGCCATGCCCATGAGCATGCGAGCTGCGTGACACGGATCACCGACGGCGTACCGCCCGCTGCGCTCCAGTTCCTCCAGATAGCCCTCCAGCGCCAGCCGGGCCGATCCTGCGCCCCGCCCCTCCGCCGCCGTCAGTAGGGCGGGGCTGTGGGTGTACTCGGCCATCAGCATGCGGAGGGTGGCGACGGAACTCTCGCGCAAGATAAAGCGGCCGCTCTCCTCCAGGAACTCGATTAGCGCAGCCTCGGGCGGCTTTGAACAGTCCACCCTCACTTGGCAGACCTCGTCCTTCATCCGCTCCAGCAAGGCAAAGAACAGATCCTCCTTCGAGGCGAACAGCTTGTAGATCGTCTTCTTGGAGCAGCCTGCATGGCGGGCGATGGTGTCCACCGTCGCGACATGGAAGCCCTCGGCCATGAAGGCGACCTCGGCTGCAGCGAAGATCCGGTCGCGCACGGCCGCGCCCGCCTCTCGCTCCTCGCCAGCCCCTGCCGTGACGCCGACGCCATGATCCATCGCAACGCTTCCCTACTATAACATGCTGCGACGCAGCATTTGCTTGACGGCGGGCCAGAAAATACCCAGTTTTCCGATTATCGGAAACCGAAAAGTTTCTCGTTCAACTGAATCCTTGCGGGGATAGCCGAGATGCGTGACCTGCCCCAGAGCTTGGCTGCGGCCAATTGGCTGCTCCCGCCCGGGACCCATCGGAGCCGCTGGCTGGCGGGAATTCTGCTTTTTTTGCCGCTTCTCGCCTCCTGCGATGATTCCCTGCAGGCCGCGCCGCCCGCCCCCCCGCCGCCTCCGGTCTCCGTGGTCCGCCTTCAGCCCAGCCCGGTGGCGATCCAGAATGTCCTGCCCGGGCGGACCTCCGCCTATCAAGTGGCGGAGATCCGTCCACAGGTCAGCGGGGTGCTGCAGCAGCGGCTGTTCCGGGAGGGCGAGGCGGTGCAGGCCGGCCAGCCCCTCTTCCAGATCGACCCCGCCCCCTACCAGGCCAGCCTCGCCAGTGCCGAGGCAAGCCAGGCGAGGGCCGAGGCCACGCTCCAGTCGGCGCGGGCCACCGTCACCCGCTACCGCCCGCTGGTCGCCCAGGCCGGTGTCAGCCGGCTGGATTACGACAACGCGGTCGCGACGCAGCGCCAGGCCGAGGCGGATGTGGCCTCCGCCAAGGCGGCGGTGGATTCGGCCCGCATCGACCTCACCCGCACCCGGATCACCTCCCCCATCCCGGGGCGTACGGGGCGCTCCGCCCTGACCGTCGGTGCGCTGGTCACGGCGAGCCAGACCACGGCGCTGCTCACCGTCACCCAGCTCGACCCCATCCTAGTGGACCTGACCCAGCCCGCCGATGTTCTGTTGCGGCTGCGCCGTGACCTGGAGGAAGGGCGGCTGCGGCGCAGCGACGACGGTGCGGCGGAGGTCCATCTGATGCTCGGGGATGGCACGGACTACCCCCATCCCGGCCGCCTGCAGTTCTCGGAGGTGACGGTGGATGCCGATACCGGCTCCGTCACCCTCCGCGCCGAGTTCCCCAATCCCGAGGGGATGCTGATGCCCGGCATGTTCGTGCGCGCGCGGCTCGAGGCCGGCGTGGCACAGAACGCGATCCTGGTGCCGCAGCAGGCCGTCTCCCGCAACCAGCGCGGGGAGGCGACCACGCTCGTCGTCGATCAGGATGGGGCGGTGCGGCAGCGGGTGATCCAGACCCGGCAGGCGATCGGCAACAAGTGGCTGGTCGGCGGGGGCCTCTCCGCCGGGGACCGCGTGGTCGTCGAGGGCGTGCAGCGCGTGCGCGACGGGGTGAAGCCCGAGGTGAAGGAGGTCACGATGGAGGACCTGGACCGGCGCGGCGCGCCTGCGGCCGCTGTCGCGACGGCGCAGGCGGAGGGCTGACCCGGCATGGCCCGCTTCTTCATTGACCGCCCGGTCTTCGCCTGGGTCATCGCCGTCGGTATCATGCTGATGGGCGTCATCGCCATCCGCAGCCTGCCCATCGCGCAGTACCCGACCATTGCGCCGCCGACAATCCAGATCACCGTCACCTATCCCGGCGCTTCGGCCCAGACGGTGCAGAACACCGTGGTCCAGATCATCGAGCAGCAGATGAACGGGCTGGACGGGCTGCAATATTTCATCTCTCAGAGCAACCGCGACGGCTCGGCGCAGATCTCCCTGACCTTCGCCCAGGGCACCAATCCGGATACGGCCCAGGTGCAGGTGCAGAACAAGCTCTCCCTGGCCCAGCAGCGCCTACCCCAGGCCGTGCAGCAGCAGGGCGTGCGCGTGACGAAGGGCGCCACGAGCTACCTGCTGGTGGTCGCCTTCGCTTCGACCGACGGCAAGCTGACCACCAACGACCTGGCCGACTATATCGGCTCGACCGTGCAGGACCCGCTGACCCGCACCTATGGCGTCGGCAACTTCAACCTGTTCGGCTCGCAGTTCGCGATGCGGATCTGGCTGGACCCGGACAGGCTCAACGCCTTCGAGCTGATGCCGTCCGACATCAGCGCCGCCCTCTCCGCGCAGAACGTGCAGGTGGCCTCGGGCGAGTTGGGCGCGCGCCCCGCCGTGCCCGGGCAGATGTTGAATGCGACGCTGATCGGTCCCTCCTATCTCAGCACGCCCGAGCAGTTCGGCTCCGTCCTGCTGAAGGTGAAGACCGACGGCTCGCAGGTGCGGCTGCGGGACGTGGCGCGGGTGGAGCTGGGAGCGGAGAACTATGCCTTCAGCAGCCTGCATAACGGGCGCCCGACCGCCGGCATCGCCCTCCAGCTCGCCCCGGGCGCCAATGCCGTGGCCACCGCGGAGGCGATCCGCGCGACGATCGATTCCCTGCGCCCGACCCTGCCGCCCAATGTCGAGGTCGAGTATCCCCTGGACACCACGCCTTTCGTGGAGATCTCGATTCATGAGGTGATCAAGGCGCTGGGGGAGGCGATGGTCCTCGTTTTCCTGGTCATGTACCTCTTCCTGCAGAACCTCCGCGCGACGCTGATTCCGACCCTCGCCATTCCCGTGGTGCTGCTGGGCACCTTCGCGGTGCTCTTTGTGGCGGGCTACTCGATCAACACCCTGACCATGTTCGCCATGGTGCTCGCCATCGGCCTGCTGGTCGACGACGCGATCGTGGTGGTGGAGAATGTCGAGCGCGTGATGGAGCAGGAGAAGCTCTCGCCGGTGGAGGCCACGCGCCGGTCGATGGACCAGATCTCCGGCGCGCTGATCGGCATCGGCCTGGTGCTCTCGGCCGTGTTCTTCCCGATGTTCTTCTTCGGCGGCTCGGCCGGCGTGATCTACCGGCAGTTCTCGCTGACCATCATCACGGCCATGACGCTCTCGGTGATGGTGGCGCTGGTCTTCACCCCGGCGCTCTGCGCCACCATCCTGCGCCGGCCCGACCATACGGAGCGGCGCGGCTTCTTCGGATGGTTCAACCGCAACTTCGACCGAACGACCCGTGGCTATGGCGGCGGCGTCCGGCACATCACGGGCCGCCCCGCCCGGTTCCTGGTGATCTATGCCGCCCTGGCCGTGGGCATGGGCTTCCTCTACACCCGCCTCCCCACCTCCTTCCTGCCGGATGAGGACCAGGGCGTGATGTATGCCCAGGTGGTCGCGCCCCCCGGCGCCACGGTTGAGCGAACCCAGCGCGCCCTGGATGATGTGATCAAGTATCTCCTCAACGACGAGAAGAACGTCGTCGGCTCCGTCATGGGCATCACCGGCTTCAACTTTAGCGGCCGCGGGCAGAACGCCGCCATGGCCTTTATCCGGTTGAGAGACTGGGAGGAGCGTCCGGGGGAGGAGAACTCGGTCGGCGCGCTGTCCCGCCGGATCATGGCGCGCTTCGGGCGCTATCCGGATGCCCAGATCATCGCCTTCGCACCGCCAGCCGTCACTGAGTTGGGCAACGCTAGCGGCTTCAACATGCAGCTTCTCGACAATGGCGGGCTGGGGCGCACGACCCTGGTGGCGGCGCGCGACCAGCTGCTCCAGGCGGCCGCGGGCAGTCAGGTGGTCACCAATGTCCGCCCGAATGAGCAGAACGAGGAGCCGCAATTCAAGCTAGACATCGACTGGGAGCGGGCGAGCGCCCTGGGCCTGACCATCGCGCAGGTGAACAGCACCCTTTCGGCCGCCTTCGGCGCCTCCTATGCCGGCGACTTCATCGACCGGGGACGCATCAAGCGCATCTACATGCAGGGCGACGCGCCGGCGCGCATGCTGCCGGAGGACCTGTCGCGCTGGTATGTCCGCAACAGCACCGGCGAGATGGTACCCTTCTCGACCTTCTCCACCGCTCACTGGGAGTTGGGCTCGCCGCGCTTGGCTCGCTTCAACGGCATCGGCTCCATCGAGATCCAGGGCAATGCCGCGCCGGGACGGACCACGGGCGAGGCCATGGCAGAGATGGAGCGCATCGCTAAGGATTTGCCCCAGGGCATCGGCGTCGCCTGGACTGGCCTCTCCTATGAGGAGCGGGCCTCCGGCTCGCAGGCCTTCGCCCTCTACGGCATCTCCATGGTCGTCGTCTTTCTCTGCCTTGCGGCGCTCTATGAGAGCTGGGCGATCCCGGTCTCGGTGATGATGGTGGTGCCGCTCGGCGTGCTCGGCGCCGTATCCGCCACGCTGTTGCGGGGCATGTCGAATGACGTGTACTTTCAGGTCGGCCTGCTCACCACCATCGGCCTCTCGGCGAAGAACGCCATCCTGATCGTGGAATTTGCTAAGGAGCATTTCGAGAGCGGCGAGAGCCTGATCGATTCCGCGCTGCACGCGGCGCGGGAACGGCTTCGACCCATCCTGATGACCTCGCTCGCCTTCGTCCTCGGCGTCGTGCCGCTGGCCATCGCCACCGGCGCGGGCGCGGGCGGTCGGCAGGCGATCGGTACGGGCGTGATCGGCGGCGTGGTGACGGGCACCGTGCTGGCGGTGTTCTTCGTGCCGCTCTTCTTTGTGGTCGTGCTGCGGCTCTTCCGCACCAAGCGGGCCTCGGAGCAGACAGCCAAACCGGCTCCAGCCCCAGCAGAGTAGAGCCTCTAAACCGGCTCGCCTCGATGCACCGGTGCCGGCCAGTTGGCCGGGCCGACCTCAGTGGAGTCGCCTTCGCGCCGAGGCGTTCTTCCTCGATCCTGCCCTGCGGCGCTTGACCACCATAGCGCGACTGCGATGCTCCTATAATGGTCAAGGGCTCGTTGACGCTGAGTGTTGGGCGTTGGCCGGGCGGCAGAGATAGCCGAAGATCTCGCGCGCGACGAAGCGCTTGAGGCAGCGGATAATCTCGAGCTTGCTCTTCCCCTCGGCGGTGCGTCGCCTGACGTAGTCAAGGGTCGGCTGGTGAGCGCGCATGCGCACGATGACGACGCGGTAGAGGGCGGCGTTGGCCTGGCGGTTGCCGCCTCGACTGAGCCGATGGCGGTTGGTCTTGCCGCTGGAAGCTGGGATTGGACATGCGCCGCAAAGCTTGGCTAAGGCCGCTTCAGAGCGGATGCGCTCGCGGTTGTCGCCGATGAGCAGCAGCATTTCGGCTGCAGTGCCTGTGCCCATGCCGTGGGCCTGGACCATGTCAGGGGCGAGTTGCTGGGTGAGCTGCTCAAGCTGAGCGTCATGGTCCTTGACCTCCGCGTCCAGGACGAGCCAGCGCCGGGCGATGGCTCGCAAGGTGGTCTTGGCGGAGGTGGTGGTCGAGGTGAGCGGGCCTGGGCGCAGGGCGGCAAGATGGCGGAGCAGCGCTATCTTGCCAGTGATGGGGTCGAGCTGCTCGCGCAGCACTGGAGGTGCGCTGACGATGATCGACTTCAGCGCCTGCATGGCTTGGCTCCGCGCCTTAACCGCGGTGTCGCGGGCCACCTTGAGGTGCCGGATCATCTCGACCGTGCTCGTACCAGACTTCGGCACTGCCGTGGTTTGGCCTGCCAGCACGCTGCGGGCAGCGCCTTCGGCGTCGAGGGGATCATCCTTGCCCTTCTGGCGCCGCAGCTGCCGGCTGGGGCGGTGGTGGATTCCAATGGTCGTCGCAACACCAGGGCGGAGGGTGGCGCGATGGCGGGTCGGCGGCGTTCGGATTGGGCCATGCGGGATAAGGTGCGGTCGCCGGGTCGGCCGCCGGTAACGCGGCAGGAGCATCGGCGGCGGTTCTGGGCATTGATTGCCAAAGGGCTTTCGAGCGAGGACGCGGCGATGGAGGTTAGGGTATCGTAGCCGGTCGGGTTCCGGTGGTTCCGGGAGGCGGGCGGGATGGCTCCGTCGCACCTGTCGCGGTCGTCGAAGCTGCCCTCTGTGCGGCACCTCAGCTTTGCCGAGCGCGAGGAGATCGCGCTCTGGCG
>NZ_JBNBZS010000068.1:0-27728 GCF_049629625.1 Roseomonas chloroacetimidivorans | reverse complement strand
AGGCGGTGCTCGTGGGCTGGCAATACACCGCCATGGCCCTCGGCTTTCACTGGTGGGTCTGCCGCTACCTGAACCGCGCCCCCGCCCAGGGGGTGGTCGAGAGCGAGGGGAGGGAAGGGCGGTGAGCGCGCGCGATGCCGTGGAGCAGCTTGGGGCGAGGATCGGTTTCGGCCGTCTCATGCAACTCGCCGAGGAAGTCTGGGGTGAGAGGCTGAATGCGCAGGGACTGCCTCCTGGCGCCCGGTTCGCAGTGGGGCCCTGCGCTGGCTTCATGGTGCCCTGCACCCACCCCGTCCTGGATCAGCACGGACACTGCGAGGTCTGCTGCGGGTCTGGGCGTGTGACGAAGTGGGTTGCCGCCATGTCCACCACCGCCCCCGCCGCAAGCCGGGAGGAGGGGAAGCTGTGAGTGTAGGTGTAGCGAGCACGCATGGCGTCGCCGGGCCTGACCACTGGATGGCCGGATGGATCGCCGCTGAGTGCGGCGGCGAGGGCAAGCCGCCCGTATGGCTTCTACCGAAGGCTCAGGACGAGTGGGCCGAGGGTTGGGCGGCCTTCCACGAGGGCAAGCGCGGGAGGAACGCGCCATGATGTGGGCCACGAGCATCACCCTGGCGATCATGGGGGTGATCAAGGTCGTCCCTGTGGGCCAGCGCGAATACCGAGGGGTCGAGTTCCTGATTGGCATTTGGTGCCTCGGCTGCGCCTACGCGATCTGGGACCGCATCCCATGACCCGCTCCCTACCCGCCGTCCCCCGCTTCCAGGTCGACTGCATCCGGACCGAGTTCCAGTTCCGCCTCCTGCCGGAAGAGGGGAGGGGGATGGAGATCCAGGCCTGCAATGAGGGGGTGGGGTGATGGGAATTGATGGGAGCCTGCAACGTGTCGCGGCAGAGGATCAGGAGAAGATCATGACCTTTGTTCCTGCTCCGGTACAGCACCGGCGGCCAATCGCTCCTGAGCCACAGGTGGAGGATGCCGGACGACTTCAGCGGGCCAGGGCTCTGGCTTCTGCGCTGGTTGCAAGGGAACTGACGGCGGTCAGGGACGCAGAACGGTCTGCGGCGGTGGCAAGGGCAGCTCGCGTGGCCGCCCCTGAGCGGCATCCTGACGCGAAGGCCCCCGCTCTGCGAGGATTGGACCATGGGGCCGCGCATCAGAGGCGAATGGGCCGATTGGAAGTGGCCGAGGGAACGGACCCGACCCGGGTGGACGGGCCGCTCATTCGGCGCGCAAGGGTGCGTGACCCTCTGCGATCCATGGTGTGCCGGCGGTCGATACCATACCGCTCTTATCATGCGGCCAATCTCTGGCTGGACGATCTTGCCAAGGCCGCCGGCGGGGGCACCGCAGCCGAAGCAATTCGCGTCGTGACCGCGCCTTGGGGGAGAACGCACCTGATGCCGGATCACCAGCGCCAGGCGATGCGCCGGGCGCAGGACGCGTGGCAGAAGGCGATCGGTCTTATTGCGAGCGGCGTGGTGTCTTGGGTGGTGATTTCGAATGGCACCTTGGACGACTACGCGAGCTGCAAGGGGATGCGCCGACAGACTGCCGCCGAGACCCTTGGCGATGCGCTCGATCGCCTCGCCGACTTCTATCAAGTTGGCGACGTTCAGCCCCCAAAAGAATTCTGTTGACCCGGGAAGGCTACGGTGCCACAAATCATTACCCTTGTGGGGATTATGCCCTGGTGCTCTCTAGCGCCGGGGCTTTCTCATTTCTGGTCGCTGGAGGGCGTGGGCGTTCAGGGAGGCGGATATGGCCCTGACTGACCAAAAGCGCCGCTTTGTCGAAGAATACTTGGTCGATCTCAACGCGACGCAAGCGGCCATTCGGGCCGGTTATGCCCCGAAAAATGCCGACGCCAACGCCCATCGCCTCCTCGCCGACCCCGAGGTCGCCGCCGCCATCGCCGAAGCCCAGGCGGCGCGGTCGAGGCGGACGGAGATCACGCAGGATCGGGTGCTGTCCGAGCTGGCGGCGCTGGCGCATTTGGATCCCGCCGAGATTGTCTCGGTCGAGGTGAAAGAGCCCAAGGACATTGCCAAGCTGCCCGAGCACGTGCGCCGGGCGATTCTCGGCTGGTCCTGGGACCGCAACGGCAACTTTGTGCTGAAGCTCAGCGACAAGCGGGGTGCGCTCGAACTGCTCGGGCGGCACCTCGGCATGTGGCGGGACAAGGTGGAACTGACCGGCAAGGATGGCGGGCCGGTGGAGGTAGAGGATGCAAGGGACCGCATCGCTCGCCGCCTCGCTCGCCTTGCTCCCGCCAGCACAGAGGGTGGCGGTCCTAGCTGATTTAACGCCGAATGAGGCGGAAGCACTCGAATTCGACTGGCGGTTCTGGGGGCGGCCTTCGCAGTTCGCCCCGCCGGGCGCCTGGCGCACCTGGCTCCTGCTTGCCGGCCGCGGCTTCGGCAAGACCCGCACCGGCGCCGAGTGGGTGCGCGAGATCAAGGACAGCGTAGGCCGCATCGCCCTGGTGGCTCCGACTGCCGCCGACGTGCGCGATGTGATCGTGGAAGGCGAGAGCGGAATCCTGGCCATCTCGCCCCCTTGGGATCGCCCGGTTTACGAGCCGTCCAAGCGGCGCCTGACCTGGCCGAACGGAGCGCAGGCTGCCTGCTACTCGGCCGATGAGCCGGAACGCCTGCGCGGGCCTCAACACGGGGCCGCCTGGTGTCTGCTAGGCGACACGGCGGTTCTAATGGCGGACGGCACCGAACGGCCTCTGCGCGAGGTCGCGGTTGGTGACGTGGTGCACACCCGTTTCGGCCCCCGTGCCGTCACAGGTTCTGCGCTCACAAGACGAAATGCAGATGTAATGCGCGTGCGTGCCGTGGGCGGACAAGCTATCATCGGCACGCCCGATCATCCCGTGTGGGTGGAGGGCATGGGCTTCGTGCCCATCGGACACCTCCGGCCGGGAATGCGGGTATGTGTGACGCTTGCGTGGAATGGGGCGGACGCCTCTGGCACCGGACGCGCTCCGGCTACTACGAGGTTTCCCTCCGGCTGCACCGGGCAGTATGGGAAGCGGCGCACGGTCCAATCCCGGACGGGTACCACGTGCATCACATCAGTGGCGACAAGAGCGACAACCGGCTCGAAAATCTCGTGCTCCTCACGCACGGGGAGCACAGCGCCCGCCACTACGATGAAAAGCTTGTGCCTCACCGCGCCCGGGCTGCAGCGAATGGCCGGGCGGCTATGGAGCGGAACCGAGCTATCCGCCTTCGACGGCCTCTCTCCTGCGCCGTCTGTGGGGGCATCTTCCATAGTCCGTCGAGCCATCCGACCCGGTTCTGCTCATCCGCCTGCGTGCAACGTGCACGGTCAGGCGCTTTCGGCGGCGAGAAACGGATCTGCCTCTGGTGCGCCGGAGAGTTCGACGCGACCAAACGGGAGCAGAAGTATTGCTCCCGGGTCTGCAACAATAGGGCGACGGCAGCGCGGCCCCGGCAGGAGGCCAGGACCATTCAGTGCGCTCACTGCTCTAAACCCTTCACTAGCGCCCGAGCCAACGCGCGGTTCTGTGAACGGGCATGTGCATTGGCTTTCCACGCGGGAAATCCTTTCCGTGGAAAGGTTAGCCAAGCGGCATGATGTCTATGACATCGCGGTAGAGGGCGCGCACGAGTTCTTCGCTAACGGCATCCTCGTGCACAACTGCGACGAGCTGGCGGCGTGGCGGTACCCCGAGGCTTGGGACATGCTGATGTTCGGGCTGCGGCTCGGGGATGACCCTCGCGCCGTGGTCACGACGACACCGAAGCCCGTGAAGCTGGTCCGGGATCTGCTGCGGGACCCGACCACGGCAGTCACGCGGGGATCTACCTACGAAAACAAGGGCAACCTCGCCCCCGCCTTCCTCTCGCAGATCGTGGCGAAGTACGAGGGCACCCGCCTCGGCCGTCAGGAGCTGAACGCCGAGGTTCTGGAAGACGTGCCCGGCGCCCTATGGAACCGGGAAATGCTGGACAGCCTGCGGATCAAGCGGGCGCCCGAGGATCTGAAGCGGATCGTCGTAGCCGTGGACCCAGCGGGCAGCTCGGGCGAGGACGCTGACGAGACAGGCATCGTGGTTTGCGGGCTTGGGCGGGACGGGCACGGCTACGTGCTGGAGGATCTGACCTGCCGCGAGAGCCCGGACGGCTGGGCCCAAGCTGCGGTGAACGCTTACCGGCGCCACAAGGCGGACCGGATCGTGGCGGAACGGAATTTTGGCGGAGATATGGTGGAAAGCACCATCCGCACAGTGGACCGCAATGTACCGGTGACGCTCGTTCACGCCTCACGCGGCAAGGTTCGCCGGGCTGAGCCTGTCGCGGCGCTTTATGAGCAGGGCCGGGTCCACCACGTCGGGGCCTTCGCTGCGATGGAGGACCAGATGTGCGCCTTCACCGCTGACTTCGATCGCGCCAAGGCCGGCTACTCGCCGGATCGGCTGGACGCCGCTGTGTGGGGACTGACGAACCTCATGGTGGAAGGTCAGGCCCCTCAGCCCGTCTTCGGCACCTACGGCCGCTAAAACCGCATGGCAACTATAAGCGACATTCTGCCTCAGAAGGAGCCCGGCCCCAACACGCCCTCGGCGGATCACGCGGCGATGCAGCCGTACTGGCGCATGGTTGACGCCATCCTGGGCGGTAAGGACGCCATGCAGCGGGGCGGCGTCGCCTACCTGCCGCGCTTCGAGAACGAGAGCGATGGGGATTACAGCCACCGGCTGGCCGCCGCGCCCTTCACGAACATCTACGCCGATATCTCGCGCAACCTGGCGTCGAAGCCCTTCAGCCGGGAGGTCCGGCTGGGCGATGGCGCCCCGGCGCCGCTGATCGATCTCTGCGAGGATATCGACGGACAGGGCAACCATCTGCACGTCTTCGCCGCCGCAACCTTCAAGGCGGGGCTGGACAAGGGCATCGACTGGATTCTGGTAGACTATCCGCCTGGTGACGGCTCGGGGCGGCCCCGCACGGTGGCCGAAGAGCGCCGCGCCGGGCTGCGGCCCTATTGGGTGCACATCCCGGCCGAGCGCATGCTCGCCGTTTACTCCGACTTCATTGCGGGCCGCGAGGCTATCGTGCACGCTCGCGTCCACGAGCCTGTGACCGTGCGGGAGGGGTTCGGAGAGAGGGTTGTGGATCGGGTTCGCGTCTTTGAGCGATCCCCGATGGAGGGTGGCTACGGCCCGGCGACCTACCAGCTCTACGAGAAGCGCCAGAACGCTGACGGTTCCGTCCGTTGGGACAGCATCGAGGGGCCGGCGCCTCTCTCCATTGGGGTGATCCCGCTGGTGCCGTTCCTGACGGGGGATCGGCTTGGAGCCACCTGGCAGGTCCGACCACCGCTGAAGGACATCGCATACCTTCAGATCGAAGAGTACCAGCAAGAGTCCAACCTCAAGAACATCCATGAACTGACCTGCTTCCCCATGCTGGCCGGGCAGGGCATCTCCGCTCCTGTGGACGAGACTGGTCGACAGGTTCGGGTTCCGGTGGGCCCGCGCGCAGTCCTGTTTGCGCCGCCAAACTTACAGTCCGGCACCCACGGCGAGTGGAAGTACATCGAACCGGCCTCGGGCTCCCTGGAGCGCCTGGCGCAGCATCTCGAAAAGACCCAGACCAATATGCGTGACCTCGGCATGCTGCCGATGACGCAGGCGAATCTCACCGTTATCAGCGCGGCCGGAGTGGCGCTGAAAGCCAATTCCGCCGTCCAGGCATGGGCGCTGCGTTTCAAGGACGCTTTGGAACAGGCCTTTGTCCTCACCGCCTTGTGGCTGGGCCTGCCAACCGACCGGGCCGAGGTGGATGTCTACACCGACTTTGGCGTGCGGACGGGAGACAGCGACGAGATGGGCGCCCTGCTGGATGCCGCCGAGAAGAAGGTGGTGAGCCGGCGTACCGCGCGGACGGAACTGAAGCGCCGCGGGCTGCTGTCGGAGGATTTTGATGCGGACGCCGACGCAGTGCAGTTGCGGGCAGAGGCTGATCCCGAACCGGTGCAGCCGGGCACCTAAGCGACTTTGCCGGGGCGCTGATGCGTCCGGGCGCCACGGGGCGGATGCCCCATTCCAGCGGCCGGATGGCCAGAGGACACCATGAAGCTCAAGACTGTTGAGGTAGGCGGAACCCTCTATGCGGAGGTGGCCGACGGCCGCCCCGTCTACGTACATGACGATGGGCGCGAGGTGCCGTTCGACGCGGCGCGCACCGTCGCCAAGATCGGGGAACTGAACCGCGAGGCGCAGACGCATCGCGAGGCCAAGGAAGCTGCGGAGACGCGCCTGAAGGCCTTCGAAGGGATCGATGACGCAGAGGCGGCCCGCAAGGCTCTCGCCACGCTCAAGAACCTCGATGACAAGAAGCTGGTGGACGCTGGCGAGGTCGAGCGCATCAAGGCCGAGGCCATCAAGGCGGTGGAGGACAAGTGGCGTCCCGTCTCCAAGGAGCGCGACGCCCTAAAGGATCAGCTCCATCGCGAGATCGTCGGCGGCTCCTTCGCCCGGTCCAAGTTCATCGGCGACCGGCTCGCCATCCCGGCCGATCTGGCCGAAGCGGCATTCGGGCGCAACTTCTCGGTCGAGGATGGCCGGATCGTCGCCAAGGACGGTTCCGGGAAGCCCATCTACAGCCCCACGCGCCCCGGTGAGCTGGCCGATTTCGATGAAGCGATGGAGACGCTGGTAGCGGCGTACCCGCACCGCGATTCCATCCTGCGAGGCGCGAACCAGACCGGCTCCGGCGCTAAGCCGAGCGCGGGCGGCGCGACAGGCGGCAAGACCATCACTCGCGCCGAATTCGACAAGCTCTCTCCGGCCGACAAGTTCACCAAGATGTCGGAGCAATTCCAGGTCGTAGACGCGGCCTGACAATCATCCGGCGGCGAAGAGCCGTCACCATCGGCTGGAGCCTGGATGGGCCTTCTGGCGCCTGCGCTGGATAGCGCGACCTATTCAACCAAGCCCCTGAACCCCATCGAGGACTGGCATTAATGGCCAACACCATCACGGCGGTGCTTCCCACCGTCTATGAAGCTCTGAACAATGTGTCGCGCGAGCTGATTGGCATGACGCGGTTCATGCAGCGCGATACCAAGCTGGAGCGCGTTGCGGTTGGTCAGACCGTGACTGTCCCCATCGTGCCCCCGGCCACCGGTGGCAACATCACCCCAGGCTCCGTCCCGCCGGATGATGGCGATCAGACGTTCACCAACATGACGCTGACCATCACCAAGTCGAAGTATTCTCCGATCCGCTGGAACGGTGAGGAGCAGCTCGCTCTGGGTCCGACCGGCCAGTACAATGCCATTCTGGCCCGCCAGTTCACGCAGTCCATGCGCTGGCTGGCCAACCAGGTGGAGGTGGATGCTGTCACAGCGGCCTACCAGGCGGCCTCTCGCGCGGCCGGCACGGCTGGCACCACGCCCTTCGCGACGGCCAATGATCTAAGCGACCTCGCGGCCGTCAACCGCATCCTGGACGATAACGGGGCGCCGATGCAGGGCCGCGCCATCGTTCTCGGATCTGCGGCGCGTCAGAACCTGGAAAGCAAGCAGGGCATCCTGCTGAAGGTGAACGAGGCCGGCACCAACGACCTTCTCCGCAACCGCGTGATGGACAAGGTGCTGGATTTCAACTTCGGCTTCACCGGCATGGTACCGACCACCGTGCCAGGCACGGGTAGCGGCATCACCACGTCTGGCGCCCTGGCGGCCGGCACGACCACCATCACCACCACGGGTGGAACCGGCACCATCGTGGCCGGCGATGTCGTCACCTTCGCTGGCGACAGCAACAAGTACGTGGTCGTAAGCGGGCTCACCGGCGGCTCTTTCAAGATCGGGACGCCGGGCCTGCGTGGCTCCATCGCCTCCGGCACAGCGATCACCGTAGGCGGGGCCTATGTGCCGAACGTCGCCTTCACGGAGGATGCGCTGGTTCTCGCTGCTCGGGCTCCCGCCATGCCGGCCGGTGGGGACAGCGCCGATGACCGCACCTATGTGACCGACCCCGTGTCGGGCATTTCCTTCGAGGTTGCGCTGTACCGCGAATACCGCCGCATCCGCTACGAGGTGGCGCTGGCCTGGGGCGTGGGCGTGCCCAACCCGGCCAACATCGCGATCCTGATGGGCTGATGTGACTGAGGACCGGCTTTGCCGGTCTTCCTTCCAACCTGAACGAGAGGCATCGCCATGGCCGACAACCTCACCAACTCACGGCAGCCGGTCGTCAAGATCGTGCACCCGGACGATCCCACGAAGTGGCAGATCATCAACGCCGAGGACTTCGACGCCGCCCAGCACGAGCTGTGGGACAAGGCGAAGGAGGTCCTGCAGCCGGATCCGAACGCAGCCCCGGGCATCGTGCCCTCGGACCGCAACCCGACCGGCACCTACAGCGAGCCGACCCCGACCGACGTGCGCTTCCCCAACAAGGATGCGACCGAGTTCGAGAACAACCATGGGGCCTTCATCGGCCGGAATGCCGCGCAGTTGCGTGAAGAGGCCAAGCTGCCAGACGCTCCCGGTGGCCTAGCGACTGCGGTGGAGATCCCGGCGGACGCCGTGCCGAGCGGCGAGGTGGCCGCGCTTGCTGAGAAGCTGGGCGGCGGCGCGGACCTCCCGATCGGGCAGGCCGCGGAGGTCGTTGATGCCTCCACGGCCACTCGTACGCGCGCGGCAGACCCAAAGGTGGCCGAATCCGCCAAGGCTGCCCGGAACAAGTAGCCAGTCATGGCCTTCACCGACCAGGAGAAGACGGATATCCGCCGCCTTTGCGGGTATCCGCCCATCGGGACGCTTCTCCTGGCGGGGCCGGCTGGCGTGAATCCGGTGGCCTACCGGATCCAGGTAAATGACTTCGAGGACCGGCTGGTCAGCCTGACCCCGACTGAAGAAGCAGCGGCGCGGGGGATTTTGAAGGATGCGCTCGTGGTCGAGGCATCCATGCTGACCATGGCCGGCAATCTCGATGTGGCGAAGGCTGCCGTGTTCACGCGCAACCCCCTGGAAATGCAGGAGCGGATGCAGTTGCTGGGCTGGTACCGGGGGCGCTTGCTGGCTGCTCTTGGGGCCGCCTTCGGGCCGGGCTTGGGTGGCGGCTCCTCGCCGCTTTTCGGTGTGGCGGCGCGGGGCTGATGGACGGCAAGATCGTCAGCTTGGCCGACCGCCGGCCGCACATGGCTGGCGATGCTCGGTGCATGGCGTGCGGCCATCAATGGGTGGCGACGGCGCCGCTCGGGACGACGCGGCTGGAATGCCCGTCCTGCACCCTGCACCACGGCTCCTTCGTGGCCGCGCCGGTGCCGGAGGAAGGCAAGGCCTTCTGGCGCTGCGGCTGCGGGTCGGACCTGTTCATGCTGCTGCCGCACGCGATCCGTTGCGCGCGGTGCGCGGCTGATGTGGTGGGTTATCCCTGATGGACGGCGTCCGCCTCGCCACCCTGGCCCAGCGCGGCTACGGCATTGCCGGCGCCAAGGTGGGGCTGCCCTACGCCCACTACCGGCCACACCGGCTGTTCGGTCCGCTTGCTGATCTGTCCCGGCTGGGGATCGCCTCTGTGGCCTTCGACCGCTCGGCCGCCTTCCCCTTCCAAGGGCAGGCCAAGCACAGCGAGGCCATCCGGCACGCCCTGATCGACGGGACCAGCGTTCTGCACGGCGACTACCTCGTGCCGGAGGACCCGAGCCTGGAAACGCTCTTCGTGGCGTCGCCGGGCATTATTCACGCCACCCTCTGCATTGCCTGCAACGCCACCCTGAACCTGCGCCGCGTTGACGCCCCGGAAGGGGTGGGCGCAGTCGGATACCGGGCGACGGCCGTGCAGGAAGAGGATCTGTTCCTGTCCTGGCCGGCTTCCGTGCTGGATGCCGGGCGCGGCGGGGCAGGGGAGGCGGGCCTTCCTGGCGCGCTGCCGGTGGGCGACAGCACCATCCTCCTGCCGCGCTGCTCCGCTCTGCCAGCCATCCGTAAAGGCGACGTGCTGCCGACCGAAGACGGGCGCCGCTTCGGCGTCATGCGGGCGGAGAGCGGGCATCTGGGCTGGCGCGTGGCAGCGCGGACCTTGGTGGCGACCTGATCGATGGCCGACCTGACCGACGTCCTGACGGCCCTGGCGCAGGGGCTGGCCGGGGCGCTGTACCCCAATGGCACGGCCCAGCCCTCTGCAGTCGGCGCGCCATGCGTGGTGTTTCCCGGCTGGCCGGATAGCGCCTCCTTGGATGCCGACCTTGCGGCCGGGAAGGTGCAGGTGAGCGTCTTCCCGCGGCCGGGCATGGCCCGGATCGAGGGGAGGCGGCTCGACGGCTGGGTGCCGGACCCGGTGCCCGCGCCTCTGATGACGGCCACGGCCGGCGACACCACCGTCACCTTCGCCGGCGCTGGCCTGGCCGGACAGATCGCCGCGGTCATGGAAGGCGGGCGCGCCTGGACGGCCCCAGCCACCGGCACGCCTGAGGACACTGCCGCTGCCCTGGCCGCCATGATCCAGGCCGACCGGCCCTGCACCGTTTCCGGCACCGTCCTGACCCTGCCGGGCGCGGTCAACCTTCGCGCTCGCGTCGTCGGGCCCGGCTCCGAGAGCATCACCCTGCGCCGGCAGATCCAGCCCATGCAGGTCACGGTCTGGGCGCCCACGCCGGTCCTCCGCAGCGCGGTCGGGCAGGCAGTTGACCTCTGGATCGGGCGCACGCCTTGGCTGGGTCTGCCCGCTGATGAACGCGCCCGGCTGCTCTACACCGGCCTCGCGGAATCAGACGACGGGCGCCAAGCCCTCCTGCACCGCCGGGACCTCTTCCTAACGGTCGACTATCCGACCATCGACCGCCGCACCGCCCCCGTCACGGCTGTGGGCGAGGTCTTCCAGGGTCCGATGGACCCGCCCGGCGCACCCGCGACCGAACACCGCTTCATCTGACCGGAGGAGCCGACATGGCCAAGGACCCGCCGGCTGCCGACGAGCAGCCCAAGGCGCTCGCGATCGTGCGCGAGGACTTCACCAGCGACGACGGAACTGCCTTCCGCAAGGGGGAGCGGGTAACCGACCCGGCGACCTTCCGCGCGCTCCGCAAGGGGGCGCACGCGGAGTTCGTTCTTCCCCTCTCTCCGGCCAAGGGCTGACGCAGCATGGCGATCTATCAGGACGGGACCCTGAACACCGCCGCTCTGTCGGTGCCGGGGCTCTACATCAACCTCATCAACCCCACGAACCTGCTGCTGAACGGGGTTCCGACTTCTCGGGTAGGCATCGTGGGCGTGGCGAGCTGGGGCCCGGTGGGCGTGCCGTTGCCTCTCTCCGACTATGCCGGCCAGGTGCGCGAGTTCGGGCCGTTGGCTGCACGCGCCTTTGATCTGGGCACGGCGGTCTATATCGCTTCCCAGCAGGGCTCGCAGGACATTCGAGCCGTTCGCGCCACGGACGGCACCGACGCCGCGGCCTCCGCGACTATCGGCACCAACGGCCTGACGGCGACCGCGAAGTGGACCGGGACCGGCGGTAACGCCATCTCCGTGATCCTCTCAGCCGGCAGCGCCGCGAACTCCTGGCGCACGACGGTGGTCCAGGCTGGCTATGGACGCCTGCCCGAGATCTTCGACAACATTACCGGCACCGGCAACGCCCTGTGGGTGAACATCGCCGCCGCCATCAACAACGGCATCCCCGGCCAGCGCAGCGCCTCCGACCTGATCGTGGCCACGGCTGGTGCGGGGACAGGTGCACCGGTTGCTGGCACCACGACCCTGACGGGCGGCACGGACGGTGCCTCCGGCGTTGACGCGGCGGCTATGATCGGCTCCGACGCGGTGCCGCGAAAGGGCATGTACGCCCTCCGTAAGACCGGGTGCTCGGTGGGCATGCTGGCCGACGTGACCGACAGCACCACCTATGCCACGCAGCTCGCCTTCGCGCAGAGCGAGGGCATCTACATAATGCTGGGCGCGCCGGCCGGGCAGACTGTCTCCGCGGCGGCCACCGCCAAGACCACCGCCGGCATCGACAACAAGAACGTCAAGGTGATTCTCGGCGACTGGGCCTACTGGAACGACCCGGTGACGGGCATCGTCCGCATGGTCAGCCCGCAGGCGATCTTCGCAGGCCGTCTCGGCGCCCTGGCTCCGCATCAGTCCGGCCTCAACAAGGAGGTCTACGGGGTCGTCGCGACGCAGCGCAGCCTCACCGGCGCACCCTACTCGGACGCCGAGCTTCAGGTGCTGGCGCTGAACAACATCGACGTCATCACCAATCCCGTACCGGGCGGCGCCTACTGGGGCATCCGCATGGGCCGGAACGCCTCGTCCAGCGCGACGGAGCACGGCGACAACGCCACGCGTATGTCGAATTTCATTGCCGCGACCCTGGATGCGGGCATGGGGCGGTTCGTGGGTGAGGTGACCAGCGACGCGTCGCTGCGCCGCACGGAGGCCACGCTGGGCGCCTTCCTCGGCACCCTGAAGGGCACGGGCAACGATGACCAGATGATCGAGGACTTCTCGGTCGTCTGCCGGGCCAGCAATAACCCGCCGGCGCGTCGCGCCCTGGGTTACCGGACCGCAAGCGTGAAGGTCCGGTATCTTGCGATTACGGAATTCTTTGTGATTTCCCTCGAAGGGGGACAGGCAGTTACGATTCAGCGTCAGCCTTCTGCATGATATAATGCGACGATGGAAAAGCGTGCTCGACACTCACGGCAACGCCACAAATCTCGGTCTTGGGATGAGATTGAGTTTCCTGCCGAGAAGCGGTGTTGCCGCTGCGGTGAGTTAAAGCCTGCAAGCGAGTTCCATCGTCGGAAGGCAGAGCGGGACGGTCTTCGATCATGCTGCAAGGTGTGTAGTAGGGCGGAAGCAGTGGCGCGATATCAAGCCAACCCCGAGCGCGCGAAAGCGTCCGTTGCGGCTTGGCAGAAGGCCAACCCTGAAAAGTACCGGAAAACTCAGCGCGAAATCCATGCGCGGCATCGCGATAGGTACAATGCCTCGAACGGCGCGAATTACCACGCTAAGAAGGCGACAATAAATGCTGAACGGCGCAAGCGGTGGGCGGTGGATCAAGAGTATCGCCTGCAACGCCTGACGCGCGAGCATCACGCTTATCGACAGAACCGGGACGAGAAGCTCGCCTACGCCAAGCAATATCGCGCCAGCAAAGCCGCTTCCATTCGGGCAGGACAGGTCACGCGGCGCGCCAGGGAGAATGGCGCGAGCGGCAAGATCACTGAGGCTGATTGGACCGGCATCCTCGCCTACTTCGGCAACCGTTGTGCCTACTGCCTCCGTCATGCTGACGAGGGTGTTGAACTAACCGCGGACCACATGCTGCCGCTTTCGCGCGGCGGCTCCAACGACCCCTCAAACGTCGTCCCAGCCTGCCGTTCGTGCAACTGCACTAAGCGCACTCGGACACCGCTCGAATTCCTCGCGGGCCTCTCGGCGCCGCCCCGTTGCCGGAACCCCTTGGAGGAGCCTATGGCCCATGTCTGATACCTTCACCACCGGCCAGGATGTCTCGATCGACATCTATGACCCTGTGGACGGCTCTATCGAGCGCATCGATGGCCTCACAGGCTTCGAGGCCACCGCCCGCACCACGGACCTAGAATCTCATCCCCTGAACGGCGATGACCTATTCGATGTCCGGTACCAGGGCTTCAATCTGACGATGGAGTACGATCGTCAGAACGGGAAAATCGATCGGTACTTCGCCAACAGGGAGGCCCGGCAGCGCAGTGGCCTTCCGGTGCCCTTGATCACCATCACGGAGACGATCAGGGAGCAGGATGGCAGCGTGACGACATTCCGTTACCGGAAGGTGGTGCTCAAGCAGGACAGCTCCGGCAACAAGCAGCGCGACCAAAAGGTCACCGGTCGGATTACGGGCATGGGCACCCGGGAGCTCGTTAGCTGATGACGACTGTCGAGATGCTGGACCCCGGCGCGCCCGCGGCGGATCCGAAGCCGGCGGGCAAGCCTGGCCTGACCTATGTGACTGACACTCGTGGGCGGCGCATTGGGGTCAGGAAGATCGGGCCGCTGGAGAAGATGCGGCTGTTTAAGGCCATCGGGCCTGTCAACTCCCGGAACGAGCAGTATGCCGGTCTGGCGATGCTGGCCTACTCGGTGGCCGAGATTGATGGTGAGCTGGTTCCTGGCTTCACCACAGAGCTTCAGTGCGAGGCTATGGTGCAGCGGCTGGGGGATGAGGGTTTCGACGCCCTTGGCGAGGCCCAACTTGCCATGATGGGCGTCACGCCGGCTGACGTTGAGGCCGCCGAGGGTGATCTCGCGGCGGCGCTTCGCCTTGCCACTCAGCGGCGCACCTCTGAAACCCAGGCCGCGGCAAAAAACTAGCCGAGGACCCCGAGCTGCAGGAGTGCCTGTGGCTGGTGAAGAACGGGGTCCCGTATGACCGGGCGATCTCCATGTCAGACGAGGAACGCTTTGCCCACGCCGTAATCTTCGCCGGCTTCGAGGGCACTGAGTTCGACTGGCAGCGGATGCGCTGGAAGGAACGGAAGCCGTGAGATCGTTCGCTTCCCCCGCCGCCTTCGCGCTTTTCGCTGCCGGCTTGGCCGAGCGAGCCGACCGAGAGCGTCGCAGCGCCCTGGATGAGGCGGCCAGGGTCGTGCAGGCCGAGGCCAAGCGAGAGATTGGCGACTATCAACCCGCAGCGCCTCCCTTTGGGGCTTGGCCACAACTGGCCGAGAGCACCCAGAAAGACCGCGTTGCCCAGGGCTTCACCGCCAATGATCCCCTGTTGAGGACCGGCAAGCTCCGGGACAGCATTGGTCGAAGGGTAGGCGACGGAGAGGCAGTAGTCGGGTCCGACTTGGATGTGGCGCTCTACCAAGAGCTGGGCACCAAGACGATTCCGCCCCGTTCGTTCCTGGGCGGCGCCGCGGTCCGGAAGTCCGATGAGGTGGTGAAGATCCTCGGACGCCGCATGGTCGCGGCGCTTCGCGGGGATACCGGCACGAAGATCCCGATCTCCGGGGGAGAGGACTAGCCCGCGATCACCAGGAACAGCAGGGCGCCAAGAACCAGGCCGGCCAGCCCCAGGGGTGGGGCAACGCAGATCCAGAAGAACCAGCCCTTCCAGCGTCGGCCGCCAACTTCCCGCGTGAGCGCGTTGCCGTGCGGGAATGAGGCACGCTGCCGGCGTTCCTGACGGACCCGGAAGCTGGCGCCGTCGTCTTCGAAATCGAGTGCGGGGTTGAGATCTCTAGACCGGTTAGACCTCACGGTAGGTTCCGCTCAGCACCGGACACGATGCGGTCGCCGGTGGCCAGATCGGTGGGGTTGGCCGCATCTGCGCAAAACTCATTGCGGTTTCGTGATACTTGCCGCCGGGCATAGGCTTCGCGTTCCGCTAACACTCGCCCGGCGTCCGCGGCTCCTGAGGGCGACCGGCGCTGCATTTCAGTATTGAGGCGCGCGCGGTAGCTCTCCGCCCACTGCTGGCTGCGGAGGCCGCAAGCCAGCGCCGCTCCGATCGTCTCTCCATGGCGCGGGAAGCCCCGTACCTCGGAAGGGAGACCATCCAGGCGGGGCGGGGCCTCGGCGGTTTGGCCGAAGGCGAAGCCGACGGCCGCAATAGCGACCATGGAAACCAGGGTGACGCGCACGCGCCACTGAACGTAACGGCCAAACGGGTTCATGGCCGGGGACCGTAGCCCCATCGGTGGGCGGATTGGTAGGGGGTATGCCCTTGGTCGAAGCCTACCGCATCGGCGTCCACCTCGCGATGACCAACGGTGTCTCCCAGGTCCTGGGGGTGGTGGCGCGGGAGATGCTGGGCTTCCAGCGTCACATCGATGCCGCCACTGCCAAGCTGGGCACCCTCAGGACTGCTCTGATCGGGCTTGGAGCCGTCACGGTCGGCGGCGCTATGCTGGCCGGCGTTAACGCCCTGGTGAAGGGCGGTGAGCAGATGGTGCACCAGCAGGCCCTGCTTCGGGCGGCTGGCGAGACGAATCGAGGGATCGCGGAGGCCACCGGGCAGGCGTGGGCCACGGCTGCTCAGGTTATGGGTACCACAGCGTCCGGTAACCTTCGGGCGCTGGGCGAGCTGCGTGGCCTCCTGGGCAGCTTGCCGGAAGCCAACGCGGTCCTGGGCCAGTTCCAGCAGTTCTCTCGGGTGCTCGGGGTGGTGACCGGTCAGAACGACGAGGGCGCGGCTGGGCTGGCTGCCCGAATGCTCGATCTCCGGGGCGCTATCCGCTTCGAAAACGGGCAGCTCGACCAGCAGCGGTTCGGAGGGGAGATGGACGCCTTTATGCGGGCGGTCATCACCAACCGTGGTCGCGTCTCCCCCCGGGACCTGCTCAACTTCATGCAGCAGGCCGGCCCGGCGGGCACCATGCTGACGCCGCAGGCACTCTATGGAGATATGTCCACCCTGATCGAGAGCATGGGCGGCTTGCGCGCCGGCACCGCGCTGACTGCGGCATATCGCCAGCTTGTGGCGGGGGTCATGCCGCAGCGTCAGGCGCGCTTCCTGGAGGCTGCGGGCCTCCTGGAGGGTGGCTCTCGGACCGCCCACCGCCGCCTCCACGCGGGCGGCGGCTTCGAGGTGGCGCCTGCTGGCGAGGTGCTGCTTAGCCGGGGCGGCGTGCGTGGGCGCGACGTTCTGATGAACAACCCGGTCGCGTGGTTCGACCGGTATCTGGTCCCGGCGATGGAGCGCGCTGGCGCGAAGACCGAGCAACAGCGTCTCGACTTCATCCTGAAAGCCTTCAGCACGGCCACTGGTCAGCGCTTCTGGACCCAGATCATGTTGTCCCGGGCTCAGATCGACCGCGAGCGGGCAAATCAAGCAGCCGTTCCGGCAGATGCTGCTGCCAGGCTGCTGGCTGAAAGCCCGGTCGCCGCGCGCCAGGCGCTTGGGGCTGCCTGGGAGAACCTGCTGACTGCCTTGGGATCGCCTTTGGTGCCGCTGGCTGCGCGGGCGATGAACGCAGTGGCTGAGGCGGTGAATTCGGTGGCACAGGCGGCTGCCCGCAATCCCGCCCTCGTCCGGACGCTCGGCTACATCGCGACCGGGCTCGGCGCAGCGCTCGTGGCGCTGGGGACGGTAATGGTTGGCGCCGCGGCTCTTGCGGCTCTGGGCGGCGGCGGCCTCGTGGCCGGGGTGCTGGCAGCGGGAGCCGCCCTTGGAGCGGTCACGGCCGCGCTGATGTCGTTCAGCCGCGAGGACTGGGCGTCAGTGGGCCGGTTCTTCGCGACCTGGGGCGCAACCCTCTACGAGACGCTGATTGCCGCGCCATTCCGGTGGCTCCAGGCACAGATCGCGGCGATCGACTGGCTTCTGCCGTGGCGTGTGTTGACGGCCGCCGTGTCTGCTGGCTGGCAGGCCGTGACCGACCGTGTTGACCAAGCCGTGGCGGCGATCACGGACTGGAGTCCGCGTCTCGGCGCTGCGATCGAGGGCTTCCGGACTAAGGCCGCCGAGGTGATCTCGGCAATTGTGGACTGGATCATCGGCCTTCCAGGCCGGCTCCTGGGCAGTCTCGAAGGAACCGGGACAGGCGGTCGCCAGGAAGGCGCGCCGAACCGCAACGCGCTGGGTGGCAGGGGTGCTGCGATGGTGCCGCCTCCTGCACAGCCGATGAGCTATTCGCCCTGGGATGGCTCTGACGCCTCCACCTCGCGCGAGGCTGTCATCCGCGTCCCCGTCTATCTCGACGGCCGGGTGCTGACCGAGGTGGTGACCCGCCATCAGGCCCGCGACCTGTCCCGCCCGAACCGCTCGGGCGCCGGACTGGATAGCCGTGTGGCGCTGCCGGACGCGGAGACGATCTGATGGCCGTCATCCTCGGCACCTTCACCTTTGCCGACTGGGAGCTGCCGGAGGTAATGCCCTTCGGCGGTGCGCACCTGCTGCGCCGTCACCGGCTGATCGGCGGCAAGAAGGTCATCGACGCGCTGGGCCCGGACGACGCGCCGCTATCCTGGCGCGGCCGGTTTCGCGGCCCGCTGGCAGCCCTGCGCGCGCGGCAACTGGACACCATGCGCCGGGCCGGGCAGGAGCACGTCCTGTCCTGGGACACCTTCGCCTATCGGGTCGTGATCGAGCGCTTCGAAGCCGATTACGAGCGGTTCTCCGAGATTCCCTACCGCATCGCCTGCGAGGTGATCGAGGATCTGGTGGCCGGCGAGGTCGGGGAACTGCTGACCAGCGTGGAGGACGCGGTGGCCGGCGACCTGGCCGCCGCTCTCGGCCTGGCGGCGGACAGCCCCGTCGTCACCGGAACGATCACCGCAGCGCAGGCGGCCATCAACAGCGTGGCAACCAATGGCACGCTGAGCTTCTCCACCATCAGTGGCGCAGCCTTCGCGGGCGTGCAGGGCGGCTTCGCCAGTTCCATCGCCAGTTCCGGGAGCGTGGCGGCAGCGGCTTCCAAGGCGCTGGACGGAACGCCACTGGCGGGCGTGCTGTCCGGGCCCGCTTCGGAAATGGCCGGCGGGGTACAGTCCATTGTGCAAGCCGGGGAGCTGGCCTGGAAGGCGAGTGGCGTGCAGTCGCTGCTGACCCGTGCGGCAGCCAATCTGGTGCGCGCGTGATCCAGGTTCCGTCCACCATCACCGTGGCAGGGACCACGCTCTACCACCTTGCATCTTCGGCGTATGGCGATGCGAGCCTATGGACGGTGATCGCCGCGGCAAATGGCCTGACCGACCCCTGGGTGGATAGCATCACGGTGCTGACCATCCCGCGCCAGGGCGGGCGGCAGGCGAGCGGGGGCGTGCTGGGTGGCTAACCTTCCTGCAGCCGCAACGGGGGCGCCGAGAGGGGCAGTCGGTGTCGCCGACGCGGCGCCGAATACCCGGCCAAATGATCTGGGCGTGGATGCGCCGGCCCTGCGGCACCCGCGTGTGGCGGCCAAGGTGAATGGCGTGCGGCTGGACGGGCAACTGAAGAGTATCCGCGTCCAGACCAACCGCTACCGGCAGGCCGACGCCTTCGCGCTGACGCTTCGCATGGATGACGCCAAGGATGCGGCGGCCCGCACGTCGGTTCTGGCCGACAGCATGGAGCTGGCCGTGGAGATCTTGGCCGGCGATCCGGAGCCGACCGTGCTCCTGATCGAGGGCCGTGTGGATGACGTGGAGCTCGATGTGGGCCGGCAAGAGGTGCGGCTGACCGGGCGTGATCGTACGGCGGATCTGCTGGACACGCGAACGGCCGAGAAATGGCCGAACCGGACCGCCTCGGAGATTGCGACGGAGCTTGCGGTCAAGCATGGCCTCACGCCGAGGGTGACCCGCACCAAGAAGCGCTCCGGCACCTATTACGAGCGGGAATACTCCCGACTAGAGACTGAGGTATCGGAGTGGTCGCTGCTTGTCTTCCTGGCTGAGCAGGAGGGTTTCGACGTGTATGTGAGGGGTCGGGATCTGCACTTCGGGCCGCCCCTCAAGGAAAGCGAGGCGCCGCGCTGGGTGCTGGACTATCGGGCGCTCATCAAGGGGCAGGCCTATCCCGAAGCTCCGGTCGGCAACTTCATCCTGCGCCGCTCTCTGACCGTCGCGCGCGACGTGGAGGTGCGGGTTGTATCCTGGAACGCAAGCCTTGGGCGAGCCATCACGGCCAGTTCCAAGGCGGACCGCTCCTATCGCCGCAGCCGGCCATCGTCGCAGCTTCCCACGCAGGTGTATGTGGTGCGGAAGCCGGGACTGACCGAGGAGCAGGCCTCGGTCGAGGCGCAGCAGGTTCTGGAAGCGGTAACCCGGCACGAGAAGGCCGTGGATATCGAGGGCGTGCCGGCTGATGTGCGGCTGACCCCGGAGCATCTATTGATCCTGCAGGGCACGGGCACCGCCTTTGACCAAGCCTATCGGCTGGACGCGATCGACTGGTCCTATGATGCGGGCGGCTTCGACATGCGCCTGCGCTGCCGGAACGTGGCGCCGGAAAGCTCGGTGGCGCTGTGATGGACGGCCCGATGCTTCAGGACGCCATGCGGCGCGAGGCGACCCGCGCCGGGCGACAGTTCATGCCCACGCGGCATGGGACGGTGGACGGGGTGGACCCAGACGCTCACGCGGTGCGCGTGCTGCTGCAGCCGGACGGGGTGCTGACTGGATGGCTCCCGGTAGAGACCATTAGCATTGGGCCGACCTGGAAGCTTCACTGGCTGCCCGAGGTGGGCGCCCAGGTGAAGGTCGAGTTCCAGGAGGGCGGCAAGGAGGCCGGGGTCGTCACGGGTGCGCTCTACGATCAGGCCCACCCAGCGCCGGAGGGTGTTCCGACAGGCGGGGTGTGGCTGGTGCACGAGAATGCCCGCCTGAAGCTAAACCCGGACGGCTCGATCGATGTGCTGTCCGCGGCGGTGCGGATTGGCGCCATGGGCGCGTCCTTCCGGCGACTGGTGATCGACACGTTTCAGGCGCTTTTCGACACGCACTCACATCCTGGCAATGGGCAGCCACCGACACAGAAGATGCAGGCTTCGCACTTCACAACAAACCTGACGGGGAGCTAAAACCGCTCCGCATCCATAAGGATTTGTGCTACATTTTCAGTGCCCTGTACCCCAGGGCGGCCGAGCGGGGAAGGTGAAAGCTCCCCACACTCGGCCTAACCACAAACGCTCTGTCAGGAGCCAATCGTGGCTGAGAATAAGTCTAGCTCGGACGTGACCCATGACGCCACGCGCGTTTGCACGAACTGCGGCCATTGTCGTCCCATAGAGCGGTTCGCCGTTGCGAAAGAGCGCCCCGGCGGGCGTCGAGCTACCTGTCGAGAGTGCAAGGCCGCTTATGACCGGGAGTACCGCAAGGCGAACCGCGAGCGGTTGGCACTTGTGGGCAAGGCATGGCGCGAGGCGAATAAGCCGAAGTGGTTGGCCCAACAGGCAACCTGGCGCAAAGCCAACCCAGACCGAGTACGTGCCTACATGCAGAAGCGGGCGCATAAGGTTCGCGTTTACTTCGTTCGCTGGTATGCCGAGAACGCCGATAAAGCGAAGGCCAACGCGCGCAATTATCAGACACGCCAACGAGGTGCCATCGGTCGTTTCACAGTAGGAAACGTGCGGGCTATCCGCGCTGCTCAACGGGGCCGATGCGGGGTATGCCGCCGTCAACTACGCGGGCGAGGTCAGATCGACCATATCACGCCGCTTGCTCGTGGCGGCTCCAACGAGCCGAGGAACCTGCAACTGCTCTGCCGCCCCTGCAACAGCAATAAGCGCGCGAAAGATCCCATCTCATTCATGCAGGAGCTTGGCTTCCTGCTCTAACGAGCGAGGCGCCATGACCGACATCTGGCACGAATGGGGCAGGGACCTTCAGTGGTCCGCGACCGGTGATTTGCGATCCGTCGAAGGATCGGAAGAAGGGCGCCAGCGTGTGCTTCGGCGTCTTCTGACCTCGCCTGGCGCCAATATTTGGGCGCCAGAGTATGGCGCGGGCCTGCCATTGCTGGTGGGCGAGCCGAACGGGGCGGCAAGAGCCGAGGCGATGGCGCGTCGGCAGATGCTGCTGGAGCGGGCTGTCTCCCAGGATCCGCTTCCGCAGGTGTCAGCGCGCGGCGATGTCACGGGGGCGGTGACCCTCTCCATTGCCTACCGCGACGCGGACACGGCCGAGCCGGTGGCGATCGGCTTCACGGTGAGGGACTGACGCTTGGCCACGATCGACACCAAGGGCCTGCCGCAGATGCTGGCGGATCAGGCTGCGGCGGCGCAGGCCTCAGCCGGGCGGGCGCTGGACTTCTCGGCGGGCTCCATCATGCGCGCCGCCTCCGAGGCCTATGCGGCGGTCATGCTGTGGTTTCAGGCCATGCTGTTGCGCGTGCTGGCCACCTCGCGGCTCGCCACCTCTAGCGGCGAGGACGTGGATTCCTTCATCGGGGATTTCGGGCTGACCCGCACGCCGGCTGCTTCTGCCCAAGGCACGGTCACTCTGGCCCGCTTTTCTCCCGTCGCGGCCGCGTTCGTGCCGGTGGGCGCGCTGCTGCGCACGTCCGACGGAAGCGTGACTTTCCAGGTTGTCGCAGATGGGGCAGGTTACGACGCGGGGGCAGGGGGCTACACCATCCCGGCCGGCGCGGGTTCCTTGGATGTGCCTGTAGCGGCAGTGACGGCCGGCACAGCGGGCAACGTGAACGCCGGCACCGTGACGCTGCTGGCATCATCTCTGTCCGGGGTGGATACGGTGACGAACGCCGCCCCCATGACCGGCGGTGCCGATGCCGAGACGGACATGGCGGCCAAGGCCAGGTTCCCCGCCTATCTGGCTTCCCTTTCCAAGGCCACCCGCAGCGCGATCGACTATGCCGTTTCCCAGGTCCAGCCCGGCATCCGCTGGGGCTTGATCGAGGGGGAGGACGCCGCCGGCAGCCCGAAGGCGGCCAACTTCGTGGTCGTGATGGACGATGGCACCGGCAGCGCGCCGCCGTCGCTCCTCAGTCGAACTTACAGCGCGGTGGACGCCGTGCGCGGCTTGGGCATCACCTTCGACGTGATCGCGGCGGACCCGCTGGTCGCGAACGCCGCAATGACCCTGACTACCGCGCCCGGTGCCGACCATGCGGCGGCCGTGGGGCGCGCCGCGGCAGCCGTGAATGCTCTCCTCTCGGGGCGGGATATCGGCGCCTCTCTTCCCTTCACGCGGCTGCCCCAGGTTGCCTATGCGGCTGATCCCTCTATCACCAACGTCTCGGCCGTCACTCTGAACGGCGGGACCGCCGATCTTGCGCCGACCGCCCGTCAGGTGATTGTGCCCGGCACCGTGGCTGTCTCCTGATGGCAACGGGCGATCAGGAGGACCTGGTTCGGCGCATGTTCGCCGTCCTGCCGGCGGGCTGGTTCCCGCCGACGCTGGGCGATGCGCCGGTGCTGCGTGCGGTGCTCTCCATGGCCGGCCGGATCGGGGCCTGGGCTTATAGCTTTCTGGACTACACGCGCCAGCAGATGCGGATCGGGACGGCCTCCGGCGGCTGGCTGGATCTCGTGGCGCTGGACTTCTTCGGTGCACGGCTTCGGCGGCGCGCGGGGCAGTCCGACGCGGCCCTGCGGACACGCATCCTGGCCGAGGTGCTTCGCCCACGTGCGACGCGGGCGGCGATGCGACAGCTTTTGCTGGACCTGACCGGACGCGAGCCGCGCATCATCGAGCCGGCCCGGCCCCAGGACTTGGGCGGCTACGGCATGCCACGGCTCGGTTATGGCGTGGCGGGTGCCTACGGCAGCCTGCGGACACCTGGAGCCGTGTTCATTGACGTGTACCGCGACCTGACCACGGGTGCACCGAACATTGCCGGATATGGCATCTCGACCGGCGGCTACGGCGTAGGGCGCTCGGCCTATCTCGGCGCCGATCAGGCCGCCGACGCGATCACCGACGACGACATTCTTGAAGCCATCGTGGCGAACAAGCCCGAGGGCGTGACGGCCTGGGTGCGGATCCAGGCCTGACCTGCTGACCCTGAGGGGATTTCATGACCGACCGAAGGATTGTCTATCCGGGGGCCATCCCCCAGGAGACGGACGTGCTTGCCCCGCAGCGATATGCGGTGGAAGGCCTGGGCTGGATAGCGCAGTCCGTCTTCGGCACGACCACGACCGTCGAGGGCATGACCGTTGGGCCGAACAGCCCGGCTGCCCTCAATGTGGTGGTGCAGCCCGGCGCGATCTATGCGCCGCTGGCGCTGGATGCTTCGGCCTACAGCACCCTTGGTGCCGACGCGCACACGGTGATGCAGCAGGGCCTGCTGCGCGATGCGGTGACGCTGACCATCACGCCTCCGGCGACGGTCGGGCAGTCCCGCGTGTATGTGGTGCAGGCGGCCTGCCAGGTCGTGGACACCGACCCAGGCGTGCTGCCTTACTACAATGCGGCCGACCCTGACACGGCGTTCAGCGGCCCTGACAATAGCGGCACGCCGCAGAACACGCGCCGCGCCGTGCAGGCCGTGGTCAGCCTCAAGGCAGGGACCGCAGCGGCCACGGGCTCCGAGACGGCGCCCGCTCCCGACGCGGGGTATGTCGAACTGGCCCGGGTGACTGTGGCAAACGGTGCCTCAAGTGTGACGGCCGGGAACATTGTGGCGAACGCGGCACTGCGCCGGAAGATCGCGTCGCTTCCTGACATTGCAGGGCTGTTCCAAAATATCCAATACATCACCTCTTCCCAAACCTGGACCGTCCCCGCCGGAGTGACGCGCGTGCGCTTCCGCGCATGGGCCGGCGGCGGTGGTGGTGGCGGCGCTGCCAATCCCAACAGCGCAGCAGCAGGCGGTGGCCCTGGCGCCTACGCGGAGGGCTATCTCGCCGTCACGCCGGGCCAATCGCTCGGTCTCACCGTGGGCGCCGGCGGTGCCCGTGGCGTAAGTGGGAGCAACGGCGGTACGGGGGGCAGCACGGTGATTGCTGGCTTTGTTGAGTGCCGTGGTGGCCTTGGGGGCGGAGGTGCCAACGGCGTCATCTCCGGATCTGCCGGCGCACCGGGCATTTACATCATTACCAGCGGCGTCAACGCCAGCGGGTTCGTGGGGCTTGGTGCCGGCACGGGATTCGTTACGGGCGACAGCGGCCGGATTGGTGGCGCTGGCGGCGCTGCGTTCTGCTCCCCTGCGCCCGGCGGCCCGGTGAGCGATGCGACAACGCCTCAGCCCGGGAGCGATGCTGGTTTGCCGGGGGCGGGTGCACCGGGTGGCGTCGCCGGCGGCAGCGGCGGCAAGGGCGCCGACGGCATCATCATTCTGGAGTACTGAGCATGGCGATCTACGCCCAGACCGCTACCGAGGCGGTCACCCTGCCCCAGCTCGATGGCTCCAGTCAGCAGTACAAAAAGGATGAGGTGATCAACCTCGTCCTGTGGGACGGCGTAACGGACATCACGCTGGAGGACGGGACAGAGCTGCGTCTCGTGCCCGATGGCTGGGGCGTGGTGGACGGAAAGCTGGTCGAGTTGCCCGCGGTAACGCCCGCCGAGCCTTCAATCGATTCCGTCCCAGCCTCCATCACCCCCAGGCAGGCTCGACTTGCGCTTCTCCAGGCCGGCCTCCTGGATGAGGTGGACGCGGCCGTGGCGGCGGCAGGCCGTGCCGCTCAGCTTGAGTGGGAATACGCCACCATCGTTGAGCGCCACGGCTCCATGGTTGTCGGCCTGGCCGCCAGTGTGCCGCTGACCGACCAGCAACTCGACGACCTCTTCAAGGCTGCCGCGGCGCTCTAGCCGCCTTCCACAATCCGTCCCTTTCCCCGCGCGCCTCCGGGTGCCGCGGCGATACCTGCTTGCGAGGTGCTGATGAGCGTCATCACGGCCGCTGTGACGGTGGGTGCGCCCGATACCCTGCGGCCTCGGCTGTCGCTGGGCGGTACGGCCAATGCGTCTGGGCAGATCCTGGGCATAGACAGGTTGCCGGCGGTCGCCAGTGGCGTGACTTTCCTCTGGCAGCCCCCGAACGGGCCTGCTTTCGAGACGGCCGGCGTTCCCGACCCGGGGACACCACCGCCACGCTGGCGATCCTCCTGGGTTGTGGATCAGGTTGGCTATTGGGCTGTTCGCGTCCGCTGTCTTGATCCCCAGATTCAGCTCGACTGGATGGGCTTTACTGTCGTCGCGGGGCCAGGCGAAACCGGCCAGCCCTCCGGCGCCATCTGGATGTCGGACGAGAGCACCGCCGTCACCACCATCTCCGGCGGCGTCCTCTCGGCCGTTCGTCTGGACCAGCTCCTGGCCGGCGACGCGCTGCAGCCGGGCGGGCGCGTGGTCTACGTCGATGACGAGGGCACCACCCGGGCACTCTCCGGCCAGGCCGTGCTCGACGCCGCCACGGCCGTCGTTCAGCCCATCGCCAAGCAGGTCACCACCACCGCCGCCGCCGTGCAGGAGGCGCGGGTGGAGGTGGCGCGCCAACTTCTCGGCGCCACCCCCTACGCCGCAACGCTGAACGGCGACGCCACGGTCATCACGCAGACGATCGACGGCGTGCAGGTCACGACCACGATCGAGGGCGACACCGTGACCGAGGTCTACGGCCCTCCGACCAATGAGACGTGGGTGACGACGATCACCGACGCGACGATCAGCAAGGTGAGGGTGGCGTAATGCCGTTGGACATCATCTCCTTTCTGGAGGCCAGGAAGGCGCAGAAGGCGGCAGAGCAAGCCGCACTCAATCCAAATCGCGGCGTGGCCCAGATGGGCGACAGCCGCATGGAGTATGTGAAAAACAATCTTGAAGACCGAACGGTGCCGGCCTACTCGACCCGGCAGAACGGCCTGCAAGGCTACCTCAAATCCGTCATGCGCGGGCGTGTGGAGGTACCGCTGTCTCTCAACGTGTCCCACGCGGGCGATACGACCGAGACCATCGAAGGCCAGATCCCCGCTATGCTCGCGAGTGACAGCGGCACTGTGTTATTGCTGGGCGGCACAAACGACCGGACCTTCGGAAGGACGTTGGGCTGGACCTTTGAGCGCACACGCGACAGCTTGTCTCGGTCGATTAACGCCGTCCTTTCGTCAGGACGTAATCTTGTTCTGATCGCTGAATTGCCCCGAGGGGAACCGGGGACCTTCGCGAACAGGCGACTTTCCGGTCAGAATTTGGAGGACCACTACCGCATCCGGCAGTGGTGCTTATCACTAGCTGGCACGCATCGTCGTCTGGCCGTTGTGGACGCATGGCCCGAGTTTGCGGACCCAACGAGCACCACAGGCGACGCAAAAGCCGGATACCTGATTGACGGCCTCCACCTCAGCGCCTTCGGTAACTACCGTCTCGCAGAGATGATCCGGCCTGCGCTGGAGCGGTTCTATCCGGCGCACAATGTGCTGGTCGCACAGAATGGGGATCGGTACAGCGCGACGAACTCGACCGGCAATCTCGTCTCCAACGGCATGATGGGAGGCAGCGCCGGGACGCTCTCGGGTGGTGCCACGGGTGTCGCGCCGGACGGCTGGAGCCTCATAGGAACGGCGGGAGCTACGGTTGTCGGCTCTAAGTATGACGCGACCACCTTCCAGATCGACGTGAGTGGAACACCTACCGGCACGACGATCAACCTCCAGCAAAGCGTGACGCTGGCCAACGTGTCGGCGGGGGACATTCTCCAGGCGACCGCGGACATAGAGATCGTCTCCGTCACGCAGCCCTACCGTGCAGTGCAAAGCGGCCTGCTGCTGTCAGGAGCCTCGACCGTAACGGCATATGAGTTGATCGACATGAACCTCCCGCTGCAGTTCGCCTGGTCCGGTATTCATCGCGGCGAGGCGGTTCCGGTGCCGCCCTCTCCCACGCTGGTTAGGGCCGTTGTGTCAATCATCCCAGTGCAGTCCGCTGCGGCTGGCATCACCATCCGCGTGCGGAGCTTCTCAGTGCGCAAGGTGCCAGCCTAACCATGCCGCCTAAGGGAAGCGTCTCGATGCCCGGCGTGCGCGTGGTGCAGACTGTGGTGGGGGCGTAGAGGATGCCGCAGAGGGGGAGGGGGTAGATGCCGCGCGTGGCACGAACGGTGGGGGATAGGACATGAGCGCCATCCGACGTATCCGCCTATGGTTCAGCCGTCTCGTTCACCGACCAGCCGACCTCTTCGACATTGCTTCGGGCTTTGCCACGACGCTGTTCGTGGTGCTCGGGGCGTGGAACCACAGCGACCCAGATGTCGCGCCCAGCATGTCCTTCATCGGGGACAAGGCACCCTGGTGGGTCTGGTTTACCGTCGTTGGCTTGGCCGCGATTTGCCAGCCCCTGGCGCTGCATCTGGACG
>NZ_JBNBZS010000067.1:0-27966 GCF_049629625.1 Roseomonas chloroacetimidivorans | reverse complement strand
ATCGCGCGACGCTCAAATTCACCGAGCACGGCATCGAAAGCCTCAAGGAACTCTGCCTCGACCAGAAGCGGTGAGCGCGGTCAGCACGTCTGCGCTCGATAGCCCGCGGCCCCGGCCGGATGGATACGCGTGAAACGCCGCCAGCCCGTGATGACGGGCCCATAAACGCGAACGACGCGGGCGATGGTCTCGCCCGCGTCATCGCAACCAACTCATTCCCGGGCGCGGCACCGGTCGTCAGTGCCGCCCTCCAGAGTTTCGGTGCGGCCCCGCATCCAGCGGAGCCGCGTCGAGATCAGGCCGAAGCCTTCATGATCTCTTCCGCCACGTTGCGCGGCACCGGATCGTAGTGGTGGAACTGCATGGAGAAGGACGCACGGCCCTTCGTCATGCCACGCAGGTTAGAGATGTAGCCGAACATCTCCTTCAGCGGGACATGAGCCCGGATGATCACCGAGGTCGAGGCCATGTCCTGGGACTGGATCACGCCGCGGCGGCGGTTCAGGTCGCCCACCACGTCACCAACATGGTCGGAGGGGGTGGTCACCTCCACGTCCATGATCGGCTCGAGGATGACCGGGTTGGCCTTCTTCATGCCCTCGCGGAAGCAGGCCTTGGCGGCGATTTCGAACGCGAGCGCGCTCGAGTCGACGTCATGGTACTTGCCGTCCACCAGGCTGTACTTGAAGTCCACCGTCGGGAAGCCGGCGAGCACGCCCGTATCGGCCTGGACCTTGATGCCCTTCTCGACCGCCGGGATGTACTCCTTCGGCACCGAACCGCCGACGACGGCGTTCACGAACTCGATGCCCGTGTTCCGCTCCTTCGGCTCGAAAGTGATCTTCACCTCGGCGTACTGGCCCGAGCCACCCGACTGCTTCTTGTGGGTGTAGGTCTCGGTGTGCGTCTTGGTGATCGTCTCGCGATAGGCAACCTGCGGGGCGCCGATATTGGCGTCCACGCCGTATTCGCGCTTCAGGCGATCGATAATGATCTCGAGATGCAGCTCGCCCATGCCGGACAGGATGGTCTGGCCGGTCTCCTGGTCGGTGCGCAGGCGGAGCGAGGGGTCCTCGCCGGCCAGCTTTTGCAGCCCGAGGGTCATCTTCTCGATGCCCTCCTTGGTCTTCGGCTCGACGGAGATGTCGATCACGGGGACCGGGAAGGCCATGCGCTCGAGCACCACGGGGTCCTCGTTGGAGGCCAGCGTGTCACCCGTGCCGGTGTCTTTCAGGCCCACGAAGGCCGCGATGTCACCGGCGGTGACTTCCTTGATCTCCTCGCGCTTATCGGCATGCATCTGGAACATGCGGCCGACGCGCTCCTTGTGGCCCTTGGTCGTGTTCAGGACCTGGTCGCCGGTCTTGAGCACGCCGCGGTACACGCGGACGAAGGTCAGGTTGCCGTATTTGTCGTTGATGATCTTGAAGGCGAGGCCGGCGAAAGGGGCGTTCTCGTCGGCGGGGATCACGCGGCGGTCGGCCGTCTCGTCCTCACCCTCCTCCGGAGCCACCTTGATGCCCTCGATGTCCACCGGGGACGGCAGGTAGTCGATCACGCCATCGAGCAGGGGCTGCACGCCCTTGTTCTTGAAGGCGGAGCCGCAGAAGACCGGGCGGAACTCGCCGGAGATCGTGCCCTTCTTAATGGCGCGCTTCAGGGTCGCGACGGAGACGTCGCCCTTGTCGAAATACTCTTCCATCGCCGCGTCATCGGCGCCGAGCACGGCGTCGAGCAGGATCTGGCGGTACTCGGCGGCCTTATCCTTCAGGTCCTCGGGGATCGGGGCCTCATGGTACTTGGCGCCCAGCTCGTCGCCTTCCCAAATCAGGGCCTTCATCTCGACCAGGTCGATGATGCCCTTGAGGCTGTCCTCGATGCCGATCGGCAGCTGCAGGGCAACCCAGTTGATGCCGAGCTTCTCGGTCAGGGTTGCCGCAGCGCGGTAGAAGTCCGCGCCCGTACGGTCGAGCTTGTTGATGAAGATGATGCGGGGAACGTTGTAGCGGTCCGCCAGGCGCCAGTTCGTCTCGGACTGCGGCTGCACGCCGGCCACGCCCTCGATGATGAAGACGGCGCCGTCGAGCACGCGCAGCGAACGGTTCACCTCGATGTTGAAGTCGATGTGGCCCGGGGTGTCGATGACGTTGATCCGGTGGTCCTTCCACTCGGCGGTCACGGCAGCCGAGGTGATCGTGATGCCACGCTCACGCTCCTGCTCCATGTAATCCGTCGTGGTGTTGCCCTCATGGACCTCACCGATCTTATGGGACTTGCCGGTGTAGTAGAGGATACGCTCCGTCGTCGTCGTCTTCCCCGCGTCGATATGCGCGGTGATGCCGATGTTGCGGATACGCTCTAGGGGGGTGCGCGCCACGTGGGCCTCCGTCCGTCGCGCCCCCCGCCTGTTCGGAGGGGTTGCGCGGTTGTCTGCCGCGGCCCCTCCTTGAATCGGGGGCCGCGATATGGGTCTGCGGCAGCGCCGCGAATGGTGCGGCCAGGCCGCGGGGTCGCTCGGCGGTAGGCCGCCGTGTGGCCGCGCGGCGGGGCGGGCTGGATGCGGCTAAGCGGGCCACCGGCGACCTCATCGCCCTGCCCGCGTCCGCAACCCGCCTGCCCTGGTGCCGCCGGGCGCCGCTGCCGCGCCCCTGCTGCGGCCGCACATGTGCTCTGCCGCACGGCAATTTGCAAGCATTCCTGCACGCTTTCCCGCATGGGCGGGCTGCCGTTGCGGCCATCAGGTCACGATTCCGTGGCGGGAAGCGTTGAATTACGGGGCCCGGGCAGTGCTACCCTGTCGACTGATGAATTCCGCCGGCCATGTTGCGGCGCTTCGCTTCGGCCTGGGCCCGCGCCCAGAATCCCCCTGTCCGCCGGGGGATGCCGTCGGCTGGCTGCTCGCCCAATTGGATGCCCCGCCAGACCAGGCCCTTCCGCCCCGGGACTGGGAGGCGGACCCGACACTGGCGGATGGCCTCGCCCTGGTGGAACTGGACCGGCGCCAGCCGGTGCCGCCGGGAACACCCAACCGCCAGGCCGTGCTCTACCGGCTGGAGGCGGAGGCCTATCTCGCCCGCCTGATCACCACGCCCACCCCTTTCCGGGAACGGTTAGTGGCCTTCTGGGCCAACCACTTCACCGTCAGTCGGCGAGAGGGCTCGGTCGCCGCCCTGGTGGGCGACTATGTCCGGCAGGCAATCCGGCCTCATGTGACCGGAAGCTTTGCCACACTGCTCAAGGCCGCGGTGCGGCATCCGGCCATGCTGCAATACCTGAATCAGGTGGCCTCGGTCGGGCCGGACAGTCCCTTCGGCAAGCGCAGCGGGCGCGGGCTGAACGAGAATCTCGGGCGGGAGGTGCTGGAACTGCACACCGTCTCCCCCGCCGCCGGGTACAGCCAGCGCGACGTGACGGAGTTCGCGAAGCTCCTGACCGGTCTCGCCGTGGCACGGAACCGGCCGCCCTTCGGCACGGTGTTCCGCGTGAACATGCACCAGCCCGGCGCCAAGACGATCATGGGCAAGCCCTTCGGCGCCGGGCCGAACTCGGTGGACGCGGCGCTGGACTGGCTGGCGGCGCACCCGGCCACCCACCGCCATCTCGCCTCCAAGCTGGCCCGTCACTTCGTGGCCGATGATCCGCCGCCTGCGGTGGTGGACCGCCTCTACGATGTGCTGCGAGACACCGGAGGCGACCTGGGCGAGGTGACACGGGCGATCGTGGCGCTGCCGGAGGCCTGGGATCCGCCACTGACCAAGCTGCGCGACCCCATGGAACTGATCGTGGCCGCGTTCCGTGCGATGGGCGCGGGACCGGAGGTGGCGGAGATGGCCTATGGCAGCCTGGCGGCCCTGGGCCAGCCGCTCTGGCAGGCAACAGGGCCGAATGGCTGGGCGGATACGGCCTCCGCCTGGATTCATCCCGAGGGAATGATGATGCGCCTGGACCGGATGCACGCCATCAGCGGCCGCTTCTCCCGGCGGGACGCAGCTGAGACGCTCGATCTCACCCTCGGCCCGCTCGCCTCCGAGTCTACGCGGCAGGCGGTGCTGCGGGCCGGATCGAATCGCGAGGCGCTGACCCTTCTCCTCGGCAGCCCGGAGTTCCAGCGGCGATGAGGTGGCATCTTCCCTTTATAGGGCGCCGCAACCTGCTCCTTGGCCTCTCCGCCGGTGCGGCCCTGGGCCGGGCGCGGCTCGCGCTCGGCGCGGGGCCGGCCGGCGACGCGCGCCTGGTTGTGGTGCTGCTGCGCGGGGCGCTGGATGGGCTGGCGGCTGTCCAGCCCTATGGCGATCCGGCGCTGGCCGATCTGCGCGGGCCGCTGGCGCTGCCGGAGCCCGGGCGGGAGGGCGGGGTGCTGGACCTCGGCGGCTTCTTCGGCCTGCATCCCCGGCTGGAGAAACTCCACGCCCTGTTCGGCGCGGGAGAGCTGCTGCCCATCCATGCCGCCTGCGGTCCCACCCGGTCGCGGAGCCATTTCGAGGCGCAGGACCTGATGGAGAGCGGCGCCGAGCAGCGCCTGGCGTCCGGCTGGCTGAACCGCGCCCTGGCCGGGCTGCCCGGGCATGACACTGAGGGAAACCGAGCCGCCTTCGCGGTCGGGTCAGACCTTCCGCTGATCCTGCGGGGCGCGGAGCCGGTCGGGATGTATGCCCCGGCCCGACTCGAACGGCCCTCGCCGGAGCTCTATGCGCGGCTGCTGGAACTGAACCACGCCGACCCCCTCACAGGCCCGGCGCTTACGGAGGGGATGCGGGCGCGTGGCTTCACCGCCGGGGTGGTGCCTCCGCGAGAGCAGCGCGGCGGATTCGTGGAGCTGGCCGCGGCCGCCGGGCGCCTCATGGCCGCGCCGGGCGGCCCACGGGTTGCGGCGCTGGAACTGGGCGGCTGGGACACGCATCAGGCACAGCAGGCGCGGCTGCGCCGGGTGCTGACGCAACTCGACGATGGCCTCGAGGCATTGCGGGAACGGCTCGGCCAAGCCTGGGCGCGCACAGCGGTGCTGGTGATGACGGAATTCGGCCGCACCGCCCGGGTGAATGGCAGCGAGGGCACGGATCACGGCACGGGCAGCGCTGCCTTCCTGCTCGGCGGCGCTGTGGCGGGCGGGCGGGTGCTGGCTGATTGGCCGGGGCTGGGTCCGGGCAGGCTCTACGAAAATCGCGACCTGATGCCGACCCTGGACCTGCGCGCGGTGGCCAAGGGCCTACTCCGCGAGCATCTGGGATTGCCGGAGACGGCGGTCGCGGCGGCCTTCCCGGGCAGCCAGGGAGTCACGCCGCATCGAGGTCTGCTCCGGGCCTGATACGGGGGCCATACTTGGGGGGCCTCCCAGCCCCCCAGCCCTCAGTCGTCGCGGTGCACGCGCTCCATGCGCTCGTGGCGCTCCTGCGCTTCGATCGACAAGGTCGCGATCGGGCGGGCCTCCAGCCGGCGCAGGCCGATCGGCTCGCCGGTCTCCTCGCAATAACCGTAGGTCCCGTTCTCCACGCGCTCCAGCGCCTGGTCGATCTTGGCGATCAGCTTGCGTGCCCGGTCCCGCGTCCGCAGTTCCAGCGCCCGGTCCGTCTCAACGCTTGCCCGGTCGGTCAGGTCGGCTTCCACGATTCCGCCCTGGCCCATTGAGTTAAGAGTCTCGCCCGCCTCGCGCAGAAGTTCCTGGCGCCACCGCAGCAGCTTCTGCCTGAAATAGGCAAGCTGGCGGGGGTTCATGAAGGCCTCGTCATCCGACGGTTTATAATCCGGCGGCAGGGTGATGAGCATGGCTTGCATCCCGATGGCCTGTCCCGACCCCCCGGTCCCCCCGGCCGGTCGGCAGCCGCGTATAGCGATGGCAATGGGCGCAAAACAAGGGGACTCCCCCCGCAGGGCCCTGAAACCAACCGTCTTTCACGTTCATGCAACCCGAATGCCACGTTAATGCCTGCTTGACGGGTCCTGCGGATGCAGGGCCAGGCCGGGGCCGGATCATTCCTGGCCTGAGGCGAAGCGGTGCCGGGCGAGTTCCACGCGGGCGCGAAGCGCGATTCCGGCCAGCGCATCCGCCAGGACAGGATCGGCCGGCGACTCGCCCTCAGCCAGTCGCGCCAGCCTCTCCAACCCCGCAGGATCGGTCCCGCCACATAGCAACCCGGCCTGAAGGGCGGAAAGTTCCTTCAGCAGGTCCTGGGCCCGCGCCGCGCCGCGGCGGTCGCGGGAGGCGGCGTCATCCGCCTCCTGAACGGCCAGCAGTCCGAGCGGCGCCGCGCCGAGGACGGCAGGGCTGCCCGATGCCTCCCGCGCCGCCTCCGGCAGGCGAAAGCCGCCGCCCCGGGTAGCGCGGCCCGGGCCAAGCTGTGCCGCGCGGCCAATTCCACCGATTCCCGCCATCCCCGCCATACTGGCCTCCCGTCACTGCACCATCCTGCCCTGTCCTGGGCGAAAGCCGCCCCTTCCCGGCAGATCCTGCCGCTCCATCCCCGTCCAGCCCTGGCACGGGCGTTGCGGCCGAGAGGGGCAGCCTTGGTGGAGGTCACATTGCCCCAGACCGGTTTCCGAAGCGCGAAGGCCGCCCGCTCCGCAGGCATCCTTTTGCGCCTCGCCCTAAGTATCGCCCTGCTCTGCCCCTTTCCGGCTGCCGCGCAGGTGCGGATCAAGGACATCGCGGATGTCGAGGGGGTGCGCGACAACCAGTTGGTCGGCTACGGGCTGGTCGTCGGGTTGCCCGGCACGGGGGACCGGCTGCGGACGGCGATTTTCACGCGGCAGTCGCTGGTCGGGATGCTGGAACGCCTGGGCGTCAACACGCGCGACCAGGAGACCAAGCTCGATACGCGCAATGTCGCGGCGGTCATGGTCACGGCGAATCTGCCGGCCTTCGCGCGCCCGGGAAGCCGGCTGGACGTCGCGGTCTCCTCCCTGGGCGATGCCACGAACCTCACTGGCGGCACGCTGCTCGTCACACCGCTGCTCGGGGCGGATGGAGAGGTCTATGCGGTGGCACAGGGCGCGGTGGCCACGGGCGCCATCGGGGCACGAGGCCAGGCTGCCTCGGTGCAGCGCGGCGTTCCTACTGCGGCGCGCATTGCCTCGGGCGCCGTGGTGGAACGGGAGGTGCCCTTCCAGCTCGCGGGGCAGGATCGGGTGCGGCTCTCCCTCCGCAACCCTGACCTGACGACCGCCATGCGCGTGGCGGCGGCGATCAACCGCGCCGCGGGTGCCGGCAGCGCGACGGCCACCGACCCGCGCACCATCGTCCTCCTCACCGGCGGCCGCGACCTGCCGCAGTTGCTGACCGATATCGAGCAGCTCCTCGTTGAGCCTGACCAGGCGGCCCGCGTCATCATCGAGGAAGCCTCGGGTACCATCGTCATGGGCGCGAATGTACGCGTCTCCACCGTCGCCATCGCGCAGGGCAACCTGACGATCCGCGTCACCGAGACGCCACAGGTGAGCCAGCCCGCCCCCCTGTCGCGCGGCGAGACCGTGACAGTGCCTCGCACCAATATCGAAGTGGAGGAGCAGCGCGACCGGCGCCTGGGCATCCTGCCGCGTTCCGTAACGCTGGAAGATCTGGTGCGCGGGTTGAATTCGCTGGGCGTCGGCCCCCGCGACCTGATCACCATCCTGCAATCCATCAAGGCCGCCGGTGCGCTCCAGGCCGAGCTGGAGGTGCGATGATGGACGCCGTCGCGGCCAACCACGCCACCCTTGCGCGCCTGGCCCGCCGCTTCGAGGCGCAGGCGCTCGGCGCCCTGCTCCAGCCTGTCTTCGGCGAGACGCCGAAGGGGCTGCTCTCCGCCGGCGCGGCGGAGGGGCAGTGGCGGCCCATGCTGGTCGAGAACTATGCCCGCGCCTGGTCGGACCGCGGCGGGATCGGCATCGCCGATGCTGTGTTCCGTGAATTGCTGCGCGCCCAGGGCGCGCAGGTGCCAGCCCCAGAATCATCCCTCTCTCCGCAGGAAGGAGTTTCCCCATGAGCCAGGCTTCCATGATCCAGGCCCTGCTGAATGCCGGCCAGCGCCTCGCTGAGGCGCTGCGCGAGGAGAACGAGGCGCTCGCCCGGCTCGACCTCTCCCGCGCAACCACGCTCGCAACGACGAAGCTGCAGGCCTCCGACGCCTTCGCCGCAGCCTACGGCGCTGCGACCCGCACGGGCAGCACGGCCCAGAGCACGATGCATGGTGAACTGCGGGATGCTGCGGAGAAGCTGGCCTGTCGTCTCCGCGACCTCTCCGACGAGAACCGCCGTCTGCTGGAGCGCGCGATCTTCCTGCAATCGCGTGTGATCGAAACCATCGCTGGCGCTGCCATTCCAGCAAGCCGCCCAACGACCTATGGCGGGATGGGCCAGCGCACCATGCCGCGCCAAGCGCCATCCCTCGCGCTGGCCGCCCGGGCCTGAGCCGCCCAGGTATTACCGGGTAATGACCGGGACCATGCTCCCCGCGGAAGATGCATGGTCTTTCGGAGCCGGGGCGTGCTAGCGCCCATCGCGCCACTAGGGCATAGCTCCGGCAGATGGATGCCATGCCCGACGCCGAGGATCGCGCGACGAGGGAGGCCTGGGCCGCGCTGCTTGCGCGGCGCGCGGGCCGCGCCGCAGCATCGCCGGACCATCCGCTCCGTGACCTTCTCGATCCCGTGCTCGCGCCGGGTGAAGGGAAGGATGGTTGCATGGTCATCGGCCGGCTGGCGCAGACCCTGGACGGGCGCATCGCGACCGCCGGCGGGTCGAGCCAATGGATCGGCGGGCGTGGCGACATCATCCACACCCACCGCCTGCGCGCGCTCTGCGACGCTGTGATTGTGGGCGCCGGAACAGTGGCGCATGACGACCCGCGGCTCACCACCCGGGAAGTGCCGGGCAACAATCCCGTACGCGTGGTGCTGGATCCCCGGCGCCGGCTGCCGCTGGACCGGCGTGTCTTCGCCGATGGCGGCCCGCCCACGCTCCTCGCCTGCCTGGAAGATTCGAGCGGCGGCCCGCGCCATGGCGAAGCAGAGGTGTTGCGCCTGCCGCGCGAAGGCGGCGGGCTGGACCTCGCGGCGCTGCTGCGCGCCCTCTTTGCGCGCGGCCTGTCGCGTATCTTCGTGGAGGGCGGTGGCGTGACGGTCTCGAACTTTCTCGCGGCCGGTCTGCTGGACCGGCTGCATGTTACTGTCGCACCCATTATCCTCGGCTCCGGGCGCGCGGCCTTTGTCCTGCCGGAAGCAACGCGTATCGCCGATGGACTGCGCGTCACTTGGGTTCCCTATCCACTGGAGGGCGGCGACATCCTGTTCGACATTCCGCTGCGCCGCACGCGCCCCCGCGTCTGCGAGGGCGCATGACCGCGCTCACCGGCGCCGCCTTCTGGACCACCGGGCCCGGCCAGGGCGCGATACATGGCGAGACATTGCGCCCGCCCGGCCCCGGCGAGGTGCTGGTTCGCACTCTGGCCAGCGGCATCAGCCGCGGCACGGAGAGGCTGGTCTTCCACGGCCGCGTTCCAAAGGGCGAATGGACGCGGATGCGAGCCCCGCTGCAGTCCGGCGATTTCCCCTATCCCGTCAAATATGGCTACGCCGCCGTCGGCATGGTGGAGGACGGGCCGGCGGACTGGTTGGGAAGCCGCGTCTTCTGCCTGCATCCGCATCAGGACCGCTTCGTGGCGCCCCTGTCCCTTTGCGCAAAGGTGCCGGACCGGGTGCCGGAGTGGCGCGCCGTGCTGGCCGCGAATATGGAAACGGCGCTGAATGTCAGCTGGGACGCGCAGCCGCTGGCCGGAGAGCGGGCGCTGGTGATCGGCGGGGGTGTTGTAGGGCTGCTTTGTGCGTGGCTGATATCGCGCTTCCCAGCGATCGACCTGGCCGTGGTCGATCCCGACCCGCTGCGCGCGCCCGTCGCGCAGAGCCTCGGCCTGCGGCTCGTCTCGCCCGAGGAGGCGCCGGGGAACCGCGATCTGATCGTGCATGCCTCCGGTGATCCGGAAGGTCTTCGCACGGCCCTGCGCTGCGCAGGATTCGAGGCCCGCATCCTGGAGGCCTCCTGGTTCGGCGAGACTGAATGCGCGCTGCCGCTGGGCGAGGCCTTCCATGCCAGCCGTGTCACTCTCCGCTCCACCCAGGTCGGGCAGGTTGCCGGACCGATGCGCGGGCGCCGGACCCATGCGGAGCGGCTGGCGCTGGCGCTCTCGCTTCTGGCCGATCCGGTTCTGGACGCGCTCTGCGGCCCGATGGTCGCCTTCCGCGACCTTCCGCGCGCCATGCCCGCCCTGCTCGGCGCACCGCCCGAGGGACAACCGGCGCCGCTCTGTCCCGTCGTCACCTATGACACCGAAGAATGAGACTGCCATGTACAGCCTGACCGTGGCCGATCACGTGATGATCGCCCATTCCTTCCGCGGCGAGGGCTTCGGCCCGGCACAGCGCGTCCATGGCGCGACCTTTGTGGTGGAAGCCGAGTTCCGGGCGCCGCGGCTGGACGATGCCAATCTGCTGGTCGATATCGCCGCCGCACGGGTGGAGCTACGCCGTATCCTCGACAGCTTCGACTACAACAACCTGGACACGCTGCCGGAGTTCACGGGCCAGAATACGACCACCGAATTCCTGTGCTTCCACATTCATGGCCTGCTCTGCGCGGCGCTGGCGGAGGGCCGGCTGGGGCAAGGCGGGAAGAAGGTGCGGAGCGTGAAGGTGCTGCTGCGGGAAAGCCCCCTCGCCTGGGCGGCCTACGAGGCGGAGATGCCGGCCCAGGTCTCGGCATGAGAATCGTCTTAGCCCTTCCGGCGCCTCTCGCCTCGGTCAGCGGCGGCTATGGCTACGACCGCCGCATCCTGGCCGGCTTGCGGGAACTCGGCCATGAGGTGCGCGTGGAGGAGATGGAGGGCCGCCATCCCCTGCCCGACACGGCCGCCGAGGCTGCCGCGCGCCGCGTGCTGGATGAGCTGGTTCCGGAGGAGGTGCTGGTGGTGGACGGGCTCGGCCTACCCGCCTTCGCACCCTTGGGCGATGCGCTGGCGCAGCGGCGCGTGGTCGGGCTGATCCATCATCCGACGGCGCTGGAAACTGGATTCTCCGAGGCGGACCGCACGGCGCTGCGCGGACGGGAACAGGCGCTGTTTCCTATACTGTCGCGCCTGATCACGACATCCCGCCTTACCGCCACCCGCCTTGAGCCGGAGTTCGGGGTCAACCCGACGCGCATCGGCACCGTGGAGCCGGGCACCGACGAAGCACCGCGCGCGGCCGGATCGGGCGGGCCGGGCTGCTCGATCCTTTCCGTCGGCGCCTTGGTGCCGCGCAAAGGATATGATGTGCTGCTGCGCGCCCTCGGGCGGCTGACCGACATTCCCTGGAGCCTGACCATCGTCGGCGGCGCGCGCGACCCGAAGCATGCACGGGAGCTTCAGACCCTGACGGAAGAGCTGGGCATCGCGCAGCGCGTCACCTTTGCTGGCGAGGTGGATGGCGCCGCGTTGGAGATGCAGTATCACCGCGCCGACCTCTTCGCCCTGGCGAGTTGGTGGGAAGGCTATGGCATGGCCGTGGCGGAGGCGCTGGCGCGCGGCCTGCCATTGGCCATCACCGAGGGCGGGGCGCTGGCCGATCTGGCGCCGCGCGACGGCGCGGTGATCTGCGCCCCAGGCGACCACAACAGCCTCTCCCGCGCCATGCGCCGGCCAATTTACGACCCGCATCTCCGCCGCCTCATGTCCGACGCGGCCTGGCGCGCGGGGCAGGCACTGCCGCGCTGGTCCGACCGCGCCGTTGCCTTTGCGGCAGAGATCGAGGCCGCGCACGCAGCATGACGGAAAGCTTCGACGCGGACTGGCTCGAACTGCGCGAGCCGCATGACGCGCGGGCGCGGCATCTCGGGCTGGCGCAGCACCTCTCCGCCGCCCTGCCCGCTCGCCCACGGCTGTTGGACCTGGGCGCCGGCACAGGCAGCCTGTTCCGGTGGCTGGCGCCCCTGCTGAACCGTCCCCAGGCATGGACGCTGGTCGATGCCGATGTCTCGCTGATCGAGTTCGCCTTCGACACCATCGCGGACCGTGCCGTTGCGGTGGGCTTCGAGGTCTCGGCGCCCAACAAGCGGACGCTGCTCGTCCACACGCCCTCGGGCGCCTGGCGCGTCGAGGGCTTGGTGCTGGACCTGGCCGATGCGCCGCGCGGGCTGCCGCTGGACCGCGCCGATGGGGTGGTCTGTACGGCGCTCTGCGACCTCGTCTCGCGCCCGTGGATATCACGCCTCGCGGCGGGGCTCCGGCTGCCCTTCTACTCCGCGCTGAACGTGGCGAGTGACGCGCGTTTCCTGCCACCGCACCCGGCGGATGGCATTGTGGCGCGCGGCTTCCGACGCGACCAGGGCCGCGACAAGGGCTTCGGCGGACCGGCGCTCGGCCTGGATGCGACGCGTGCCATGGCCGCCGGCTTCCGCGCGCGCGGCTTCCGCGTCACCACCGCGCCCTCGCCATGGCGCATCGGGCCTGCGGACACCCGTATGTTGACCGATCTTGCGCGAGGGCATGCACAGGCGGCGCTGGGTCATGCTCCCGGGCATGGGCCGGCGATCCACGGCTGGGTTGCGGCGAGGGCGGCGCAGGCGCGGCGCGGGCGGCTGCGGGCGATGGTGGGCCATTCGGACCTGCTCGCCATTCCGCCGCGGCGAGGCCGCTAGGAGGTATCATGGCATTGCTGGGCTGCATCGCCGAGGATCTGGCGGGAGCGATGGCCTTCGGCGCCGTGTTGACGCGCGAGGGCATGCGGACAGTGCTGATCAGAGGCCGACCGGATGCCCCGCTCCCGGATTGCGATGCGCTGATCCTCCAGGCACGCGGCGCGGCGGAAAGCCTCATCGCCTGCGACGCGCTGCTTGCGGCGGGCGCGCGGCGGATCGTTCAAGTGACCGGACCAGGCTTCGACAGCCCTGACATCGGAGCCGTGGCGGATGCGCTGCTGCGGCGGCTGCAGGCGAGCTTCGCCGCTGTGGTTCCGGCCTACCCGCCAGAGGGGCGCAGCGTCTATCTCGGCCATCTCTTCCTGAATACGGCGCTTGCGGCGGGTGAGCCGAACCTGCCGCGCCGGCTGGCCGCGCAGACCGACTCACCTGTCGGGCTGCTTCCCTTCCGCATCGTGGAGGAGGGTGCAGGCGCGATCCGGCACGAGATCTCGCGCCTGGCCGAGGCAGGGCGCCGCTATGCCGTCGCGGACGCGCTGACGGAGGCGCATCTGCGCGCGCTGGGCGAGGCCGTGGCGGCGCAGGCGCTGCTCATCGGCGGCACAGGTCTCGCCGTGGGCCTGCCGGGTAACCTAAACCGGGCGGGGCTGCTGTCGAAGGACGAGCGTGAGACCTATCTCTCGCCCGGCGGTGCCTGTGTGGTACTCGCCGCATCGAATACTCGCGTGGCGGTGGCACAGATCGGGCTTGCGCGGCTCTACCTGCCCGTCCTGGACATCGCGGCAGGCGACGGGGCAGAGGAGATCCTGGCACGGGCGGAGCCGCAGCTTTCGGATGAGCAGCCGCTGGTGATCGTGGTGCCGGAAGATGAGGCGGCCTTGCTGGCGGCGATCGCCAAGGGGCTTGTCGCACGGGGTGTCCGCCGGATGCTCGTCGCTGGCGAGGCACTCGGCGAGGCAGTGGCGGACCGGCTGGCCCTCGGACAGTTGCGGATCGGTCCGGAAATCGATCCCGGCGTGCCCTGGTGCATTGCGGAGGGCACAGGATTGCACATCGCCTTCAAGCCTGGTGCGGCAGGTAGCCGGGACATCCTGCTGCGCGCCTTCGGATAGGCGCAAATGAAAAGGGGGCGCCGAAGCGCCCCCTTCCCTTCAGCGCGGCGCGATCAGGTCGCGTCGCCGCCCTCGGTGGCGTTGTTCAGCTCGGTCGCGGCCTCAGTGGCAGCGGCCGCGGCGGCCTCGGCCTTCTTGCGGGCGCGGGTGGCAGCACCCTTGCGCGCGGCCTCGCTGCGCGAGGAGGTCGCGGCGCTCTTACGCGTACCGGCCGTGCGGGTCGCAGCGGCGCGGGTTGCCGTGGAGCGAGTTGCGGTGGAGCGGGTCGAAGTAGCGCGAGTAGCGGTGGAGCGAGTCGCGGCGGCGCGCTTCGGAGCCGCGGCCTTGCGGGCGGGAGCCTTCGCAGCCGTCGCGCGCTTGGCCGGGGCCTTGCGGGCGGTCGTCGCGGTGCTGCGCTTCGCGGCCGCAGTGGTGCGCTTGGCCGCGGGGCGGCGCGCCGTTGCGGACTTCGCGGCAGTCTTGGCGCCAGTGGCACGCTTGGCGGTGGTGCTGCGGGCAGCGGTGCTGCGGCGCGCCGGGGCGGCCTTCTTCGCCGTCGCCGTCTTGCGCGCGGTGGTCGTCTTGCTCGCGGCCGTCTTGCGCGCCGGGGTCTTCTTCGCGGCGCGGGCCGTGGCGGTCGTCCGCTTCGCGGTCGTGCTGCCCTTCTTCGGGCCCGGCTTCTTGGCGGCCGTCGCGCGGGTCGTCTTGGCCGTCTTGGTCGCCTTCGCGGCGGGCTTCGTGCGGCCGGCGGTGCTCGCCTTGCGCGTGCCGGAACTGCGGCGGGTGGTGCTCATGGCCATCGCGGCCGCGCGGGGGGTTTTCTCTTCGCTCACGTGCTGGATCTCCTAAAAGGTTCGTGCCTGGTGGTTCACGTCATGGGCCAAATTTGACCCGCCGACGCGCCCACCGGTTGGGAGGGAGGCGTCACTGGGTCGGTCTCCGCAGCGCGTTGAGGCGGGGCGTCCGTCGCCTGGCGCGCGCCGGGGTTCCTTCCCTCGGCCGCTGCGCCGCGTTCGGCTCGCGATGATGGGCGCCGTATCCGAAGCCCGCTTTTCACCTTCGCCCACGGTCCGAAGACCGTCCTTCCGCACTGCGTCGCGCCGATCACCCTCCTCTCGTTCGCCGCGCCGCCGTCAGCCGGGTGCATCTGAACTGCACAGGGTGCTTGACAGCATCGCGCGCGAATCGCGTGGGACGGTTCATGCGCGTCTCACGCTATCTGCACGTGCATCTTGGCTGTCAACAAAAAGACTTCACGCGCGCGCTGATTTTCGTGTGCAGCCGACCTGAGACATCGGGCGTTGCGCCGCGTCACGCTCTGCGACGTTGTCGTATGTCGCCGCAAGGCGGGCGATGCGCGCGGCGCGCATCGCCCGCACCGCCATCGATCAACCGCGATCGGCTATGGCGGGAACGGCACGCTGGGCCATGCCGGTGTAGTGCGAGAGCGGGCGGATCAGGCGGTTGTCCGCCGCCTGCTCGATGACATGCGCAGACCAGCCAGTGATGCGGGCGGCAACGAAGATCGGGGTGAAGAGTGGGATATCGAACCCCATCAGGTGATAGGCAGGGCCAGCCGGGAAATCGAGGTTCGGGTGGATGTTCTTCTTCGCCAGCATCTCGGCGGCCAGAAGGCGAGACATCTCCATCCAGCGGCGGTCGCCCACCACCTCCGCCATCTTCTCGGCATATTTCGTCATGGTCGGCACGCGGCTGTCGCCGTTCTTATAAACGCGATGGCCGAAGCCCATGACCAGGGCGCGGTGGTCGAAGCGGGATTGCAGCCACTCCACCGCACGGGACGGCTCGCCGATCTCCTTCAGCATGTGCATCACGGCCTCGTTAGCGCCGCCGTGCAGCGGCCCCTTCAGCGCCGCGATGCCGCCCACCACCGCCCCATGCAGGTCCGCGCCCGTGGAGGTGATGGTGCGGGCCGTGAAGGTAGAGGCGTTGAAGCCATGCTCGGCATAGAGGGTGAGCGAAACGTCGAAGGCTTTCACCACCTCGGGCTGCGGCACACGGCCGAAAACGAGATGGAAGAAGTTCTCCGCGAAGGTCAGAGAGGCGTCCGGCGCGATGGCCTCCAACCCCTTGGAAGCGCGGTGGGCGGCGGCAATGGCCGTCGGGATCTTAGCGAAGAGCCGCATCGCCTTGCGCCGCGTCGCCGCCTCGGAGGTGTCGGCCGTCTCCGGGTCTTCCATGCCCATGAAGGAAACGGCGGTGCGGATCGCGTCCATCGGATGGGCCTCGCGCGGGAATGCGCGGATCACTTCCAGCAAGGTGGGGGTCAGGGCGCGCTGGCCCGCTTCCTCCCGCTTGAAGTCGGCAAGCTGGCTGGCGTTCGGCAGCTCCCCATTCCAGAGGAGATAGGCCACCTCCTCGAAGGAGCAGTTCTCAGCCAGGTCCTGCACGGGGTAGCCGCGATAGGTCAGGCTGTTCGTCTCCGGCATCACCTTGGAGACGGCGGAGACGTCGGCAACGACGCCGACCAGGCCCTTCCTGATCTCGGACTGGGCTTCGCTCATAGGGGGATTCCTCCGTTCGTTATCGGTGCTCGGAACCGGCCCGTATGGACCGGCCCAATCGCGCCGCAGGCGCCACCGGCCAAGCGGGCAGCGCCATAGGCGATCAGAAGATGCCGGGCTTCCCGACGGCCAGCTTGCCTTCAGGCAGACGGATATTGAGCTGGTCCAACTCCCCCGCCTTCAGCGAGGCGAGGTTCTCCGCCGCCGCGATGAAGCGGTCCGCCTCGGCAGCGTCGATGACCCCGTCGGTCAGGATGCGGAACTTGCGGATGTAGTCGGCACGGCCGAAGGGCTTGGCGCCCAGCGGGTGGGCATTGGCCACGGCCAGTTCATCGGTGAGCACCGTGCCGTCCCGGAGGGTGATCTCCACCCGCCCGCCGAAGGCGAGCTCGTTCGGGTCGCGGGAGTGATAGCGGCGCGTCCATTCCGGATCCTCGCGCGTCTCCATCTTGTGCCAGAGGCGCACGGTGTCCGGGCGCGCAGCGCGCTCGGGGGCGTAGCTGTCCACGTGGTGCCACCGGCCGTCCTGCAGGGCGACGGTGAAGATGTACATGATCGAATGGTCCAGCGTCTCGCGGCTGGCCTTCGGGTCCATCTTCTGCGGGTCGTTCGCGCCCGTGCCGATGACATAGTGAGTATGGTGGGAGGTATGTAAAAGGATCTTCTCGATCTGCTCGAGATCCTTGATCTTCTCCCGCATCCGGAAGGCCAGGTCGATCAGCGCCTGGGACTGGTACTCGGCCGAGTGCTCCTTGGTGTAGCTGTCCAGGATGGCGCGCTTGGCCTCCCCCGGCCCGGGCAGCGGGACATTATAGTACACGGGCTCATAGACATCGCCCTGGTAGCGATGCGTGCGCCCCGAGAGCACCCAGGCGATGACGGAGTCCTCGCCCTCATAGATCGGGCTCGGCGCCCCCTCCCCGCGCATCGCGCGGTCCACGGCCTCGACAGCCAGCTTGCCGGCATGGGCGGGAGCGAAGGCCTTCCAGGAGCTGATCTCCCCCTTGCGGCTCTGGCGGAAGGTGATGGAGACATGCAGCGCCTGCTGCACGGCCTGATAGATGGTCGCCTGGTCGAGGCCCAGCAATGTACCGATGCCTGCGGCCTGGGCCGGGCAGAGATGGGCGATGTGGTCCACCTTGTGCTCGTGCAAGCAGATGGCGCGTACCAGGTCGATATGGATCTCATATCCCGTGGCGAGGCCGCGCAGCAGATCGGCGCCGCTCTTCCCCATGGTCTGGGCCACCGCCAGGATCGGCGGGATGTTGTCGCCGGGGTGGGAATAATCGGCGGCAAGGAAGGTGTCGTGCATGTCCAGTTCACGCACCGCCGTGCCATTCGCCCAGGCCGCCCATTCCGGCGAAACGCGCAGGGAGGGATCGGCACCGAACACGGTGGCCCCGCCGTCGCGCCGATGGCCAAGCGCCATCTGCCGGGCGGAGGTCGGGGCGGAGCGGTTGATCGCCGCAAGGGCGACCGAGGCGTTGTCGATCACCCGGTTGATGATCATGGCCGCCGTGTCCTCGGGCACGGCCACGGGATCGGCGGCGACGCCCGCAATTTTCCAGGCGAGCTGGTCCTCGCGCTTCAGCAGGGCTTTGGATGGGTAGACCTTCACGGGATGCGACTGCAACGGCTTCTCCCCTTCGTTGATCGTGGACGTCTTAGTGTTTTGCGCCTGGATGGCACGCCCGTCCATCGCAGGTCTCGCGGAAGGATGGTGCACGGTGCGGCGGGTGGAATTCCAGCCCGGCGCGATCCGGTCTAGCGTTCCGCCGAGCAGGCAGGATTCCAAGATGCAGCAGCCCTTCGACCGCGTCATTCTCGGCGACCTCGTCCTGCCGGACCGAGTGCTGGCGGGCGGCTATGTCGCCCTGCGCGGGGAGACAATCGCAGCCATCGGCCAGGGGGCACCACCGCCGGCCACGGCGGTGGAGGACCATAGCAGCCGCCTGATCTTCCCGGGGCTGGTGGACGGCCATATGCACACCTCCAGCGCAACGGGCTGGCCGGGGATCGAAGGCGCCACCCGGTCCGCAGCCGCTGGCGGGGTGACCACCTGCGTGGACATGCCCTACGACATTCCCAGACCAGTCACGGATGCCGCCCTTCTAAAGGAGAAGGTGGAGTTCGTGCATCGCCTGGCCCATGTGGACGTCGCGCTCTACGGCACCATCCGCAAGGAAGGCGGCGCGGATGCTGTCGCCGCGCTCGCTGAAGCGGGCGCCTGCTCCTTCAAGCTCTCCACCTATGAATATGACCCTGTCCGCTTCCCGCGCATCGACCCGATTCTGATGCGCGCCGCCTTCGCCGAGATCGCGAAGACCAACCTCATGGTGGCTATCCACAACGAGGATCAGGAGCTGGTGGAGAAGCTGATCGCCGAGGCGAAGGCGGCTGGCCGCACCGACCCGATCATGCACTGCCGCACCCGCCCGCCCCTGGCCGAGAACCTGGCGAACCACGCGATCTTCGAGATCGGTCTGGAGACAGGCGCGCATGTCCATATTGCCCATTCCTCCCTGGCCCGCGGTTTCGAGATTGCCGAGGACTTCCGCAGCCATGGCGCCCGCTCCTCCGGCGAAGCCTGCCTGCATTATTTCTGCATGACGGAAGAGGATATCGTCCGGCTGGAGGGCTTCGGGAAGTGCAACCCGCCTTTCCGCACGAAGGAGGAGGTGGAGCGCGTCTGGGCTTCTCTGCTCGCAGGCAAGGTCGCCTACATCTCCACCGACCACGCGCCCTGGCCGCTGGAGCGGAAGGTCTACAGGGGCGACATCTTTGCCCTGGGCGCCGGCCTCACGGGCATGCAGAGCTTCGCGCCGGTCATGTTCACCTTGCTGGAGGAACGCGGCCTGCCGCTGACGCTCATGGCGAAGTACTGCGCGGCCGAGCCGGCCCGCTATCACGGGCTGGATCCGAAGAAGGGCAGCATCGCCGTCGGCAGCGATGCCGATTTCTGCATCATCGAGCGCGGCGACTTCACCTTCGACCAGGCGGCGATTCAGGACCGGCCGGAGTTCCGGCATTCTCCCTATCATGGCCGCGCCCTACGCGGGCGGGTAGCCGCCACCTATCTTCGAGGCCGTCAGGTCTGGGACGGCACGGCGGTGCTGGCCAGCCCCGGCGCGGGGCGCTTCGTGCCGCGCCAGCACGCCCGGGCCGTCGCGCTGCGATGAGGCGGCCGCACAGTGCAGCCTGCTTCTCCTGTTTGCCTTCTCCCGGCTTGCCATCGCGCGGGCCGGGCCACTGATGATGGGCCATGGCGGAATAAGCACGCCCCATCACATCAGTGATGTGCGGGTCGCCCCGGCACGCGGCTTTCGGCCTTGAGGAGGAGCAGAGGATGAACGGCCCGCTGGTGATCGCGGTCACCGCCGCATTAGGCGGGTTCGGCTTCTGGGTCTGGCTGACCGGCCCGGGCACCTCCGTGCCGAACGCCTTGCTCGCACTGCTCTGCGCGATCTTGTCCGGCCGCGTGGCGTGGCGGCTGGCAACGCGCCACATGCTGAAGAATAATGCACCGGCCGAAGCTGAACGTCCTCACACGGGGCCGCCTCCGTCCACCGGAAGCCGAGCGTCGCCGCCCGCCGATGCCGAACCCTGACGCGGGCCCGGCGGCGTCGGTCGGTAATCGCCGCACAAAAAGCGCGTGCCTTGGCCCGCCTGCCATGCGCGGCACCGCTTTTGCACGGCGGCCACATATATAGTGTGCTCGCGAGCCGAGAGGATGAACCGCATGTTCCGCCGCCTGACCGTCGCCGCCGCCCAGCTCGGCCCCATCCAGAAGGCGGAGGGCCGCGATGTGGCCGTGGGCCGCATGGTTCGGCTGATGGAGACGGCACACCGCCGCGGCGTTGAGGTTGTGGTCTTTCCTGAGCTGGCGCTGACCACCTTCTTCCCGCGTTGGTACGAGGAGGATCGCTCAGCTGAGGACCACTGGTTCGAGACCTCGATGCCCTCGAACGAAACCGCCCCGCTCTTCGAGGCAGCACGTAAGTACGGCATTGCCTTCCATCTCGGTTATGCTGAGAAGACGCCGGAAGGCCGACACTTCAACACCGCCGCCCTCTTTGCGCCTTCAGGCGAGATGATCCTGAAATACCGCAAGGTGCATCTGCCCGGGCACGCGGAATACGACCCCGTGCGCAAGGTGCAGCATCTGGAGAAGCGCTATTTCGAGGTAGGCGACCTCGGCTTTCCCGTGGTGCGGGCACCAATGGGTGAGGCCGGTCCGGTGAATGCCGGCATGCTCATCTGCAACGACCGGCGCTGGCCGGAGGCTTGGCGGGTGCTCGGGTTGCAGAGCGTCGAACTGGTCATGCTGGGCTACAACACACCCAGCCTGAACATGGATAACCGCGGCTTCGAGGCACACCACCTGCGCGTCCTGCATTCCCATCTCTCCATCCAGGCGGGGTGCTACCAGAACGCCACCTTCGCCGTGGCGACTGCGAAGGCCGGCGTGGAGGACGGGCATGAGCTGTTCGGCCACTCCATCATCGTCAATCCGCAGGGCGAGATCATGGCCCAGGCCACCTCCTGGGATGACGAGCTCATCGTGGCGGATTGCGACCTGGAGATGTGCCGGCTGGGGCGCGAGACGATCTTCAACTTCGCCGCCCATCGGCGCGTCGAGGCTTATGGCCGCATCACCAGCCAGACAGCGGCCGAGGCGCCGCCCGAGTGGCAGCCGGCCGGGAACTGAAGGCACGGCCGCAGCTGCAACAACCTCCTGCGGGTGAGGCGCGTTGAGGCCATGGAGGTATCCCATGCGCCCCATCGCCCTTGCCCTTGCCCTTCTTGCGGCTCCGATAGCCCTCACGCCTGCCCGGGCTGAAAGCCCCGCCCAACGCGCAGCGAAACAGCAGGTCGAGCGCGACCAGCGCCAGGACCGCGTGGCCGATGCGGCGCGCGACCTCCAGACGGGCGGCTCTGTCACCGCGCCGCCTCTTGTGGGGGATATGGACCGGCAGGGTACGAACCTCGCCCACCGGGAGACCGATCAGCCCGTCCGCAACAACCCGCGGGCTCCGGCGCAGACGGTCATCCCGCTGCTCAGCGACAATCCGCAACGCTGATCCTGCCGCCCCGGCGAAGTCATAACCGCGCCGCAACAGCGACACCGGCCGGGCGTTCTCTCTCCATGGATGGCTCCTGTGGAAAGCGAAGGCTTTCCAGGCGAACGGAATGGTTTGTTCCGAGGAACCCACCGATTGGAGGAACCGATGCGCCGTCACGCCTTGCTCACTGCTACCTTGGCCCTGGTCGCATTGGGGAGCGTCCCTTCCCAGGCGCAGGGCCTCGACCAGCTTCTGGACCGGGCCGTACGGGAATTCGGCGGGCAGAATTCCGACAACTCGCGCCGCGCCGAGGATGAGGACCGACGCCGCCAGGACGAGATCCGTCGCCAGCGCGATGGGGAACGGCGCTGGTCCGATGAACGCGCAGGCCGGCGCGACGAGGCGGATCGCATGGGCGGTGACCGCCGGCGCGAGGACTGGGAGCGCGAGCGGTCCCCCCGTGAAGGCCGGAACTCGCGCAGCGCACAGGAAGAGCGCACGGGACGGGACCGGCAAGTCGTTGAGCAGCAACGCCAGATCGACGCCCAGCAGCGACAGCTGGATGAGCAGCGTCGCCGGCTTGACGATCAGCGCCGCTATCGGTGAACGGCGCGCCGGGCAACTGGCCATCGGCCGGGGCGTTCGGAACGAAGGAGGCTCAAGCCATGCTTCTCCGCACCGCAACCCTTGCCGTCGCCGGCCTCGCCCTCCTCGCGCCCCCGCAGGCGCAGGCGAATGACGCCATCTTCGGCAGCTTCTTCTCCCGCATTGCCACCCCGGCCAGCGCCTCGGCGCGGGGCGGCAACCCAGAGGCCGCAGAACGGGAGCGCCAGTCGCGCGAGATGCGGCGGGCTTATTGGGAGCGCGAGCAGCGCCGCCTTTCCCGGACCACCGTGGCGGACGACCGCACCGAAATCGCGGCCGTCCGTTAGGAGAGCGGGCGCAACACCTCTGGGCTGTCCTCAGGGCAGCAGGCTCACGCCTTCGGGCAACCGGATCAATTGGAGGTCGGCACGCGGCGCTCTGGTTCTGGTTTGACGCCTCGTCCGTCAGATAACAGCCAGCAGCGCCTGCGCTGCCACGGCCGCGCAGGGCTCGATGACGGGGACGCCCAGGGCCGCCTCTAGGAAGCCACGATGGCCCGCCATGCCCGTGCAGCCCAGGACCACGGCAGTGGAACCTGCCTCTACCAGTCGCCGTCCGGCAGAGAGCAAAGCGGCGCGCGGGGCCTCAGGATCGGTCAGGGCGGACATGGGCAGGTTCAGCGCCTCCGTGGCCGCCAGGCGGGCTTCAACGCCCATCGAGAGCAGTACGCGGCGCTGCCGCTCCTTGCTCGCATCGACAAAGGCGATCACCCCGAAACGGTCAGCCCTTGCAAGGGCGCCGAGCACCGCGGCACGGAAAGGGCCGAGCACTGGGCGGTCCGTAACTTCCCGCACTGCCTCCAGGCCAGGATCCGAGACACAGGCAATGACGTAGGCATCCGCCGCTTCGGCCTGTACCACGGCGCAGAGCGGCAGGGCCACGCTGTACCAGTCCCGCCAACTCGCAATGGCAGCCGGCCCGTCCTTGAGCTGCATTGTGTCGAACCGGGCGGTGCCCGGCCGGTGGAACGGCATCAGCGCTGCGGCAATGCCGGCCGTACAAGCGACGTTGCTGTTTGGGTTGATGACGAGGATCCGGCGCTCCATCCCGGAATCCTGACGCTACCGCTACAGGCCGGCAACCCCCGCAAGGCTTGCCGCGCTGTCATGCCGCGCCCATATTGCAACGCAACAAAGCAGGCTGGGGCCGCGTTTCCAACCCAGCCCGTTCCGGAGGACCGCATCCATGGCTGAGCAGGACGGCGCACCGCGCGCGGCGGTGACCTGGCGATCCGGGGCTGCTACGGGCGCCGGGCAGGCCGAGCGGCCTTCGACGCTCACCATGATTCGGCGCGGGCTGCGGAACCGCTGCCCCGTCTGCGGGCAGGGCCGCGTCTTCAAGGGATTTCTGACGCTGGTACCGGAATGCGAGGTTTGTCACGCGCCGCTGGGCACGCTGCGGGCCGATGATGCACCTCCCTATATCGTCATCTTTCTGGCCGGCCACCTGCTGCTTCCGCCGATCTTCTGGATCGAGCGGGCTTACGAGCCGCCGATGTGGCTGCACATGGCGGTCTGGCTGCCGCTCTTTGCCGTGATCTGTACGTTGCTGCTGCGGCCGGTGAAAGGCGGCGTGGTCGGGTGGATGTGGCACCTGGGCTTCGGCGACAAGGACAGCCCGCATCAGTGGCCCGCCGATTCCACCCCCTCACGCGATGAGTGAATCCACCCTCGCCGAGCCTGCCGTGGAGTCTCGCGACATCATCCGGATCGAGCTTGAGGACCAGGCGCCCCTTCCCTCCTCATTTGCTGAAGCCGATCGCCAGCAAGCCGTGGCCGACCTGCTGGCCGGGAACTGCTTCTCGCCTGTCGGCCTGCCGCCTGGCCCCTATACTCTCCATCTGGCGCTGCGCGACGGAAGGCTATTGCTGGATGTGCGCGACGAGGCAGATGCGCCCCTGCACGCCTATCTTCTTGCCCTCGGCCCCTTCCGGCGCTTGATTAAGGACTACCAGATGGTCATCAACGGCCATGAGCAGGCCGTGACCGAGGGTGCCGCCGAGGCGCGTATTCAGGCCATCGACATGGGGCGCCGAGGGCTGCACAACGAGGCGGCCGAGCTGCTGCGAGAGCGGCTGCACGGCCGCGTCAGCCTGGATTTCGAGACGGCGCGCCGCCTTTTCACCCTGGTCTGCGCCCTGCACCAACGGATCTGACGCCCAGAGGCCGACGAATGAAAATCAACGGAAAGCCCTTCCGCAGTGTCTGGCTGGCCGAGGACGGCCACTCAATCCACATCTTTGACCAGACGAAGCTGCCCTGGTCGTTGGAGACGCTGACGCTGTCCGACGAGGATCAGGTCGCGACGGCCATTCGCACCATGCAGGTACGCGGCGCACCGCTGATCGGCGCTGTCGGCGCCTATGGGCTGGCAATGGCGCTGCGGCGCGATCCTTCGATCGACAATCTCGAGCGCATGGCGGCGATGCTGAATGAGACGCGCCCTACGGCCGTGAACCTGAAATGGGCACTCGACCGGATTTGCGCCGCCGTCCGAAATCACCCGCCGGAGCGCCGCGCCGAGGCCGCTTATGCCGAAGCCACCGCGATTTGCGATGACGACGTGGAGACAAATCGCCGGATTGGCGAGCACGGCCTGCCGCTGCTCCAGGGAATCGCGGCCCGGAAGAAGCCCGGCGAGCCCGTCCGCGTGCTGACGCATTGTAATGCGGGCTGGATCGCGACGGTGGATTTCGGCACTGCCCTTTCCCCGATCTACCAGGCCCATGATTCCGGTATCGAAGTGCATGTCTGGGTTGATGAGACTCGGCCGCGCAACCAGGGCGCGGCGCTGACGGCCTGGGAGCTCGGGGCACATGGCGTGCCGCATACGCTGGTGGCCGACAATGCCGGCGGACACCTGATGCAGCGCGGCCTGGTGGATATTGTACTGGTCGGTACGGATCGGGTGACCCGCCAGGGTGACGTGGCCAACAAGATCGGAACTTATCTCAAGGCACTGGCAGCGAAGGACAATGACGTGCCCTTCTGGGTAGCCCTGCCGCATTCCACCCTCGACATGAAGGTGCGCGACGGGCTGTCCGAGATCCCGATCGAGGAACGTTCCGGAGCAGAGGTCACGGACGCCACCGGCCGTCTGCCCGATGGTAGCGTCGCAACAATTCGGGTGGCGGCCGAGGGTACCCCGGCCGCGAACCCAGCCTTTGACGTGACTCCCGCAAGGCTGGTGACCGGCTTGATCACGGAGCGCGGGCGCTGTGAGGCGAGCGAGGCCGGGCTGGCTGCGCTCTACCCCGAGAAGGCCTGAGAGGTCAGGCCGTACGAGGGCTGAAGGCGCGGCGCTCGAGTAGCGCCAGCCCGGTCACGATGGAGCAGCCGGACAGGGCCGCGCCGATGGCGGCATAGACGGCGCTGTCTTGCGCTGTGCCGCCGAGAACAACGCCAACAATGGCGAGGATCAGAACAAGGCCCGAAGCAATAAGGGCAAGTGCGATGCGGTCCATAATGGAGCCTCCGGCCTGCTTGGGGGTGCTGGCTTCGAGGATAAAACACCCCACTCGCGGCAAGGGCCTGACCAGAACATGGCGATATCTGGGCAAGCTTTGTTGCCGGAGGGTTTTTCGCGCTGTTGGTGACCCAGCCTCTTTCCTGCGCATCAGAAACCGGCCTGAAGCTCACCGACGAGTTGCTCCGCCAGGTTCCGGATCGTGCCGAAAACACGCCTCAGGGCGCCGGACCTAGCCAGCTCCGGCGTGGTGCAGCACAGGAGACCGCGCCCACGGCAATGCTAACCCTAGGTGCCGCCTCGATAACGCGAACCTCCTCTCCAATGGCGATCGCGGCTTTGGCAGGCATGTCTGGCCGGCGAAGGACATGCAGTAGCCGCGCTGCCTTGCCCAAGGGGGAAGCCCCCCCAAAAAGGCCTGACAGTTCGGCATTGAGAATACGCTTTGCCGTCGCCTCGGCGCGGGAAGAAACGATGAGGAGCGTTGCTCTTACAGTGGGGACCTCCCGCAACGGCTCAGGCGAACCGGGGCGGAGCGGGATGGCACTGGCGCCCTGGGCCAAGCGCCGCCGCATGTCGCGTGCGATCTCCGGCAGCCTCCACATGGGAAGGCCCAGGGCACGCCTGATCACGCGAAACACCCGAGCGGCGCTGCTTGCCCGCATGCGGCCAAGGTCGAACAGGACCTGATCGCATGTCACGGGGCCGCTTCCGCCGCCGCGGCGCCCGGCCATGGTCTGGCGCGTGCCGCGTCGGGCGGCCCGGGGGCGCCGGGCAGGCCGACAGGTGGCTGGATGCTTACCGCTGAACGGGCCGGGCGCCGCGCCTCAGCGCTGGCGCCACGGCAGGCCGGAGGCCTTCCAGCCCGCCATGGTACCGCGATGCCCCTCGGCATCCGTCGGTCCCTCGAAGCCATCGGCCACGTTGAAGGAATGCGGAAAGCCCGCCGCCTGGGCCGCCTGCGCGGCAGCAAGCGATCGGGCGCCTGAGCGACAGAGGAAGTAGAGTCGGCTGAGCGGCGTCGCTCCCGCACGGCGCAGATGCTCAACGAAGGCGCCGTTCACCTGCATGGAAGGATAGAGCTGCCAGGGGATCAGCACGGGCTGCTTCCCGGCCTCACTCAGGTCAGGAATGCCCACAAAGTTCCATTCCGCGTCGGTGCGGACATCCACCAGGATCGCGTCTGGCTCACTCTTCAGGGCTTCGTAGCTGTCCGCGGGGGAGATGTCCTCGACCGGCACGGCGCGTCCTCCAACAAGAATCCGATGGGCAGATTGGGTCCGGGCAGGCCGGGTGCCAAGGGCCGCGGCCCCGATCTTCCGCAGTGCCGGCAGCCCGGCGCCGCCCCGGCTGGCGCAGCCCTTGCTAGGTGCCTCCCAGCACGACGGCGCGAAGCGCCGGATGATGTGGTTCCAGCAGGGGCCAGACGGGAGGCGGGGTTGGTCATGAGCGGTTACGAGAGGCCCTTTGTGGAGATTGACGATGTCTCCATGCGGTATGGAGGCGCCGAGGGCACGCTGGCGCTGCGGCATGCCAGCATGCGGATTGGCAAGGGCGAGTTTGTCGCGGTGGTCGGGCCTTCAGGCTGCGGCAAGTCGACGCTGATGCGGCTGGTGACAGGGCTGTGGCCCTGCTCGGCGGGGTCGGTGATCGTGGCGGGCAAGGAGGTGGACGGCCCGCTTTCCATGGCGGGGATGGCCTTCCAGGCGCCGACCATGCTGCCTTGGCGGACGATCCTGGAGAATGTGATGCTGCCGCTGGAGGTGGTGGAGCCGCATCGCCGCCGGCTGCGCAGCCACCGGGCCGAGTATGAGGAGAAGGCGCGCAAGCTGCTGGAGCTGGTCGGGCTGAGGGGCTTCGAGCACAAGACGCCGCACCAGCTTTCGGGCGGCATGCAGCAGCGCGCCAGCCTCTGCCGCGCCCTGATCCATGATCCGCAGCTTCTGATGCTGGACGAGCCTTTCGGCGCGCTGGACGTGTTCACCCGCGAGGAACTCTGGGAGCAGCTGGCCGAGGTCTGCAGCATCCTCAAACCGACTGTCATCCTGGTGACTCACGACCTGAAGGAGGCGGTGTTCCTGGCCGACCGGGTGCTGATCATGTCGGCCCGCCCGGGGCGGATCATCGCCGAGCGCACCATCCCCTTCCCCCGCCCCCGCAGGCTGGACGTGACCTATACCCAGCCTTTCCAGGAGCTGGTCCATGACCTGCGCGAACACATCAGCGCAGCCCGGCGCGGGGAGGAGATGCCTGCCCCCGCCACCGCCGGGCAGGAGGCCTCCCATGCCGCTTGATACCGCCCCCATGGCCCCGCCGAAGCCGATTCCGACTGCAGCCCAGCGCCGTATCGACGCCATGGCCGCCTCCGCCCGCCGCAGGCGCCGGCTGCAGACCGCCCTGCCCTGGCTGGTCATCCTTGGTGCCTTCCTGATCTGGGAGGTGGTGGTCCAGGGCTTCGCCATTCCCCAGTTCATCCTGCCCGCGCCTTCGGCCATCGGGGCCAGCATGGTGAAATGGTGGCTGCCGCTGCTCGA
>NZ_JBNBZS010000066.1:0-28296 GCF_049629625.1 Roseomonas chloroacetimidivorans | reverse complement strand
GCACCATCTGCGACACGCTGGATCGCCTGCGCCCCGGATCATGCCCGCGCCGGGATCTGATCACCTTCGTGCCCGACCGGCCCGGCCACGACCGGCGCTACGCCATCGACCCGACCAAGGCCCAGCGCGAACTGGGCTGGCATGCCGGCGTCACCTTCGAGGGCGGCATCGAGCGCACCATCGAATGGTACCTCGACAACGAGGCCTGGTGGCGTCCCCTGCGCGAAAAGTACAGCGGCGAGCGCCTCGGGCTGCTCGACACGCCCATCGGGCCGAAGGGCGATTGACGCTTGGTCATCATCGGAACGGACCCCACGCCATGAAGGGCATCATCCTCGCCGGCGGCAGCGGCACCCGGCTCTATCCCGCCACGCTGGCCGTCTCGAAGCAGCTTCTGCCGGTCTTCGACAAGCCGATGATCTACTACCCGCTTTCCGTGCTCATGCTGGCCGGGATCCGCGACATCCTAATCATCTCCACGCCGCATGACCTGCCACTTTTTCAGCGCCTGCTCGGCTCCGGCGAACAATGGGGTATCCGCCTCTCCTATGTGCAGCAGGATAGCCCCGACGGCCTGGCCCAGGCCTTCATCCTCGGCGAGGAGTTCCTGGCCGGCTCGCCTTCCGCCCTCGTGCTCGGGGACAACATCTTTCACGGCTATGAACTGGATGAACGCCTGACCGAGGCGAAGCTCGACGGCCCAGGCGCCTCGGTCTTCGCCTATCGCGTCGCAGACCCGCACCGCTACGGCGTGGTGGAGTTCGACGAGGCCTACCGCGCGATCTCGTTGGAAGAAAAGCCAGCGAAGCCTCGCTCGGATTGGGCCGTCACCGGCCTCTACTTCTATGATGGCCGTGCCTCTGCCTTGGCCCGCACCATCAAGCCCTCCCCCCGCGGCGAGCTGGAGATTACCGATCTCAATCGCCTCTACATGGAGGAAGGTTCGCTCCGCGTGATCCGCCTGGGGCGCGGCTATGCCTGGCTGGACACCGGAACCCATGACAGCCTGCTCGAGGCTGGCGAGTACGTCCGTGCCGTCGAGAAGCGCACGGGCATGAAGGTGGCCGCGCCGGAGGAGGTGGCCTGGCGCATGGGCTTCATTGACGACAACGCCCTGCGCGCCCTGGCTGCGAAGCAGAGCAAGAGCGGCTATGGCGGGTACTTGGAAGGGCTAATCGGGCAGCGGCGCTAGATACGGCAATCGGGGTGCTGGCGCACAGAGATCAGTAAGTTCGCAGCAGGGCTGCTGTGCAGACCTGCGTCAAGCGATGCGGGTTGAAACCGGCCTTGCGGCCCGGATCATGCGATTGAGGACCTCGACGGCCATCGCGGTCTTGGCCTGCTGCGCCAGCAAGTTGCGGGCGCGCAGCTTCGGGCCAATGATGGCCTTGTAGCGCCCGACCGCCGTCTCCGCGAGTGCGAGCCTTCCGTAGCTGGTCGCCTCCTGCCAACGCATGTGGCCCTTCTCGGTGATGAATTGAATGTACCGATCGCGCCGGGTGTGCGCATCGGCGTTTTCCATGCTGACCACCGCTGACGCACGCGGCGGGATGATGACTTCGGGTGGAGGGTCAGGTTGATGGCTCACGATGGCCTGGTAGACGGGTTCGCCATCATACGCATCGTCCGCCGTCAGCTCGCGATCTGGCCATTCATCTGCGCGAGCAGCACCGGCATCTCGCCGCGTCGTCCGCGGCGTTATCGGTCAGTACTGAGGCAACGATCTCGCCCGTGCCGGCGTTCACGGCCCGATGCCACTTGCGCCAGGACCGGCGTTTCCGGCCGTGTTTCGCCGCATCCCACTCGCCTTGCCCGAACAGCTTTAGCCCGGTGCTGTCGATCACCAGATGCATCGGGCCGTCTGGTGCGGCCGCATGCTTTCGGCCTGCAACGCCGCCGCTGCTTGTATGGTCTGGAACGCGCAACTTCTGCCCGAGCAGCCGGACTAGGCTGTTGGCGAAGCCCTCAGCTTGGCGGTAGGGCGAGGTGGAAGACGAGCCGCAGCGTCAACAGAGCTCGATTGCGGCGTCCGAGTACCAGGCTTGGCCGCCGGGCATGGTCCGCCGCAGCGCTTGCTACCCTACCATGGCATCCTCATGGAGCCAGAGCGTCAGGTCCCCCGCCGCTTCAGGCCAGCCTCGCAGGCAGGCCGGTTCTGGACCCGGCAACGGAACCTCGGAATGCGATGACGGGGGGGGCAGCGCCATGCCTAAAGGGCATGCTCGAGAGCGTAACAGCATTGCCTGAGCTGGGCTACCCGGCCTGGCTTCCTGCACCAACGCCCTCTGGAACTTGTGGAGCTCGCCCAAATGATAGCGCGGATCGGATTGCATTCGCCTTGCTCAATATTCCATTTCTCATGGCTTAGATATGCACGAAGCAAGAGTTCGAATGTAACGAGGAGGCCCACGCCGCTTAAAGGGAAGACCCGAGGAGCTCGGCTCTGCTCATGATAAGTACAACCGAGTGGTCACATCTCATCAGCCCTTAGCTTCGTCTGGATGAGGTTACAAAAGCGAAAAGAAGCCGGCAGATTCGGCCCCCGCCTTCACTACAAGCCACTCCACTGCCCAGCCAGTTAAGGCCATGTGTGGGCACCGACCAAAGGCAGCCGCAGTCTAGCTCGGCATTTCGAAACACGAAACGGCCGGCAGGTGAGGGCCACTCCTCCCACATGCCGGCCGTCCTTTCCAAGCCTCGAAGGCCCGGGTCGGGGCACGTTCTAAGTTACAGAACCCGGATCAATCCACCGAATTATTGTGCCTCAACAAAAAAGCCGCCAGCCGGCCCCGCGAAGTGCGCCGACTGGCTGCTGAGGCCTGTGGCCAGAATGTATCGCAGCGTTCGGGGGCTCCACGGTGCGACCATCCCGCCGCTCCGCACCAACTGGGTCCGCTGGTCACGAACTCAGCAGAACCACGACCCAAATCTTTAGTTGCGCTTCATCTCATTTTTTTAGACGATACCCTTACCCTTCCGAAAGGATCTTTCACGTGAGTTCGATCGGCGGATCCGCATTCGCTCTCCCCATCCGGCCTGAGCTCAGTTCGGAGAACCACGATTTACCGGAACGTTTGCCCCTCTACATCAGTGGCCCGGTAGTCGCGATTGCTGCCACATCGATGTGGCTGGGCATCGTCTGGTCTTTAACCTGGCTGCTCGGCTGAGACGGACAGATCGAGGCGGGCGTAGCTGATTGAGGATGCGCCATCGCCTACTAGGCTACCGACTCAATCAGGTGAGCCAAAAACAAGCGGTTGCGACGAGTGCGACGGCGGACGGGAAGTTCCTGGCGAGGCGGTCATAGCGCGTGGCGATGCGACGCCAGTCTTTCATGCGTCCGAACATGCGCTCGATGACGTTGCGGCCCCGATAGGCGCGGCGGTTCAGCGGGTGGGGCCTGCGGCGGGCGCGGGTGGAGGGGATGACCACCTCGGTACCCTGGGCCTCCAGCGGCTTGCGGAGGTGATCGGCATCGTAGGCTTTACCGGCGAGTACGCGGCGCGGCGGTGCGATGCCGTCAAGCAGGCAGGCAGCGACGCTGATATCGGCGACGTTGCCGGGCGTCAGGATGAAGACAAGCGGTTTGCCTTCAGCATTGGCCGCAGCGTGGATCTTGCTGCTCCGCCCACCACGTGAGCGGCCGACCGCCTGCGCGGCTTCGCCCCATTTTTAGCCCTCGCTGCCGAGCGATGCGCCTTCACATGCGTGCTGTCGATCGAGATCTCGTCCGGAATGTTCCCGGCTGCCGCCAGGCGCTCGAAGATGCGGTTCCAGAAGCCTTGGGAGCTCCAGCGATTGTAGCGGTTGTAGATGGTGGTTGCGGAGCCGTACTCCGGCGGGCAGTCGCGCCAGCGGCAGCCCGAGCGCAGCACGTGCAGGATGCCGCTGATCACCCGCCGGTCGTCCATCCGATGCGCGCCAGGACGACCTTTCGGCAGGTGCGGCTCGATCACCGCCCAAGCCTCGTCGCTCAGCCACTCTGATCCGCTCATGCTGCCTCCTCCGAAGAAACGCAGCGAATCAGAAGACCCTCATCCAATCAACAATCTGATCAGGTGCTCAGCCCAGTGGCGACACTCGTGCTCGCCGTTCGTCACCGGGGTCCTACCAGCCAGAGTGGCGCCCGGAAGGCACGCTTCTACTAGTGCATTCCTGGCCCTCCGTTGCAGGGCAAAGGGAAACCTTAACTCCACACCCATCTGCTCTCGACGACCGCACGCCTTCGATTTCCCGGCCGTTAGCTGTTGGCGACTAGGCTGGGCCGCCGGGTCGCGAACAGATGCCGAATACTCTCCACAGGCTCCGCCCGCCCGAAGAAGTACCCTTGAGCCTCCGTGCAGCCCGCCTCGCGGACCTGATCGAGCTGCGCGCTTGTCTCTACGCCCTCAGCGGTGGCCGTCATGCCGAGCTGTGTGGCAAGGCGCGCAACAGAGCGCACGATCGCCAGGCAGTCCTCCCGGGTCGCCATGTCCCGAACGAAGGATTGGTCGATCTTGATCTTGTCGAAGGGAAAGCTCCGCAGATAGGTCAGGGAGGAGTATTTCGTCCCGAAGTCGTCCAGCGCAATGCGAACCCCCAGGGCGCGCAGACGATGCAGCGTGTCGATCACGGCCTCGCTGTCCTGCAGAAGGGCCGATTCCGTGATCTCCAGCTCAAGACTGGCCGCTGCAAAACCGGAGGTGAGCAACGCATCGCGGACCAGTTCGAGAAGGTCGCTGCCCGCGAACTGCACCGGTGAGATATTCACAGCGACCTTCGTTCCAGCTGGAAAGGTCGCGGCATCCATGCACACCTGCCGCAGGACCCAGCCGCCGATCGGCACGATCAGGCCTGTCTCCTCGGCGATTGGAATGAAATCGGCCGGAGACACCATGCCGCGCGCCGGATGATGCCAGCGGAGCAGGGCCTCGAAACCACTCAGATGCCCACGCCGAAGATCGAAAAGCGGCTGGTAATGCACCTCCAGCTCCGCTCGCTCCAGGGCGCCGCGCAGATCGGCTTCCAGGTCCATTCGCTGCTGCAATTCGGCCGCCATGGAAGCTTCGAAGGTCCGATAGGTTCCACGGCCTGCCGCCTTCGCCTTGTAGAGCGCCATATCCGCATGCTTGAGCAAGGAATCCGCGCTGGCCGTGGGCGCGGCCGCGCTGGCGATGCCGATGCTCACGCCGACCGAGGCATGGTAATTCGCAAGCTCGAAGGGTGCAGCGAAGGCTTCGATGATGCGCGTTGCCAGCGCCTCGGCATAGGCCGGCTGCGCCGCCTTGCCCTTGACCAGCACAGCAAACTCATCTCCACCCTGCCGGGCGATGATGTCGCCCTCCCGCAGGATCTCACGAATGCGGCCCGTCACGGACCGGAGCAGTTCATCACCGGCCTGGTGCCCGAGCGTGTCATTCACGTTCTTGAACTGATCAAGATCCAGGAACAACACGGCGACATTCGAACCAACCTCCTGGAGCGCCTCCGCCAGCCTTTCGTTGAATTGGCGACGGTTAGGCAACCCCGTAAGGGCGTCGTGATTCGCGAGATGCCGGATCCGTGCTTCCGCCCTACGGCTTTCCGTCACGTCCTCATAAGTCGCCACCCAGCCACCATCAGTAAGCGGCTGGTGCGAAATCGAGAGGGAGCGCCCTTCCTCGTCTTCCCGCACGAAAGTGGAGGCCATGGACCGGGCCGCCAGCTCCTGATGTCTGGCCCAGGCAGCCTCGGTCGCCGCGCTCCCAAAACCGTCGCAAGAACCAGCCAGCCTTAGGAGATCCGCCGCATGGGTACCTGGCTCCGCCGTACCAGGCGGAAGCCGGAACAGCTCGCTGAAGCGACGGTTAGAGACGATGAGGCGATGCCCGGCATCGAACATGACGACACCCTGGGACAGGTTGTTCAGCGCCGCATCGAAAAGCTGATTCTGCCGTAGGAGTTCGGCATCGCGCGCCTTCAGCTGTTCGTTCTGCTCGGTCAGAGCAGCCATGGCCTCCTGCACGCGATGATTCGCGCTGGAGAGATTCTCGCCCGTGATCGTCAGGTCACGCACGAGAGCCCGCACCTCGGCATTGGACCGAACGAGAAGCCGGTTTCGCCAGGAGGCGATTGCCGTCAGCGCCAGGCAGCAGGCGATCAGGCCGAGCAACAGGCCGGAGAACCACCATTGCAGTCGGTCGAGATCCCCCGTGTCCTGCGCCGCCAGATCGGCGCCATAGGAATGCGCCACTGACGAGAGCCGTGCCATCGGAGCGTTCAGCCGCTGCAGCAGAACCATCATCCGCCGGATCGTGGCCGGATCATCCAGCGTGGGCATCATGGCCCGGGCAGCGGCAGTGGATGCGGCCAACTCATCCACGATATGGCTGAGTTCGGCGTGCGAGCGGATGAAATCCCCGGTCTCGCCACTGCGGAGCACCGAGACCCGGTTTTCAGCGATCTCCAGCCAGACCTCGACGTTCTCCCGTTCAGTCTCGCCGCGAGTCAGCGCGAAGGCGCCCAATGTCGCCTGAAGCCGGGCAACCTCCTGCCCTGCCTGACTGGCCGTCCAACTAAGATTGTAACGGGAGAGCTTGGTCATTGCCTCCTGACGGGCAAAGATAAGGCCCGACGCGTAAACCGCCGCGCCCGTCAGCAGCGTCGCGAGAACGACAAGGAAGATCTGGATACGGCGCCCGGAAGCGGACACCGGGCCACGCTCCGCCATGGAGCGTGCCGCGTCGGCATTCGGGCCCCGGTTCAACATAGCGCCCAGGGCTCCCGGATCGCTCATCGAATGACGAGTTGGGCAACCGACCAGGCAGATCGGCTGTAGTAAAGGCGCGTCCGCAGCGCCGGATCGGAGTCATAGGGATAGACGACGAAGAGGGGTCCCTTCTCGCTCACCCGCATCGGCGCGCCGTTCCTTTGAGTGGCAAGAATAACGCCGAAGCGCTCGAAATCAGCAATCGGGATGTCGGTCGAATAGTCGTTCAGTGCAATGGCGGTCAGCGTTTCCCCCGTTGCCCCGACGGCCTTCATCAGCGTCGCCATGGGAACCCCTTCGAACCGCACCGGGCCGTCGAACCACGGCGTGACAGTGGTGATGGTGGCGGAGCCCAGGCTGGCGAGCATCGGCCGGTCAAAAACCGCCGCGTCACCGTCATTCGTCACCTGGATCTTGCCCGTGATGCGCAGAATCGGCGATTGGCTCGGCTGCGGCAGCGAGGAAGCCTGCGTCGGCGCATTCGCCTGCGCCTGGGCACGGCTTGCAATGGCGGCTGCAGCCATGCCGATCGTCGTCATCAGAACGCGCTTGCCGATCCGCAGATCCGTCAATGTCTTCTCCGTCCGTCTCGAATATTCAGGGTCTTCATGTCGCGATGGCTCCATGAACCATGCCAATTCGCGTAGCGTTGCTTGAGCGGCGCCGCCTTCGCCAAGGTGCTGGAAGGTCATCCCGGGACCAGCCCGTCCCTGCGGTCGGGCCACGAACGGGTCGGTGCTGTGGCGTCAAGCCTGGCTTCTTGTCCCCTCGCGAGAAGGGCGCATCAGCCAGGCGGGCGTGGGATTGCTGACATTGGGTCGGAACGCTCACCGCCAAGCCCCCCGCAAGGGAACAAGCCGCGCGGGAGGCGGAAGGGCGGCGCATCACGCCCTCCTCTTGGCAGAGGAGGAAATTAGCGCCCGTTACGGAACACGACGCCCTCACCGGCACCTTCAAGACCACGACGCACCTCAACGCGATCAACTCCCGGCAGCGCCGCATCCAGGCGCTTGCAGATCCAGCCCGCCACATTCTCCAGCGTCGGAATCTCCAGGCCTTCGATATCGTTGAGGTAACTATGATCGACCTGGGCGCGCAGAGCCGAAATCACAGGTTCAACCTCCAACAGGTCATGAGACCAGCCGTATACTGGATGCGGCTCGCCGGTCAGGACCACCTTAACCTTGAAGGTGTGACCATGCAGCGGTGTATCAGGGGTCGTCTTGTGAGCTGCCTCAAAGGTGAACTCCCGGAACATTTCGATCACGAAAAATCACTCCGAAGCGCCTCCCACACGCTGTGTGGGAAAATTGTCTGTGTCGGGCCGGATATACAACCCACACGTGCGCACTTCAAGAACTGTTGATATCAATTCTCATCGAGCACCTGAATGAAACGTAGCACGCTTTCCGCGATGGCATGAAGCTGTTTGCCGGTGTGCGTACGCCCCCGGCCAGCCGCGTTGTGCTCAGGCCGGGCTTCAGGCCGGCCGAGCCTCGACCATCTCGACGGCCCGCCCCAGATCGACCGAAAGCAGCCGCGATACGCCACGCTCCTGCATGGTCACGCCATAAAGCCGGTGCATCCGTGCCATGGTCAGCGGGTGGTGGGTGATGACGAGGAAGCGCGTGCCGCCCTCCGCCATGGCCTCCAGCAAGGTGCAGAGCCGCTCCACATTCGCGTCGTCCAGCGGCGCGTCCACCTCGTCCAGCACGCAGACCGGCGCCGGCGCGCAGCGGAACACCGCGAAGATCAGGGAAAGCGCCGTCAACGCCTGCTCGCCTCCGGAGAGGAGCGAGAGCGAGGACAGCTTCTTGCCCGGCGGCTCCGCATAGATCTCCAGCCCCGCCTCAAGAATATCATCGGAACCGACCAGCCCCAGATGCGCCCGCCCGCCGCCGAAAAGGCGCGTGAACAGGGCCCGGAACTCCGCATCCACGCGATCGAACACGGCGCGCAGCCGTTCCCGCCCCTCGCGGTTCAGATGGCCGATGGAGCCACGCAGCTTGGCGATGGCATGGCCGATCTCCTCGCGTTCCTTCTCCAGGTTCTCGAGGCGCTGCTCGACCTCCGCCATCTCCACCTCGGCGCGGAGATTGACGGGGCCCATCTCCTCGCGCTCCCGCGCCAGGCGCTCGGCCTTGCGCCGCGCCTTCTCCTCCGCGGCGTCGGACAGGTCCTCCGGGGGTTCCGGCAGCTCGGCATCGTGGCCCAGCCGCTCCATGATGCGCGTGGCGACGGCGCGCCCCTCATCCTCGGCACGGGCGGCCGCTCCGTCGGCACGGGCCTGGGCCTCGCGCGCGGCAGCGAAGGCGGCATCCGCCAGCCGGCGTGCCTCGGCGGATTCGCGCGCCTCGGCCTCGGCAGCAGCCAGGGCCGCAGCGGCCTCGGTATGCGCCGCCTCCACCTCCGCCAGCATACGCGCGGCATTCGCCAGAAGCGCGGCGGCCTGCTCCGGCGCGTCAGCGGCGGCGGCGGCCTCGGCGGCGGCGGCCTCCTGACGTGCCGATAGCTCGATCAGCCGTGCGGCCGCGTCGGCGCGCCGCCCGGCCCAGGATGCAGCCTCATCCTCCAACGCCACACGGCGGGTCGCCAGGCGCTCCCCCTCCGCGTCCAGCGCCAGGCGGGCGGCGCGGGCCTCGGCCTCCTCCCGCCGGGCATCGGCCAGGGCGGTGCGGGCGGCCATGGCGGCGGTGCGGGCATGCTCGGGATCAGGATTGCCTGCCCCGGCCTCCTCTACGGCCGCGCGTGCTGCCTCAGCCTCCGCGCGCTGCTCGGCCAGCCGCGCCAGCTGCGGCTCCAGCGCCGCAAGGCGTCCCTCGGCAGCGGCCGCGCGGGAAGCCAGGGCCGCCTGCGCATCGCGCGCGCGATCCAGGCGCCCCTCGGCGGCGCGACGGGCATTCCGGGCCGCCTCTTCGGCTGCCGTGGCGTGCCGCAGCGCGGCTATGGCCGCATCCCGGGCGGCACGGGCGGCGGCGGCATCGGGCACCGCTGCCTGGGCCGCCTTCGCGGCCTCAAGCAGCTTCTCAACATCCGCCTGCTCGGCGGCGGCGCGCTCCAGGGCTGGGGCAAGGGCGGAAAGGCGGCTCTCCGCCAGTGCCGCGCTCGCGGCCAGACGCGATGCCTCCTGCCGAGCCCGCCCCAGCCGCGCCTCGGCCTCACGGCGCGCGTTGCGGGCGGCGGCCTCGGCAGATCCGGCAGCGGCATCGGCCGCGCGGGCCGCCTCGGCCTCGGCGCGAGCCTGAGCCAGCGCGGCCTCGGCGGCCTCGCGTGCCTGCTCCTGCGCACGCAGGCGGTTGCGCTGGCGCAGACGTTCGGCGCCAGGGCTGGGCGCACCTGGATTGGCGCCCTGCCCGTCCCAGCGCCAGAAGCCTCCATTGCGCGTGACCAGCGCCTGGCCCGGCTTCAGGAATGCCTGCAAGGCCGGGCCCCGCGCCTCATCCTCCACCAGCCCGATCTGGGAAAGCGCGCGCGCCAGTTCCGGGGGCGCCTGCATCAGATCGGCAAGCGGAGTGGTCCCCTCCGGCAGCAGGGGAGTGGCCTCAAGCGCCGGCAGCGCGCGCCAGTGGCGCGGCGCCCTGGGATCGGCGGGGTAGTCGAGGCCTTCGCCCAGCGCGGCGCCGAGCGCGACCTCCAGCCCCGCCGGTACCGTCACGGCGTCCAGGATCGGGCTCGCATTGCCGCGCTCCCCGGCCCGGAGCAGTGCCGCAAGGCCCTGTGCTTCGGCGGCAGCACGGGCGCGGGCCGCGCCCGCTTCGGATTCAGCCGTGCGGGCCTTGGACAGCGCGGCCATGGCCGCAGCACGATCTGCCTCGGCCTTCGCCAGAGCCTCGGCAGCAGTCTCGGCAGCGCGGGCGGCCTCTGCCTCTTCCGTGCGCGCGGCCTCCAGCCGCTCCGCTGGAATGCAGGCAGCCTGCGCCTGCTCATGCTCGCGGCGCAGGCGATCATGCCCCTCGGCGGCGCGGCGCGCGCGCTCGGTCGCCGCGCGGGTGGCATCGCGGGCGCGCGCCTCCTCGGCCTCGGCGGCCGCGGCGGCGCGCTTCGCCTCCGCCTCCGCAGCGGCGGCGGCGGCCCGCTCGGTTTCCGCACGCTCGAAGGCGGCCCTGGCCTCGGCCAGGGCCGCATCGGCAGCCTCCGCCTCGGCCGTCGCGCTCGACAGCGCCTCGGGCGAAACATTGGCGGCCTGGGCCTTGGCCCGCTCTTCTTCCAGCCGCGCCGTTTCGGCAGCGAGGCGGCGGGCGGTGGCCTCGGCTGCACGGCGGGCATCCTGCAGGCGTTCGAAGGCCAGCGCGGCCTCGGTCGCCGCCTCGGCCGCGCGCTCGGCCTCGCGCTCGCGCTCGCGCACCGCATCCTCGGCCAGAGCCAGCCGGGTCGCCGCCTCCTCAATCCGCGCTGGTAGGGCAGCCAAGGCAGCCGCGATTTCCTGCGCCTCGGCCGAAAGCCGGGCCTCGGCCGCCTCCGCGTCCTGCACGACGCTCGCGGCATGGGCATGGTCGGCCTGGATCTGGGCCAGACGGCTTGCGGCGGCATCCAGCGCGGCACGGGCTCGTGCCTCGGCGGCCGCCAGCCCCTCGCCCTCCACCCTCCGGCGCTCCAGCGCCGTGCGGGCGGCGGCCTCGGCAGCGCGCGGGCCGGGCAGGGCCATTTCAGCGGCATGGGCGCGGCGGGCGGCGGCCTCGGCCGCGGCCTCCGCGGCCTTGGTGGTGGCACGCGCCGCATCCAGCGCATGGCGTGCGGAGAGCAGCTGGTTCTCGGCGCGGGCCGCCAGCAGAGCCATCCACTCCGCCTCCGCGGCACGGGTCAGGCCGGAGAGGTTGCGGTATCGTGCGGCCTGCTTCGCCTGCTTCTTCAGGCTCTCCCGCTGCGTCTCCAACTGGGTGCGCAGATCGTCCGCGCGGGTCAGGTTCGTCTCGGCCTGACGAAGCTTCAGCTCGGCCTCATGGCGCCGGGCGCGCAGCCCGGCGGTGCCGGCGGCCTCCTCCAGCACGCCACGCCGCTCCTCCGGCTTGGCGCCGATCAGCGCGGCCACGCGCCCCTGGCTGACCATGCCCGAGGCCCGCGCGCCCGAACCGATATCGGCAAACAGCGTCGCGACGTCGCGCCCGCGCGCCTCTTTGCCGTTGATGCGGTAGCCTGTGCCCGCGCCGCGCTCGATACGGCGGGTGATCTCCAGCTCCGCCGCCTCGGAATTCGGCGGCGGGGCCAGGCCGGCCGCCTCCTCCAGGCTCACCGTTACTTCGGCCTGGTTGCGGCCGGCGCGGGTGGAAGTGCCAGCGAAGATGACGTCATCCATCTCGCCGCCGCGCATGTTGCGGGCGTTGGACTCGCCCATCGCCCAGCGCAGGGCCTCCACCACATTGGACTTGCCGCAGCCATTCGGGCCGACGATGCCGGTCAGGCCAGGCAGCACCTCGACTGTCGTCGGCTCGGCAAAGGACTTGAAGCCCGCAATGCGCAGCCGCGCCAGCGTGGCCGTGCGCGGCTTGCGCACGCCGTCATCATCGGGCTCGTCGCCCTCGTCCGGGACATCGGGCCCGGCAACGTCGGAAGAGGGTCCGCCCTCGGGCGCGCCGGTTTCCGGCGCAGCCCTGACGAGGTCGGCCTCCGCCTCCCCCGCCGGGCTCTCCAGGGCCTCGGCCCCGGCCATGGCAGCGGGGTTGTTTTCCATCAGTTTCCGGAAACGCCCGCCAGCTGGGCGAAGCGCTCATAGCTCACCTCACCCGGCTGCACGCGGCTGCCGAAGACGAAGGTCGGGGTGGAGTTCACGTTGTGCTCCTGCTGCGCCTTCAACCGCATCTCCAGGATGCCGCGTTGCAGGGCCTGATCGGCCAGGGCGGCATCCACCTGGGCGCGGCTCATGCCAGCCAGGGCCGCGATCTTGGCGATCTCGCCAATATTGTCGACGCCGCGCGCGAAGGCCCAGCGATCCTGCGAGGCAAGGAGCGCGCTGACGAAGCCTTCATACCGATCCGCCGGCAGCGCCCGCGCCACGACGGCAGCGGCCAGAGCGAGCTGGTCCAGCGGGAAGTCGCGCCACACCATCCGGATCTTGCCGGTATCCACCAGCTTCGACTTCACCTGCGGCCAGACCTCCTTATGGAAGGACGCGCAGTGGGAGCAGGTGAGGGAAAAATACTCGATCACCGTCACCGGCGCGTCCGGCTTGCCGGCGGAACGCTCGCCCAGGCGCGGATCACTTCCGGCGGAAGCCCCCTGGGCGCGCGCCAGCGAGGGAACCAGCGCGACTGTGGGCGTGGCGAGGAGAAGGCTGCGGCGGGCGAGGCTCATTGGTCCAGGGCTTCCGTCCTGCTGGGGGTCGTCACTCTAGCGGGGCGCTCGATAGACCCCGCGGGCCAATCTTGCCAGGGCATCCCGCAGCTCAGGGCTACCAACCGTATCAAGGGCACCACGAACCGTGTCAGGCAGCGGCGCCACTGGCCGCGGCCGGGCTGCGGGCGGGCCGGATGGCGCCTGCTGTACGAAGCGTAAATTCTCCACCGTCACCGATCCCAGCGCGGCATTCACCCGGCTGATGAGCTGCGGCGCCAGATGCTGCAACTCCATCGCCACCGGGCCGGAACAACCGATGGTCAGCGTTCCTCCCGTCAGCCGCTTCGGGACGGTCACGGCGGCGATGGCTGGGCCGACGATCCCCGCCCAGTCCGCCATGAGCAACGCCCCCGCCGGGCTGCGCCGCTTGAAAGCCGGGCGGGTCAGGCGGGGGATGAAGCCGCCCAGTTGCCGCAGGCCGAGATCGGGCCGGCGCGGGTCATCCCGCGGCGGGGTGCGTGCCGGTGGGGCCTCCGCCCCGGCTTCCGGCGGCTTCACCGGTGCCGCGCGGCGGCGCGGCGCGCGCATGGGGGGGCTTGCCTCGGCGCCCGTCCCGCCCTCCCCTGCCCGCGTTTTGACTGACGCCATCCCCGCACCCCCGCCCGCCGAGCCCCTGCTCGCCTGGTATGACCGCCACCGCCGGACCCTTCCCTGGCGGGGCGAGGACGATCCATACCGCATCTGGCTGTCGGAAGTGATGCTCCAACAGACCACGGTGGCTGCGGTCGGCCCGCGCTATGCCCGTTTCCTCGCCCGCTTCCCGGATGTGCGCGCCTTGGCCGCCGCCCCCTGGGAAGATTTGGCGGCCGAATGGGCCGGGCTCGGCTACTATGCCCGCGCCCGCAACCTGCACGCCGCCGCCAAAGCAGTGGCCGCGCGCGGCGGCTTCCCGGACACGGAGGCGGGGCTTCGCGAGTTGCCGGGGATCGGCGCCTACACCGCCGCCGCCGTTGCCGCGATCGCCTTTAACCGCCCGACCGTGCCCGTGGACGGAAATGTGGAGCGGGTGGTCGCCCGCCTGCTGGCCATCCGCGAGCCCCTGCCCGGCGCCCGCCGCCTGATCGCCCCCATCGCCGCACGCTTCATGGAGCAGGAAGCGCCGCGCGCCCGCCCCGGCGACTTCGTGCAGGCCCTGTTCGATCTGGGCGCGACCATCTGCACCCCGCGCCGCCCGGCTTGTGCCCTCTGCCCCTGGCGCGAGAACTGCCGGGCCCAGCGAGAGGGCATTCAGGAGAGCCTGCCAGCCAAGGCCCCGAAGGCCGCGCGCCGCCTTCGCCACGGCCTGCATTTCCTCGCCCGCGACCCGTCCGGGCGCCTGCTGCTGCGCCATCGCCCGCCCGAGGGGCTGCTGGGCGGCATGCTCGAAATCCCCGGCGCGCCATGGCGGGAAGAACCCTGGGGGCTGGAGGAAGCCCTGCCCCATGCCCCGCTTCCCGGCCTGGACTGGCAACTGCGCCCAGGCCTCGCTCGGCACGGCTTCACCCATATGGACCTGGACATGCTGCTGGCCGAGGCCGCTGCCCCAGCCCTACCGGCGCCCGAGGGCATGGTCTGGATGACCCCGGACGCTGCCCGCGCCGCGCTGCCGACCGCCATCCGCCGTCTGCTGGCCCTGGCGAAGGGGCCGCTTGCCGAGGATGCGGGGGCCGTGGCAAGCGGAAGCCCCAGGGCGCGCGGCGCCCGCAGGAAGGGAATTTCGTGATGACCGCCCTCCAGGGTTTCGCCGCGCGGCCGGCGCTCCGCTTCTGGTCGATGGCGCTGATGGGCTCCGCCATCCTGGCCGCCTCGGCCCAGGTCAGCCTGCCCATGTGGCCGGTGCCCGCCACGCTTCAGACACTCGCCGTGCTGCTGCTGGGTGCGCTCGGCGGCTCGCGCATGGGCGTGGCTGCCGTCCTGCTCTACCTCGCTGAGGGCGCGATGGGCCTGCCGGTCTTCGCCAATGGCGCTGCCGGCCCGGCCTCGCTGATGGGGCCCACAGCGGGCTTCCTGCTGGGCTTCATCCCCGCCGCCTGGATCGCAGGCCTCGCCGGGCGCGGCATGGCGCGGCAGGCGCTGGTACTGACAGCCGCGCACCTGATCGTCTTCGTGCCCGGCCTCGCTTGGCTTGCCAGCTTCGTGGGCTGGGAGCGGGCCTGGATGGCCGGCTTCGTGCTCTTCGTGCCGGGCACGGCGGTGAAGACCGCCCTGGCCTTCGCCACCATGCGGGCTCTGCGCCGCGGGCAATAAACAGCCGGGGAACGCATTTCCCGGCCCCCAGCTATTCTTGTCCATAGCTCTATCGGGCCAGCGTCACTGACGCACCTCAAGCTCTAGAGCGGCTCCCGATCATTCTGGTTCGTAGCCGGCTGCGAAGTATTTGCCGCACTCAGCTGGGGTGAAGGTTGGGATGAGGCGTCCGATCGTGTTCCGGAGGTCGTCGATGGTGCGCTCGGCGGCCTCCCGGAGCAGCGCCTTGACCTCGGACAATGCATTCTCGATCGGGTTGAAGTCGGGGCTGTTGGGCGGGAGGTAGAGCAGGCTCGCTTCTGCGGCTCCGATGAGAACCCCGACGCCCGCGCCTTTATGGCTGCCAAGGTAATCCACAACGACGACATCGCCGGTCCTGAGCTCGCGCACGAGGACCTGGTCGCCATAGGCCTGGAAGGCACGGCCGTTGATCGGGCCATCGAGCACTATGAGTGCGACCATGCCTGTCTAGCACAAGCCGGCGACGAGGGTGTTGGTCTTCCACTGCGCGTGCGGGATGACCGCCCGAAGGCGCTCGGCCCAGGGTGCCCGGCCACGGGTGCGGGCCACGGGGATGGAGGGCATCAGCAAGATGCCAGGCCTCCCGGCTCTGCGGCGAGATCGACAGCCGGGTGCAGGACTTCCTCGCCCGCCTCATCGAGGGTGACTAGCCGTACCTATGGCTGGACGCAATCTAGGTGAAGGTGCGCAAGGCGGGCCGGATTGTCTCGGTCGCGGTCACCATCGCAGTGGGTGTGAACAGCGACGGATGTCGCGAGGTGCTCGGCGTGGCGGTGGGCGCCTCCGTGGCCGAGACCTTCTGGACGGAGTTCCTGCGCGGCCTGGCCCGGCGCGGCCTTCGCGGCGTGAAGCTCGCCATCTTCGACGCGCGTGAAAGTCTCAAGGCTGCAGTGGCCAAGGTGCTCAGGGCCACATGGCAACGGTGTCGGGTCCACTTTGGACGTAACGCCGCCGCCCATGCGCGCAAGACCCAGCGCCGCATCGTCTTGGCCTGGATCCGCCCCGGCCGCCCAGGCCCAGTGGCGAAAAGTGGCCGACCAACTCCGCCCCAAGGTCCCGAAGGTGGCCAACCTGATGGATGTCGCCGAGGAGGACGTGATGGCCTACATGGACTTTCCCCGGGAGCACAGGGCCAAGCTGCACTCCACCAACCCCATCGAGCGCCTGAACGGCGAGATCAAGCGCCGCACGGACGTCGTCGGCATCTTCCCTACGGAAGCGGCCGTCGTCGGGCTCGTCGGCGCCCTACTCCTCGAACAGTCCGACGAATGAGCGACGAAGCGCTCCCACTACATGACGCTGGAGACCATCGGCGCACTCAGCGATACTGCCCCCGTCAGCCTCCCGCCGTGGCTCCTCAACAGTGCGGCTCAGCCCACTGAGGAGCACCACTCCTACACCACGCCGTGCGACACGATCGGACCGCATTCGCATCGGCAGCGCTGTGCCTCCTTTTGCGCGCATCACCCCAGCGGCCGAGCTGGCATACTTGCCCAGGGCCTAACCGATGTCGCTGAGCGATTGGCTGTTCCTCGACCAGGCCCAGAGCTCCCGCTTCTGCCCTGCCGAGAACCCACGCCGACCAGTCCGCGCCACCGTGGAACCTCCCGGATCACAGCAGAAATAGCTGTATTGCGCTCACTGGATGAACCCACCACGGCTAAGGAGCTCCGCGCTCTCCGCCCCTCCCGAGAGGCTTAGCCCTTGACAGCTGACCTCACATTTGCGTGAAGATGTCGTCTAGCTAAATGGAAACGGTCTTGGGCTGCGATCGAGGGGGTTCAACAATTTATTTATGCACAGCGCTTCACCCGTCACAATAATATTTTCTTTTTACATCAGAATTCGTCTCGTAATCCCGCACTATGGAAACGGCGCCTTGGCCACAGCTTCAAACTAAGCGCGAGCTTGGTTCGCGTCGGTTGTCGATCTTTCCCAGGCATCGTCATCCAGATAACCGCTCGTGGTGTGATTGTGCCCCCCCAGTAACCGGCACATGCTTTTTCAAGGCTCCTAACTCTTGCCCAAATTCCTTGCCCAAAGCTGCCCAGCGTCGGAGCGCCCGGGGGTATCTCACGCTTCTAGAATCCGCCGCTTAGGCCGCTCGGAACGGCGGCTGAAGAAGCCGGACGGCTCTCCCGTGTGCCGGACCACCTCCGAGTTCAGGGCCCGTTTAGGCAAGCGCATTCGCTACGGGCAGGCTGCGCAGTTACAGGCGTGCGGTCCAGCTAGGAGGGAAGGATCACACATATGACGTTAATCGATTTCGTGCAAGGCATCCGTATTTCCGGCGACTCCGTAACGTTTTATCGCCCCTCCTTAGATGCCTACCTCGCTGAGGTATTTCCTGCCGAGATCAAGCAAGATCCGGCGAGGTTTATTTTTGCAGCAACGTCGCACGTAGCGCTTATGACATTGAGCCGCACCTTGGTCGACCGCGGCGCAGTGGTGGGCGTTGCTGGCAAGGATGACTTAGCCTTGCGTGCCGCACTTACGGGAACACGGCCGGATTTGGTGTTCTCTTTCTGGCCGAATGAACAAACCAGCTTTAAGGATAATCGAGTACTCCGCTGCCTTTTGCTGGAAGGATCGCCCCAGCGTGAGCTATTACGATTGCCGCAACCGCCGCATGACGATCCCTACGGGGTGACACTTGTGCGCGCCTTGCTACCCGGAACTGAAGTACCCTCAGGCGAGCCGTGGTCGCAAGGAATGCTCTTTAATTTTCCGCACGTCTCTCTGCTGGTGCAACCATGACTTTAGCTACGTCCTGGCCGCTCTCTTCTTTGGACTGCCTGCATCCTGTCGGAGATTTCGCTGAGTTACTTGTAGCAAAGCGGGGCCAGCTAGAGCTTTCTGCTGGCTCGGAACGGTCATACCGCCCATTTCCAACCTACCGTACAGGCCCTCGTCGTGAGCCTGAACGGCCCCTCCGTCGAAGCAACCCACCCATGCGGCTGGGGATTTATCAAAATGCTGTCGTTCTGGGTGGCGGGGCGATTATTGATCCATTTGTTCAAAGTATTGTCGTGGAAAGTCTCACCGGCGCCTCCGATGGGATCATGTCTCGCCCGAACGATCTGTCCAGCCTCGTAAGATACTTTGACATGGAAATCGATGGGGAAGTGGTGAGACAGAAGAACATCTCGCCACATACCCCAAAGCGCCTGGAGGGAGATTATTTTCACCTCACTTACCGATCGGACATGAACTACACACATTTTATGCTCGAGGTTCTACCTCGCATTCACTACTGGTTGCTTCTTCCCGAACCTCGCCCTCGGATTCTCGTCTCTGATCACGTCGCCAAGCACCTTCATGAGCTGTTATCTCTATACGGAATTCGACCGGACACGCTCGTAGTCGTGCCGCCCCCGCGTGGCCGTCCACTTGAAGTCGAGCGCCTCTTTCTCGGATCTGCGCCTATGTGGGGCCACGCCAGCGCTCTCGGTTCGGTGCGCCGTATTGCAGATGATATGATGTCAGGTTCGCGACGTATTCTTGTCCTACGGAAGGGCAGAAAATCTTGGTTTCGCAAGCTGCTCAACGAGCAAAAAATTATAGCGTTTTTATCCTCCTTGAACTTCGAGTCTGTCGTCCTAGAAGATCTGAGATTAGCGGAGCAGGTCAAGCTCTTCCAACAAGCCGGGTATGTTGCAGGAATTTATGGCGGAGGACTTTTCAACACCATTTTCTCGTTGCCGGGCACCGCTGTGCTCAGCATGACCTCATCCGATTACCACAGAACTATCTTGGACTCCCTGCCCGAGCCGCTGTCACTGCGAGGAACTACCGTTGTTGGGGAGTCCTTCTCCTCAAAGATAGACAGAAATAACAGCCCGTTTGTTATTGATATGCAGGCTTTGGCCGCTGCGTGCCACGAGCTAGGTTTGTAGCAGGGGAACAAGCCCGACGGCGCCGTTAACTTGTTCCTCAGAATTCCTTTGTACTCCGATACGGCATTGTTGACATCGTTCAGGCAGCCAGAAGGGGCTGATCCGAACCGGTATCTTCGTTAGCGGCTCCACGACGTGCACCACGACGCAGACCAAGCCCGCGCCGCTGTTCTCCTGCCTCCCCGCGCGTAGGCCGCCGGGATGTTCCGTCGGTCGGTTCGCCCATGTCTTGGACTACGTAATTTCCTTTCAGCCGCTCACGCCAGTGAGCGGCAGCATGGTCCCGGTCATGCGGTCGACCACAGCCCTGACAATTCCAGCCCCGGATCCGGAGGCCCAGTCGCGACCCCACAAGCCCGCAATCCTGGCAGCACCCCGTGCTACGTTCGAACCGGCCGACCCCGTATAGTCGCTGTCCTCGCCATTTGGCCTGAACTCGGCGTCTGGGAGGGAACAGCCGGGGGAGGAAGCCTCCCCCGGTTGTCCCTCTCAAACCCCCAACGTGCCGGCCTTCGCCGCCGCGTAGCGTTCCGCCACCTTGTCCCAGTTCACCACGTTCCACCACGCGGCCAGGTAGTCCGGCCGGCGGTTCTGGTATTTCAGGTAATAGGCGTGCTCCCACACGTCATTGCCGAACAGCACGCGCTGTCCGTCCATCAGCGGCGTGTCCTGGTTGGGGCGCGTGGTCAGCGCCAGCTTGCCGTCCCGCGCCACCGTCACGAAGACCCAGCCGCTGCCGAAGCGCCCGGCGCCGGCGGCATTGAAGTCGGTCTTCATCTTGTCAAAGCCGCCGAGGTCGCGGGTGATGGCCTCCGCCAGTTCGCCCGATGGCGTGGCACCGCGGCCACCCATAATCGGCCAGAACATGCTGTGATTGGCATGGCCGCCGGCATTGTTACGCACGGTGGTGCGGATGCTCTCCGGCACCTGGTCCAGCTTCGCCAGCAATTCGTGCAGCGGCAGCGCGGCGAGTTGTCCATGGTCCTTCAGCGCGTTGTTCAGCGCCGTGACATAGGCCTGGTGATGCCGGCCGTGATGGATTTCCATCGTCTGCGCATCGATATGCGGCTCATTGGCCGAGGCGGCATAGGGCAGCGGTGGCAGCGTATATGGCCCGGCGGGCGCCTGGGCCCGTGCCGGGCGAAGCGTTGCGGCGGTGGCCAGGGCGGGCAGGCCGGCCAGGATGGCTCGGCGGGATGTCGTGATCACTGCGCAATCCTTCAGAGAGGGTTGGGCGAACCACCGCGCGCGAGGAAGAGACGCGGGGCGGGCGCCCTTCCCGATCTGGCCGCACGCTGCCCGTCTTCCAGGGGCGCCCCGCTTCAAGTGAGGCGAGGGTTATTCTGCGCTACGCACCGCGGGCCGCTCCGGACGCGCCCAGGACAGCAGGATGACGGCCAGTACCACCAGCGCGACCAGTCCAGGCAGCAGCGATGCGCCCCCCGCCTCGGGTCCGAGCATGGCGGCCACGCTGCCTTCCCCGGCCGAGAGGGCGAAGGTCAGCGCCCCGCCCAGCAGGATGGCGGGAACCAGCCGGGGCCGGACGATGCGCCGGGCGGCCAGGCGCGGCGGCGCCCCGCAGGCCGCAGCCGCGCGGAACAGGGTGGGGTCGATCCGCCCGAGCGCCGCCCAGACGATCAGCGCCACCATCGGCGTACCTCGCAAGGCATGCCACAGGACCAGCCCCGGCCAGCTCTCGCCGAGCCCCAGACGCCCGACCCCCATGAGGAGCGCGGCGCCGGGGATAACCGGCGGCAGCAGAAGGGGCAGCAGGATGAACGCCAGGACGGGGCCCCGGCCGGCGAAGCCGGCTTGCAGGCTGATGCCGGCCGCAGTGCCGATCAGTGTGGCAATCAGGGCAGCGGCCGCAGAGGCCAGCAGCCCGTTCCCGGCGGCCCCCGCCCCACCCGCCAGGACCAGGGCAAGCAGCGGAGTCAGGGACAGAACGAGGAGGGCGAGGGCGATGATGCGCTTCATGCGGGCTCCCGCCGGCCTAGCCAGAGCAGCACGGCGATCACGGCAAGGGCGGGCAGCAGCAGGCTGGCAGCCAAGGCGCCGGCGGTCCCCCAATCTCCTGCCTGGGCTGCGGCTGCCAGGGCACCGGCCACGAACGGCGCATCCGGGGCCAGCGCCGCCGGCTCGATGAGGCTGCCGAGCGCTTGCGCGAAGACCAGGGCGCAGCCGGCCGCGATGCCACGCCGCGCCAGGGGCAGGCGGACACGCCAGAAAATTCGACGTGGTGGCAGGCCGAAGGCGGCGGCGGCGCGCGGCAGCCTCGGCCCCGCCCGGCGCAGGGAGAAGGCGATCGGTAGCACCATGAGCGGCAGTAGGCCGAGGATCAGCGCCAGGAGTGCCGCCATTGGCCCGGCCTCGAGCAGCACGGACCAGCCGGCGACCCGCGCCGCCTCCCCGGCCAGCAGAGGCAGCAGCAGGAGCACGACCAGGAACGCGGCCCGGCGCGGCGGTGCCTCCGCGATCCAGCGGGCCAGCGGCCAGGCAAGAAAGAGGCAGGCGAGCATGGCCACGGCAGCGAAACCCAGGCTGCGGGCCAGCATGGCGCGGGTATGCGGCCCCTCGGCGCTGTTCTCGAGACCTCCCTCCGCCGTGTGACGCAGCCCGAGCGCGCTCAGCAGATGGACGCCGGACACCGAGGCTCCGGCCCGGCGCAGCGCGCCCCAGCTCTCCGGCTCCCCCCAGATCGGATCGGCGACGAGAATGGCGGTGGCCCGGGTTGTGCGCGTCTCGGCGGCACGCTCCGCCGTGGTGGGCAGCGCTTTCTGCAAGGCCGGGACATCGGCGCCTAGCCGCTTCGCGGCGCGGGCCAGCGCCGCGGCGCCCGGCGGGCCAGCGGCGCGCAGCGCGGCCAGGTCGGCAGCCAGGGTCTCAAAAGCCATATCGTTCGGCAGGCCCTGGCCGTCCCATTGGCGCAGCACGCGCATCGTGCGCGGCAGAGCGGAGGCGACATCCGTCTCCACTGCCGAACGCCAGAGCAGGGCCCCCACGGGAATCACCGCCCCAGCCAGAACCAACAGGATCAACGGCGCCGCAAGCAGCGCGGCCGTCAGCGGATGGCGCCTCACACGCCCCTCAATGGCCGGCCCATTCGGCAAAACGGCGTTCCAGCCGGTCGTGATTCTTGCGCCAGAACACATCATCGATCCGCAGCGCGCCGCGCGCGTTGTCGGGGGCTGTGGGCAGGTTGGCCAGCACCTCGTCCGGCAGACCGGCCTCCGCGCCCTGGGCGGTCACGCCATAGGGAATGCGCGGCGGCAGCCCGGCCTGGATAGCGGGATCGCCCACGAAGCGCAGAAAGGCGAGGGCCCGCTCCCGGTTCGGGCTGCCCTTCATGATTGCCCAGCTGTCCTGGGTCAGGAGCTGGCCGGACCAGACGATGCCGAGATCGGCCGAGGCCTCGCGGTTGGCGGCGTCAATCCGGCCGTTATAGGCCACCGCGAGCGTTACCTCCCCGGCCTCCAGCATACGGGGCGGCTCACTGCCCTGGCTCCACCAGGCCAGGGCCGGGCGGATCGAAGCCAGCCGGCGGAAGGCGCGGTCCACCCCGGCTGCCGTAGCAAGGACAGGATAGACCCGATCGGGCGGCACCCCATCGGCGAGCAGCGCGATTTCCAGCGTTGTCTTCGCGCCCCGGCGCATTGTGCGGCGGCCTGGGAACCGGTCCAGGTTGAAGAAATCCGCCCAGCCTTCCGGAGCGACCCCGCCGCGCCGATAGGCGAGCACGAAGCTGTAGAGGATGCTGCCGACGCCGCATTCCGTCAGCGCGCCGGGGATGTAGTGATCGGCGCCGCCCACGGATTCAGGCCTGATCCGCTCGAACAGGTTCTCGTCGCAGCCAAGCAGCAGCTCGTCACCCTCGACCTGCACCAGGTCCCAGCGCGCTGTGCGTTCGCGGTCGCGCAGCACCCCGATGCCGCCATCCCAGGTCTCTTCGAGCAGACGATGGCCGGTGGTGCGCTGATAGGGGCGGAAGAACACCTCGCGCTGGGCATCCTGATAGGCGCCGCCCCAGGAGACGACCGTGAGATCCCGCGCCTGGGCCCGCGCCACGGGCGCCGCCAGGGCGGAACCCGCCGCCAGAGTGGAGGCCGTCAGGAGTCTGCGCGTGATCCGGCGAGTCGGGGGCATCACAGGTTCGCCCGTTCCGTTCGATGGTGCGATGCAACCTAAAGCAGAATTCGGCGCGGTGGCACCCGGTTCTGCGGAGGAAGCTCACCGAACAAGCGAAAGCGATCCAGCGGCCGGCCGATGCGGCACCTGGATCACAGTTCAGCCGACATGGATGCGGGCTGCAGACAGATTCCAGGCCACCGAGGCCTCGCCACCCAGGGCGGGCAGCGGCAGGCCGGGCGGCCGGTGTGCGATCAGCTCGCCGCCCTGCCCGATTGCCAGCCGCAGGCGAAGATGGTCACCCACGAAGCTGGCCTCGACCAAACGGGCGGGAACCGCGTCCTCGCCCATCTCTGTGGCGGAAAGCGGCGCGACGGCAACCTGCCCGGGGCGGATCACCAGCGTGCAGCGCCCACCCGGGACGGGCGAACCCTCTGCGGCAATCACCGGCCTGCCCAGCACCTCCAGCCCGCAATCGAGGCGAACGTGGCAGGCCTCATCCTTCACGGAGAGCACTGTCCCCGGCAGGCGGTTGCAGGGACCGGTCAGAGCGGCCACGACCGGGTCGGCCGGCGCTTCGTACAAGTCATGCGGCGTGCCGATTTGCCGCAGCTTGCCCTCTTCCAGCGCCGCGATCCGGTCGGACAGGACCAGGGCGATGCCGGCATCCCGTGTTGCGTGCAAGGTGGTCAGGTCCAACTCGCGCCGCAGGCGGCCGAGATCGGCGGCGAGGGCCACGCGCTCCTCCCCTTCCAGTGCGCGCAGTGGGTCATCCAGCAGCAGCAGGGCCGGGGCGTGAACCAAGGCGCGGGCGAAGGCGACGCGAAGCTGCTGCGCCAAGGGCAGAGCGCCCGGCCGGCTGCGGCCCAGGGCGGACGGGATGCCCCAGCGCTCCAGCATGGCGGTGGCGCGCTCCTCTCTCTCCGCCCGGGGCACGCCGCGCGCCTCCAGCGGGAAGGCGGCGTTGCCCAGCACCGTCATGTCCGGGAAGAGATCCGGCGCGGCGGAGACAAGGCCGATGTTGCGGCGGTGCGGCGGCACCCGGTCCTGCAATTCCCCGCCGAGCAGCAGCCGCCCGGCATCGGGCTTCAGGAAACCGGCAACCAGATCGATGGCGACACTCTTCCCCGCGCCCGCCGGGCCGAGCAGGGTCACGAAATCGCCCTTCCCCACCTGTAGATCCATCCAGGCCAGGGCCTGAGGGCCATCCTTGGGCCCGGCCTTGCGGATCCCCTCCATCACCAGCACGGCCGACACCTCGAGGACGGCCGGCCTGCTGACCGGGGCGGGACGCGCCGAGGCATCGCCGCCGAAGATCGTGCCTTCTGTCCCGAAGCTTACCAGTTTCCGCGCCATGGAGCCCTCCGCGGCGGTCTAGTCACTCCGTGGTCCGCGGCTTGGCGCCCCAGGGTGTGCGGTGCGGGTCACCAGCGCGGCGGGCGCGGGGTGGGCGGCTGCGTGCCGGGGCGTCGTCGGGCGGGGCCTCGGTGCGCTCGATGCCGCGCTGGATACGGGGCTTGGCGCTGCCGATGCCGAGCTGCTCGCGCATAGTGCGGGCATTCACCTCCTCCACCGCGCCCGGCGGCAGGGTGCCGAGCTGGAAGGGGCCGTAAGCCACGCGAATCAGGCGGGTCACATGCAGCTCCAGATGCTGCATGACCCGACGGATCTCGCGGTTCTTGCCCTCTTGCAGGGAGACGGTGAGCCAAGCGTTGGTGCCCTGTCGGCTGTCCAGCCCGGCCTGAATCGGGCCGTATTTCACGCCATCCACGGTGATGCCGCGGGCGAGCCAGGCCAGCGCGCCCTCATTCACCTTGCCATGCACGCGCACCCGGTAGCGGCGGAGCCAGCCATTGGAGGGCAGTTCCAGCCGGCGTGCCAAGGCGCCATCATTCGTCAGCAGCAGGAGCCCCTCGCTGGTCAGGTCCAGCCGGCCGATGGAGACAAGGCGCGGCAGGCCGGGGGGCAGCTTCTCGAACACCGTGGGGCGGCCCTGTGGGTCCTTATGGGTCGTCACCAGGCCGTCCGGCTTGTGATACCGGAAGAGGCGCGTGGCTTCCGGTGCGCCGACAAGGCGACCACTCACCGACACCGAATCGCCAGGGGCGACGAAGGTGGCGGGTGTCTCCACCACCTTGCCGTTCAGGGTGACGGCGCCCTGGCCGATCAGCACTTCCGCATCGCGCCGGCTGGCGACGCCGGCGCGGGCCAGCCACTTGGCAATCCGCTCGCCGCGCTCGGGGGTCTCGTCCTCGCTCATGCCGCGCTCCGCTGCGAGCCGGTCTGACGCGCGGCCTCGACGAAGGCATCCAGGATTGCTTGGTCGCGCGGGTCCACCGTGTATTCGGGGTGCCACTGCACGCCCAGGCAGAAGCGGTAGCCCGGGTGCTCCAGCCCCTCCACCACGCCGTCCGGCGCGCGGGCATTGACGATCGCACCCTCCCCCGGCCGGTCCACCGCCTGATGATGGGCGGAGTTCACGGCCATGCTGGGCGCGCCGACGATGCGGGAGAGCAGCGTGCCCGGTGTCAGTTCCACCTCATGACCGGGTTCGGTGCGCGGGTTGGGCTGCTCATGGGCCAGGGCATCGGGCACGGAGTCCGGAATATGCTGGATCAGCGTGCCGCCCAACGCGACCGCGAGAAGCTGCTCGCCCCCGCAGATGCCAAGTACGGGAATGTTCCGCCGCAGCGCACCGCGCAGCACCGCCATCTCGAAAGCCGTGCGGCCTTCCTTTAGCACCACCGTCTCATGCCGCGGGCCGCCGCCATACAGCGCCGGGTCCACGTCGAAGGCGCCGCCGGTCACCAGCAGCCCGTCGATGCGGTCCAGATAGTCATCGGCCAGCGCGGCTTCATGCGGCAGGGCGATAGGCAGGCCCCCGGCCGCTGCGACGGCGCCGAAGTAATTCTGCCGCAGTGCGTACCATGGCAGTTTCGAGTAGCCACCCGGTTCCTCGGCATCGAGGGTCAGGCCGATCAGGGGTCGTCCGGTCATGGAGGGGTTGGTAGAGCCTGCATGGCCGCCCCCACAAGCGGCCAGGAGGACCGGATGACAAATGGTGCGCCGATGGCGCTGGCGCTGGAGGAGGCCCGGGCCGCCGCGGCCCGCGGCGAAGTGCCGGTCGGCGCCGTGGTGACGGACGCCGCCGGCAGGGTCCTGTCCCGCGCCGGCAATGAGGTGGAGGCCCGCCACGACCCCTCCGCCCATGCCGAGATGCTGGCCATGCGGGCGGCCACGGCGGCGCGCGGGGAGAAATGGCTGGCTGACTGCACCCTTTGGGTCACGCTGGAGCCCTGTCCCATGTGCGCCCAGGCCGCGTCCTTCTTCCGGGCAAGGCGCGTGGTCTTCGGCGCTTACGACCCGAAGGGGGGTGGTGTGGAGCATGGAGCACGCATCTATGCCGCTTCGTCCTGCCATCATCAGCCTGAGGTGGTGGGCGGGGTTAGAGAGAGCGAAGCCGCCGGGCTGCTGCGAAGCTTCTTTCTGGAGCGCCGATAAAAATGGGGTTATGGGCCAGGAACCTGTCCGAGTATTCTTGCGACGATGCAGAGAGGTGGTCCCCATCGGTCGGCTCTCCCGCACTTTGTGTTGGGCTGGTGTAACGGCTCTGGCAGTAGGGCGTCGGGCTCTGGATGAACGGCCTTCATCCTATTCCGGGCTGCCGGATCGAGCAGATCGTCAGGGTTCCGCCTGCGGGCCTGAAGATCGTGGCCCGCGGGGTTCAGGAGAGAGTTTGCTGTCCAGCTTGCCGTTGTCCGAGTACGTCCCCGCACGGCAGCTATCTGCGGCGGCCGGCCGATCCACCGTCGGTGGGCCGGCAGATTCGGCTGACCCTGCGGGTCCGGCGCTTTTGACCTGCCCCCGTAGAAGCGGACCGCCGGTAATGTGAGCCGGGCGGAGCCTTGAGGCGCTTGGGTTTGGTGGTCCAGGTCCAGCGTTAGCCTTCGACGGCTACGGAGCCCTCCGACACCCCTGAAGGGCTTGCCAGAGAACGGTATTCTTGTGGCGTCCTCTGGCCAAGGGCCATGTGAGGACGGCTCTCATTATAGTCGCGGCGCCAGGCCTCGATCTCCCGCCGGGCCTCGGCCAGCGTCTCGAACCAGTGCAGGTTCAGGCACTCGTCCCGCAGCGAGCCGTTGAAGGTCTCGATGAAGGCGTTGTCCGTCGGCTGCCCGGGCGCGAGAAGTCGATCCGCGTGCCGTGGTGGTAGGCCCAGAGATCCACGAGGCGGCCGGTGAATTCCGCGCCATTGTCCGCGAACAGGTATTTCGGTGCACCTCGCTCCCCCACCAGCCGGTTCAGCACCTCGACCACGTGCTCGCCCCGCAGCCGCTGACCGACCTCAATGGCCAGGCCTTCGCGGCTGAACACGTCGACCACTGTCAGCGCACGGAACTTCTGCCCGTTGCTCAGCTGATCCTGGATGAAATCCAGGCTCCACGCCTCGTTCGGTCGCTTCGGCACGCAGCGTGCCTCCCGCTGCACCACCATCTTGCGGCGGCGCGGTTGCTTGCTGCGCAGCGCCAGCCCTTCCTCGCGGTACAGGCGCCAGACCAGGTTCTTGCCCACCGCCCAGCCGTCACGCCGTAGCATCACCTGGATCCGCCGGTAGCCGAAGCGGATCCTCACCCGGGCAATCTCGTGCATCCTCTGCCGGATCTCGAGCCGCGGGTTCCGCCGGCTCGGCTTTCGCTGCGTCGAGCGGTGCTGCCGCGTCAGGGCACAGGCCCGCCGTTCGCTGAAGCCGTGGCTCGCCGTCACGTAGGCGACCACCTCCTTCATGACCGCGGGCCGGGGAATTTTTTTCTGGGTTAGCAAAGTTGGCTGGCAGGCAGTCTGTTCTAAGGCCCGTTGACATTCAGGATTCCCATGGTGGTCTGGGTGTGATTCAAGCTCCGCTTTGGCGGAGTGGCGGCAGGGATGGATCGGGATCGGTTTGTGGTGAGCGATGCGGTCTGGGAGAAGGTC
>NZ_JBNBZS010000065.1:0-29954 GCF_049629625.1 Roseomonas chloroacetimidivorans | reverse complement strand
ACAACTTCTCGGGGCCACCAACCCAGCGCCTCAGGCGCCGTCGGTGTGGGCGGCTTATATGACCACACCACAAACCCGTCAAACCCCTTTCTCGACAGTTTCGTGACTTTCCACAGGCGTCATGAACGGGCGACCGGTATTGACCGAAAAGGGACGGCCCTGCCGGGCCGCCCCTTCCCACGCTTTCCGTCGGAACCTTCTGTCAGACGCTCTCGGCCAGGGCCTCGGACGGGCTTATCTCCAGCCCGTCAGGTCCGACGGACACTCTGAGTGTCTGACCGTCATGGACACTGCCCTCCAGCAGCTGCTGGGCCAGCCGGTCCTGCAGGTTCCGCTGGATAACGCGCTTCAGCGGGCGCGCACCATAGACGGGGTCGTAACCAGCCTCGGCCAGCCAGTCGCGGGCATCCTCCTCCAGCTCCAGCCTGATCTTGCGATCGTCCAGCAGCTTGCGCAGCCGCCCGAGCTGGATTTCCACGATGGCCCCCATGTCCCCGCGCGCAAGGCGCCGGAACAAGACGATCTCATCCAGCCGGTTGAGGAACTCCGGCCGGAACCGGGTGCGAACCACGTTCATCACCTGGCCGCGCACCAGATCCACGTCCTCTCCTTCCGGCTGGGTCGCCAGGATCTCGGACCCCAGATTGCTGGTCAGCACGATCAGGGTATTGCGGAAGTCAACCGTCCGCCCCTGCCCGTCCGTCAGCCGCCCGTCATCGAGCACCTGCAAGAGGACGTTGAACACGTCGTCATGCGCTTTCTCGACCTCATCGAAGAGGATGACCTGATAGGGCCGCCGGCGGACCGCCTCGGTCAGCGCGCCGCCCTCCTCATATCCGACATAGCCCGGAGGGGCGCCGATCAGCCGCGAGACGGCGTGCTTCTCCATGTATTCCGACATGTCGATGCGTAGCAGCGCACGCTCGTCGTCGAAGAGGAAGCTCGCCAGTGCCTTGGTCAGCTCGGTCTTGCCCACGCCGGTCGGGCCGAGGAACAGGAAGCTGCCGATAGGCCGCGAAGGATCCTGCAACCCCGCCCGTGCGCGCCGCACGGCCTTCGAGACGGCCTCCAGGGCCTCCTCCTGGCCGACGACCCGCTTGCGCAGCTCGTCCTCCATGCGGATCAGCTTGGCGCGCTCGCCTTCCAGCATCTTCTCCACCGGCACGCCGGTCCAGCGGGAGACGACCGCCGCGACGCCCTCCTCGGTGACTGCCTCATTCACGAGACGGCCACCCTGATCGGAGGCCTCGGCGATCTTCTTCTCCAGCCCGGGGATCACGCTGTAGGTGAGTTCACCGGCGCGGGCCCAATCACCCCGGCGCTGGGCCAGCTCCACCTCGGTGCGGGCACGATCCAGCTCCTCCTTGGCCTTCTGCGCCTCGAGCAGCCGGTTCTTCTCCGCCTGCCACCGTGCGGTGAGCTCAGCCGAGCGCTCCTCCAACGAGGCAATCTCGCGCTCCAGCTTCTCCAGCCGGTCACGGCTCGCTGCGTCGGTTTCGCGCTTCAGCGCCTCACGCTCGATGCGGGACCGCATGAGGTCGCGGTCGATCGCGTCCAGCTCCTCGGGCTTGCTGTCCACAGCCATGCGCAGGCGCGACGCGGCCTCGTCGACCAGGTCGATCGCCTTGTCCGGCAGGAAGCGGTCCGTGATGTAGCGGTTCGAGAGCGTCGCCGCCGCAACCAGGGCGCTGTCCGCGATCCTCACACCATGGTGCAGCTCGTACTTCTCGCGGATGCCGCGCAGGATGGAGATCGTGTCCTCCACCGTCGGCTCACCAACGAAGACGGGCTGGAAGCGACGGGCCAGCGCCGCGTCCTTCTCCACATGCTTGCGGTACTCGTCGAGCGTGGTTGCACCGATGCAGTGCAGCTCACCACGAGCCAAGGCCGGCTTCAGCAGGTTGGAGGCATCCATCGCGCCCTCCGCCTTGCCGGCGCCGACCAGCGTGTGCATCTCATCGATGAAGAGGATCACCTCGCCGGCCGCCGACTCAATCTCGGTCAGCACGCCCTTCAAGCGCTCCTCGAACTCACCACGATACTTGGCGCCGGCCACCATCGCGCCGAGGTCGAGCGCGAGCACGCGCTTCGTCTTCAGCGCCTCCGGCACGTCACCATTCACGATGCGCAGCGCGAGCCCTTCGACGATGGCGGTCTTGCCGACGCCGGGCTCGCCGATCAGCACAGGGTTGTTCTTGGTGCGGCGCGCCAGCACCTGGATCGTGCGGCGGATCTCCTCATCGCGGCCGATCACCGGGTCCAACTTGCCGTTGCGCGCGGCGTCCGTCAGGTCGCGCGCATACTTCTTCAGCGCGTCGAACTGCTGCTCCGCATTGGCACTGTCCACGGTGCGGCCCTTCCGCAGCTCGGAAACCGCAGCCTCAAGCTTTGGCGGGGTCGCGCCGGCCTTTGCCAGCAGCCGCCCGGCCGGGGTGTCGGTCTGGGCGATGGCCACCAGCAGACGGTCCTGCGCGACAAAGCTGTCACCGGAACGGCTCGCATTACGCTCAGCAGTGTCCAACACGCGCACAAGATCAGGCGTGACCTGCGGCTGTCCGGCGCCGCTGCCGGAAACGCGGGGGTTCTTCGCCACCTCGGCATCGACGTCGCGCTTGGCGGCAGCGGCATCGCCCCCAGCGGCCTGGATCAGTCCGGCGGCCGCCCCTTCCTCATCGTCCAGCAACGCCTTGAGCAGGTGCTCCGGCGTCACACGTTGGTGGTATTCGCGAATGGCAATGGTCTGCGCGGCCTGCAGGAAGCCCCGGGCGCGCTCAGTGAGCTTTTCGATATCCATGTCATGTCCCTCCACCCCGGGTCGAAGCCCCAGGGGATCAATGGCGACCGCCCTCCCCATCCCTCATCAGGCGACGGTTTAAGCGTTTGACGGGAATGTGGTATCGACCTCGCCCAGCCTTCAAGAGCCCGGCCCCCGAAGGCAGCCCCGGGAGGAGTTCCGATGCGCGTCGAGCGACTCTACCGCTACCCCGTGAAGGGCCTGACGGCCGAAAGCCTGGAGGAGGTCCTTCTCTCCCCCGGCGAGACGATCCCGCATGACCGGCGCTTCGCCCTGGCGCAGGGCGATGCACCCTTCGACGAGGCCGAGCCCCGCTTCCTGCCGAAGCAGAACTTCGCCTGCATGATGAAGAACGGGAAAGTGGTGCTGGTTCGTGCCGCCTTCGATCCGCGCCATGGAACGCTCTTCCTTGCCGCCGAGGGTCATCCCCCGCTTTCCGCCCCCACTGGCACGCCTGAGGGCAAGGCGAAGATCGGGGACTGGCTGATCCGCTTCCTGGGCGACGAGGCCCGCTACGGCACCGCCGAGGATGGGAGTCCCCGCCCCCCCCGTTTCACCGAGGCGCCCGGCCATGCCTTCACCGATCAGCGGCAGAAGGGCGTCTCGCTCATCAACCTGGCCAGCCTGGAGGCGCTGGAAGCCGCTATAGGCCGGCGCCTCCACCCGCTGCGCTTCCGCGCCAACATCTATTTCTCCGGCCTGCCCGCCTGGGCGGAGCATGACTGGGTCGGGCAGGAGGTGCTGGTGGGCGGCGCACGCCTCTCCATCTTCAAGCGCACCATGCGATGCCCAGCGACTCAGGTGGATCTGGAGACGGGCGAGCGTGACGTCGATGTGCCGCGGCTGCTGCGCGAGCATTTCGGCCATGCCGATCTCGGCGTGCATGCCACTGTTCTGGAGGGCGGGCGTCTTGCCGTCGGGGACGCTCTTGAGCAAGTTTAGGGTCGTGCTGCACTGCAACGGGTGCGGTGCAGCGATGTTCCAACTGAGTCCCGGCGGAACGCCGGGTGCCGGAGATCATCGACCCCATGCGCATCGCCCAGGTTGCGCCGCTCGCTGAAGCGGTTCCCCCGAAGCTGTACGGGGGCACGGAGCGAATCGTATCCTACCTGACGGAGGAACTGACCGCCCTCGGGCATGAAGTCACCCTGTTCGCCAGCGGCGACAGCGTCACGAGCGCTGAGCTGCAGCCCATTCTTCCCCAGGCCATCCGCCTGGATCCCTCGATCCGCGATCCGGCCGCGCCGCATGTGCTGATGGTGCAGAAAGTGCTGGACCAGGCAGCGCGCTTCGACATCGTCCACTTCCACATCGACCACCTGCACCTGCCGGCCATGCGGGGCCGTGGCCTGCCCTTCGTCTCCACCTTCCACGGAAGGCTGGATCTGCCGGAGCTCCAGCCGCTTCTCGCCGCTTTCCCGGAAGCACCCTTCATCTCCATCTCCGAGAGCCAGCGCCGGCCGCTGCAGCATATCGATGTGAACTGGGCCGGGACCATCCTGCACGGGCTGCCCGAGAACCTCCTTCCCTTTAGTCCGCGCCAGCAGGGTTATATCGCCTTCCTCGGCCGCATCTCGCCGGAGAAAGGGCCTGATACGGCCATCCGGATCGCCCGGGCGGCCGGCATCCCCATCCGGATCGCGGCGAAGGTGGACCGCGCCGACCAGGCCTATTTTGATGAGGTCGTGGCCCCACTCCTGGAGCTGGACGGGGTGGAGTTCATCGGGGAGATCAATGAAGCACAGAAGGCCGAGTTCCTCGGCAACGCCCTATGCCTTCTCACCCCCATCGCCTGGCCGGAGCCCTTCGGCCTGGTCATGATCGAGGCCATGGCCTGTGGCACGCCGGTGATCGCCTTCAACCGGGGATCCGTGCCCGAAGTGGTGGAGGATGGGGTTTCCGGCTTCATCGTGGAGGATGAGCTGGGCGCCCTGGCCGCGCTCAAGCAGGTGCTGGCGCTGGACCGCGCCCGGGTCCGCGCCGCCTTCGAGGCCCGCTTCACCGCCCGCCGCATGGCGGAGGACCATCTGGCGCTCTACCGCCGCTTGCTCGGCCGAGAGCGCGCCACCATGCTCCGCGCGGTCTGACTAGTCGTGTGAAGCTGCGTTCTCCGCAGCTTCACCCCCCCGGCCGGCCCAAAGCGGAAGGGAGTTGAATGTATGGACGACGAAGGAAGCGGCCTTCCGCCGGATATCGAGGGAAGCTGGAGCGTCGCGGCCACGGCCGCCACTGCCCTCGCCCTCTACCGGCCCCGAACCCTGAAGAATGGTTCCTCCTTCCTCGTCCTGGACCATTTCGGCGATGCGCAGGCCATCGGTCCGACCGCCGAGGGGCTGTTCCACGACGACACGCGCTTCCTCTCGCGCCTGTCCCTGCGGGTGGCCGGGCTGCGGCCACTCCTGCTTTCCTCGGCGGTCAGTGCGGACAACACCGTGCTGACGGTCAACATGACCAATCCCGACCTGCAGATCGCGCCCGACCGCAAGCTGATGCGGGACACGCTGCATGTGGAGCGCCAGATGGTGCTCGGACACGGCGTGGTGCGGGAGCGGATTACCGTGCGAAACTTCGGCGACACGCATCTTTCCTCCGAAATTTCGCTGACCTTTGCGGCCGACTTCGCCGACATATTCGAAGTGCGCGGCCAGACCCGCGCCCGCCGTGGGGAGCGGCGGGCGCCGGAGGGAGGTGAGGATGGCAGCCTCGTCTTCGCCTATCGCGGCCTGGACGACGTCGAGCGCCGGACGCGGCTGCTTTTCGATCCCCCGCCTTCTGGCACACCCGGCCGCGACAACCGCTGGCCGCTGGAACTGGCCCCAGGCGCGTACAGCGTGATTGAGGTGGCCATCACCTGCGAAACCGGCCCCGCCCCAGCCGAAACACCGGGCGTAGCGGGGTTCGACGGGCTGCTTGCCGGCATCCGGGCCTGGAACAATGAACGCGGCGCCGACCGGGCGCAGGTTGCCTCCTCGAACCAGGCCTTCAATGACTGGTTCACCCGGTCGGAATCCGACCTGACCATGCTGACGACCCAGACGGAATCGGGCCCCTTCCCCTATGCCGGCATCCCCTGGTTCTCCTGCCCCTTCGGGCGAGACTCCCTGATCACCGCGCTGCAATGCCTCTGGGCCGACCCCGAATTGGCGCGGGGGGTGCTGCGCTATCACGCCAAGCTCCAGGCCACCGCCATCGATCCAGCGCGTGATGCCGAGCCCGGCAAGATCCTGCACGAAAGCCGCAGCGGCGAGATGGCGGCGCTGCGGGAGGTTCCTTTTGGCCGCTACTACGGCTCCGTCGATTCCACGCCCCTCTATGTCGTTCTGGCATCCCAATACGTCGAACGTACAGGGGACTGGGCACTGATCCGGCAGATATGGCCGAACATCGTCGCGGCACTGGGCTGGATCGAGCGGCATGGCGACATCGATGGCGACCTGCTGCTGGAATATGACCGGCAGTCCGTGAACGGCCTGATCAACCAGGGCTGGAAGGACAGCTGGGACAGCGTCTTCCACAGTGACGGCAAGCTGGCCGAGGCGCCGATCGCCCTGATCGAGGTACAGGCCTATGCCGAGGCCGCCTGGCGCGGCGCGGGCCGCATGGCCAGAGCGCTGGGGCATGAGGACGAGGCCGCCGTCTGGACCGACCGCGCTGATGCGATCCAGGCCCGGGTGGAGGAAGCTTTCTGGTGCGAGGAGCTGTCCACCTATGCCCTGGCGCTGGATGGCGACAAGCGTCCCTGCAAAGTGCGCTCCTCCAATGCCGGGCACACCCTACTGACCGGCCTGCCCTCCCCCGACCGCGCGCGGCGGATCGCCCAGACCTTGATGGCGCCTGAGAGCTTCTGCGGCTGGGGCATCCGCACGATCGCGGAGGGCGAGAGCCGCTACAATCCGATGTCCTACCACAACGGCTCAGTCTGGCCGCATGACAACGGGCTGATTGCCCTGGGGATGAAGCGCTACGGCCTGAACACGCAACTCGAGCGGCTGCTGACCGGCATCTATGATGCAGCGCTGGCGGCGGATATGCACCGGCTCCCGGAACTGTTCTGCGGCTTTCCCCGCCGTGCTGGGGAAGGCCCTACCGCTTACCCGGTCGCCTGCCTGCCACAGGCCTGGGCGGCGGCCACAGCTTATGCGGCGCTCGGCGCCATGCTTGGCGTATCCTTCCGGCCGGAGGACGCATCCATCCGCTTCCAGCGCCCCTTCCTGCCGGCCTGGCTGGAGGAACTCCGGATCGAGAACCTGCGTCTGGGCACCGCTTCCGCCGATATACGCCTGCGGCGCCATGAGGCGGACGGAAGCGTCTCGTTGAATCTGCTGCGCCGAAGCGGGCAAGTGGAGGTGGCAGTCATCAACTGACCCCCCTGCCCGGAGGCCCGGCCCACGGGGTGCTTAGCCTACCCCGCCCCGGGCCATCCGGCTCTTACTGGATGGTTTCGCGTGTCTCACCGTCGAGCTGCTGGGATTCGAAGCCGTTCACGCCGCCTTCGCCCTCGCCCTCGGCACCGTAATTCTCGCCCTGGGGATCATTGCCCTGGTAGCGACGGCCGCCCTGCTGCGGGCCGGCCACGCCGCCGCCCTGCTGCTGCTGGACCTGATTCATGGCGTTCAGAATGCGGAAATAATGTTCCGCGTGCTGAAAGTACCCTTCGGCCATCACCCGGTCGCCGGAGCCGGTCGCGTCGCGGCCGAGCTGCAGGTACTTTTCGAAAAGCTGCTGGGCGGTGCCCCGCATCCGCATGTCCGGCCCAATAGAGTCGAACACGTGGTTCCGGTTCATCGGTTGGTTGCCGTTGCTGTGGTGGCGCTGACCGCCTCCACCCCCGCCCCCACCGTGGCCGCCGCCGCCATGTCCTCCCTGACGGAAGTTCCCGCGGCCGCGCATACGCTTCATGTTCATCTGGATCTGGTTCGCACTTCCATGCTCGCGCCGCCGGCCTGCGCGAAGGTGAGGCTTGGCCCCCCCAAGGGCCGGCTGACGAGGTGCTTGATCGTTGTGCCTGCGGCGTGCCGGGAGGGTTGGCCCGTCATGGTCCCGGTCGGATCCCGGGGCCAGCGGCCGATACTCCGGCTGACCCGCCGCGCTTTGCGTGGGGCCGCGTCGAGAACCTAGTGACCCCGGGCGATTCCTCCAAATGGTTTTTTCAGGAACGTCCGATGACCAGGGCGCGGGGGATGCCGCCCAGATCCGCGCGGCAGGCCAGAGACCGCAGCCCGGCCCCGCGCATCAGCGCCTCCACAGCGGGTTGCTGGCCCTGGCCAAGCTCCAGCACCGCCCTGCCCTCCTCAGCCAGAAGGCTCGGCAAGGCCCCGGCGAGGGCCCGGTAGGCATCCAGCCCGTCCGGTCCGCCATCCAGGGCAAGGGCAGGCTCATGCAGCGCCACCTCCGGCATCAGCCCGGGAATGGCGGCCGATTCGATATAGGGCGGGTTCGAGAGGATCAGGTCGAACCGGCAGTCCAGCGCCTCCGCCCAGTTGCCGGCCAGGAAGGCGGCCCGCTCAGCCAGCCCGTTTCGAGCAGCATTGGCCTGGGCGAGGGCCGCCGCCGCGGGGCTGCGATCCACGCCGATTCCGAAGGCCTCGGGCCATTCCGACAACATGGCCAGCAGCAGCGCTCCCGTCCCGGTGCCCAGATCAAGCAGCCGGGGCATGGCGGGACGCTCCGGAAACGCCTCCAGCGCGGCCTCCACCAAGGTCTCTGTATCGGCTCGTGGTATCAGGGTGGCGGGCGTGCTCAGCAGGTCGAGGGTCCAGAAGCCCGCATGGCCCGTGAGATGCGCCATCGGCACTTGCCGGGCCCGTGCCGCCAGGGCCTCGCGGAAGCGGGCCTGCGCCTGCGGCGGAACGGGCGCGCGGGGGTCGCGGAGCAGGTCCTCCTGCCGGCAGCCCATGGCATGGGCCAGAAGAAGGCGGGCCTCCATCCGGGGCGCCTCGATGGCGGCGGCGCGGAGCACCTGACCCGCCTGGCACAGGAAGGCGCCGACGGACTCCCCTGGCTCGCAGCCGCTCACTCTCCTTCGGCGGCCAGCCGGGCCGCCTGGTCCTCTGCCATCAGGGCAGCGAAGATCTCCTCGAACTCGCCCATCATCACCCGCTCCACCTTGTGCAGGGTCAGGCCGATCCGGTGGTCGGTCACGCGGCCCTGGGGGAAGTTGTAGGTACGGATGCGCTCGCTGCGGTCGCCCGTTCCCACCTGCCCCTTCCGGTCCGCAGCGCGGGCGCCGGCCAGGGCCTGGCGCTGCGCCTCGTAGATGCGGGCGCGCAGCACCTTCATCGCCTTGGCGCGGTTCTTGTGCTGGGACTTCTCCTCCTGCATCGCCACCACGGTTCCCGTGGGAATATGGGTGATGCGGACGGCGCTGTCCGTCTTGTTGACGTGCTGCCCACCGGCACCCGAGGCGCGATAGGTGTCGATGCGCAGATCCGACTCATTGATCTGCACATCCACTTCCTCCGCTTCGGGCAGCACCGCGACGGTCACGGTGGAGGTGTGAATGCGACCCTGCGTCTCGGTCGCCGGCACGCGCTGCACGCGGTGGACGCCGCTCTCGAATTTCAGCTTCGCGAAGACGCCGCGCCCAGTGATGCTGGCGCTCGCGCCCTTGATGCCCCCGGCCTCGCTCTCATCCCATTCGAGAAGCTCAAAGCGCCAGCCCTGGCTTTCGGCATATCGCTGATAGGCGCGGAACAGCTCACTCGCGAACAGCCCGGCCTCGTCGCCGCCCGCCGCCGGACGCACCTCGAGGATCGCAGACCGCTCATCCGCCGCATCCTTCGGCAGCAGCATGATGCGGATCTCGTGCTCCAGCGCAGGCACGCGGTCGCGCTGCTCGAAATACTCCGCCTCGGCCAGTTCCCGCATCTCGGGATCGGCCATCATGGCCTCGGCATCGTCGCGCGCGCGCTCGGCCTCGCGCAGCTCCTGCACCTTGGCGACCACCGGCTCGATCTCGGCCAGTTCCTTCGACAGCGCGCCGAAGCGGCTGCCATCGGCCGTACCGAGCTCGTGCCGGAGTTCCTCGGCACGGGTAAGGAGCCGGTCCAGTTTCGCGGGAAGCGCCATCAGGAGAGCCGCGCCGCCAGTTCCGCGAGCGGAACCCGCTCCTGCGTGCCGGCGTCCAGGTCACGGAGTTGCGCCACGCCCCCGGCCAGCTCTTCCTCACCGATGATCACCGCGGCGCGGGCGCCGAGGCGATTGGCGCGCTCCATGCGGCGCTTCAGATTGCCCTTGTAGCCGATCTCGGCGACCACGCCGGCGCGGCGCAGGGCCTGTACGGCGTCCAGCGCGGCGCCCTCGGCCGCCTCGCCCACCGGGATCACGGCGACGGGGCGCGGCGCGGCGGGGGCCTGGTCCAGCAGCATGGAAAGACGCTCCACACCGGCGGCCCAGCCCACGGAAGGTGTGGGCGGACCGCCCATCTCCTCCACCAGCCCGTCATAGCGGCCACCGGCCATCACCGTGCCTTGGGCGCCCAGACGGTCCGTGACGAACTCAAAGGCGGTATGGCTGTAATAGTCGAGACCACGAACGATGCGCGGGTTCTCGCGATAAGGCACGCCGAAGCGGTCGAGCGCGCGTTTCACCCCGGCATAAAAGCTTGAGGCGGCCTCGGTCAGATGCGCGTAGATGGTCGGCGCATCGGCCACCAGCACCTTGTCCCCGGGATCCTTGCTGTCGAGGATGCGAAGCGGGTTCTTCTCCAGCCGCGTCCGGCTTTCTTCGGAGAGCTTGTCGGCGGAGGCCTGGAAATAGGCCACCAACGCGGCCCGATAAGCCTCACGGCTAGCCGCGTCGCCCAGCGTGTTGATCTCCAGCACCGCGCCCTTGTCGATGCCCAGCGCCTGCTGGATGTGCCAGCCGCAGGCGATCACCTCGGCATCGGCCAGCGGCTCGGCCGCGCCCATCACCTCGCATCCGATCTGGTGGAACTGGCGGTAGCGGCCCTTCTGCGGCCGCTCGTAGCGGAACATCGGGCCGGCATAGAAAACCTTGCGCGGCAGGTTGGTCTGGGTGAGCCCATTGGTGACCAGCGCCCGGCAGGCGCCGGCCGTACCCTCGGGCCGCAGGGTGACGCTTTCGCCCCCGCGGTCCTCGAAGGTGTACATCTCCTTCGTTACGACGTCGGAGGTCTCGCCCAGGGTGCGGGCGAAAACGCGGGTATCCTCGAAGATGGGGGTCGCCCACTCCTCGAAGCCGTAAAGGGCAGAGATCCGGCGCGCCGTGTCGATGACGTGGTGGTGGCGCCGGAACTCTTCGCCAATCAGGTCATGCGTGCCGCGTGCGGGCTGGAGGTCGGGTTTCGCCATGGTGGCGGCGCATTAGCACCGCCACGCCAGGATGTCCCTACCCCTCCCGCAGCACCTGCACGGCCCGGCGCAGATGCTCCTTGGCCTCCTGGAAGACCTCGGCATCCCTGTCATCAAGCGCGCCATGCCCTTCCTCGAACTCCTCCAGAAGGTCGAGGATGGCCTGCTCCATGGCTGCCAGCACGGGGTGCTGGTCTTCTTCCTCTGCGGAGGGCATCACTCAGCCGCCTCTGTCAGGGCTGCCTCGGCAGCCTTAGCTGCGGCCTTCTCGGCCGCCATCGCCGCCGCCTTCGCCTCCACCAGCGAAACGATGTGGTCCACCATCTCCTCGCTCTTCGTGGTGTGGCTGGTCTTCCCGGCGGAATAGACCATGTGGGTTCCGGCGCCGCCGCCGGTCAGGCCAATATCGGTCATCAGCGCCTCACCCGGCCCATTCACCACGCAGCCGATGATGGACAGCGTAATCGGCTGCTCGATATGGGCCAGCCGCTCCTCCAGGCTCTCTACCGTCTTGATGACGTTGAAGCCCTGCCGCGCGCAGGAGGGGCAGGAGATAATCTTCACGCCACGGTGGCGGATACCCAGCGACTTCAGGATGTCCCAGCCGACATGCACCTCCTCCTCCGGCTCGGCGGAGAGGGAGACGCGCAGCGTGTCGCCGATCCCAGCCCAGAGCAGGTTGCCCAGGCCGATGGAGGACTTCACCGTTCCTGCCCGGCGCCCGCCCGCCTCGGTGATTCCGATATGCAGCGGATGGTCGCAGGCATCGGCCAGCTGCTGATAGGCGGCCACCGCCAGGAACACGTCGCTGGCCTTCACGCTGATCTTGAACTCGTGGAAGTCGTTCTGAAGCAGGTGGTCGGCATGCCACAGGGCGCTCTCCACCAGCGCCTCCGGGTTTGGCTCCCCGTACTTCTCCAGCAGGTGCCTTTCCAGGCTTCCGGCATTCACGCCGATTCGGATGGAGCAGCCATAGTCGCGGGCGGCCTTCACGACCTCCTTCACGCGCTCAGGAGAGCCGATATTGCCGGGGTTGATGCGAAGGCAGGCCGCACCGGCCTTCGCCGCCTCGATGGCTCGCTTGTAGTGGAAGTGGATGTCCGCGACGATCGGAACATTCACCTCCCGCACGATCTCCGCCAGGGCGGCGGTCGCCTCCTCGGTCGGGCAGGAGACACGGACGATGTCCACCCCGGCCAGCTCGGCGCGCCGAATCTGGGCGATCGTCGCCTCCGCGTCCTCCGTGGGGGTGTTCGTCATCGTCTGGACGGTGATGGGCGCGTCGCCCCCGACGGGCACCTTGCCGACCATGATCTGGCGGGACTTGCGGCGCTCGATATGCTGGTAAGGGCGATAAGATGACATGCGCGGGCTTCCCCGAATTTCCCGTAGGATATGGCAGGCGTCGCGCCGCCGGCCAAGGGCGACGTGATCCGCCGGCCGTGAAGCTTAGCGGACGGGCTGGCGGAGCTGGTCCGGGTTCAGGGCAATATCCCGCACCACCCCGGTTCGTCCCGCCAGAACGCCGCTGGGCTGGCCATCCACCACGACTTCCAGGCCCTGAGCCTTGCCGGTGGTCAGCACGAGCCCCTCACGCGGCGGGACAGCGAAGCTCTCGCCCGTCCGCAGCACGCGATTCAGCACGGTCTGGCCGGAACGTGGATCGCGGATCTGCACCCAGGACTCCTCCGTTGCCCGCAGCGTGATCCGGTTCGGCGGTTCCACCGGAGCGGCCGGCGTGGTGGGCGCCGGCGGTGGAGCCGGAGGCGCCGGCGATGGCGAACTGGGTGGGCCAAGCGGGCGCTGGCCATTGGCTGCAAGGGCCGAGGTGGCCGGCACGCCCGCAGGGGAGCCCGGAGGTACCGGCGGGGGCGTCGCCGGCGCGGCGGTCTGCTGGTTGTCCGTCGGTCCGCCGCCTGGCGGGGGCGGCGCCACGCCGGGCCGGAGAGATCCGGCCCCGGGGGTCGCCTGACCGAGCGTGGGCGGCAGAACCGGAGCCGTATCCGTTGCGGGCAGATGCTGGCGAGCCTCGCGGGCGGCCTGCTCGATTCGGGGCGGGACCGGCGGCACCTGATCCACCGTGCGATCCGCTGAGCCGCTCCAGCTCCACCACGCCGCATAGGCGCCGACCATGATGACCATGCCCACAAGGATCACCACCCCGGCCGGGATGCCCCGCTCAGGCACGGGCTCGGGAAAGACCAGGTCGGTGCGGCTCCGGCTGACCGCGCCATTTTCGCGGTAGCGGCGGGCCAGGTCGTCGGCGTCCAGACCCAAGGCGCGGGCGTAGCTACGAACGAAGCCCAGAGCATAGGCCGGGCCCGGCAGGTCGCGGCTGCGGCCCTCCTCGATAGCGGCAAGATATCGGCGGTTAATGCGGAGCTTCTCCGCGACCTCGTCCAGAGTCGCGCCGAGGGCGAGACGGGCGTCTCGCAGTTCCTCGCCCACCCGGGCCGCCTCCGCCGTCATCATTTCAGGCTTCACCATCAGGAGAACGAGAGGTCCAAGCGAGGGAAGAACCCACCTCTAGCCCGCTGTGCCCGGGGACGAAAGCCCCGGCTCCAACTGGTTCGGCCCAGCGACGAACCCGGCTGTTCAGCTCCTCCGGGATGCCAGGGCGGCGGCGGCTTGATCCATCAACTCCGCCAAGATATCGGCCGCCGGGGCCTCCTTGGTGACCATGCCGACGCTCTGCCCGGCCATGAGCGAGCCATTCTCCACATCGCCGTCGATCACCGCGCGACGGAGGGCGCCGGCCCAGAAATGCTCGATGTCGAGCTGGGCCGCGACCTTGTCGAGCTCTCCCGACTGGTGGCGGCGGATCACCTCGGCCTGGTGCTCCAGAAAGCGCTTGGTGCCCATGTTCTGAAGGGCGCGCACGGGAATGACCGGGAAGCGCTCGTCCAGCTGCACCGTCGGAAGGGCATCGCGCGCGGCCCCCCGGATGAAGGCCTGCTTGAACTTCGGGTGGGCGATGCTCTCAGTCGCGCAGACAAAGCGCGTGCCGATCTGCGCCCCTGCCGCGCCCATCTCAAGATAGGAGAGCAGGGCTTCGCCCCGGCCGATGCCTCCGGCCACGAAGACCGGCACTTCAGCGGCCATGGCTGGCAGAATTTCCTGCGCCAGCACGTTCAACGAGACAGGGCCGATATGGCCACCGGCCTCCGAGCCCTCAATCACCAGCGCATCCGCGCCGGAGCGCACCAGCTTCTTGGCCAGGGCGAGCGCCGGGGCGAAGCAGACGACCTTCGCGCCACCGTCCTTTGCCTTGCGGATGGCAGGCGTGGGCGGGATGCCGCCTGCGAAGACGATATGGCTGACCTTCGCGTCCAGGCAAACCTGCACCAGCTCATCCAGACGCGGGTGCATGGTGATGAGGTTCACGCCAAAAGGCTTGTCCGTCAGCGCCTGTGTGGCGGCGATTTCCTCGGCCAGCCGCGGGGGCTCCATCGCCCCGCAAGCGATCACCCCGAAGGCCCCCGCATTCGACAGGGCCGCCACGAGGTTCCGCTCGCTGATCCAGGACATGGCGCCGCCCATGATGGCGACCTCGCTGCCCAGGAATGCGGCGCCGCGCGCCATCAGCGCCTCCAGCCGCGCCCGGGCCGCTGCGGTCGCGGGTGGCACGGCCAGGGCCGCGACCTCCGTGCCCGCGGCGCGGGAAGCCGGCGTTGCGCCCTGTGCGGCGGGGATGGCAGACAGATCCATGGTCATCGGTGCGTGATCAGACCGGGGCGTCGAGGCCATAGGCGGTGTGCAGAGCGCGCACAGCCAGTTCCGTGTACTCGGCGCCGACCAGCACGCTCGTCTTGATCTCGCTCGTGGAGATGACCTGGATATTGATCCCCTTCTCCGCCAGCGTCTTGAACATGGTGGCGGCCACGCCGGCATGGCTACGCATGCCGATGCCAACGATGGAGATCTTCGTCACCTCCGGGTCGGCGACCACATCGGCGAAGCCGATCGAGGCGCGGGCCCTCTCCAGCACCTCCCGCGCGCGCGGCAAGTCGGTCTTGCCGACCGTGAAGGTCATGTCCGTCGTGCCGTCGGAACCCAGGTTCTGCACGATCATGTCCACATTCACATTCGCATCGGCCAGGGGGCCGAACACGGTCGCCGCGATGCCCGGCTTGTCCGGCACCCGCCGCAGCGTGACCTTCGCCTCGTCGCGCGAATAGGCGACGCCCGTCACCATGGGCTGTTCCACGATCTCGTCCTCGTCCACCACCAGCGAGCCCGGCTTGTCCTCGAAGGAGGACAGAACCTGCACCCGCACCTTCTGCTTCATCGCCAACTCGACCGACCGGGTCTGCAGCACCTTCGCGCCGACCGAGGCCAGTTCCAGCATTTCCTCATAGGCCACGGCGGCCAGCTTGCGCGCGCGCGGCACGATGCGCGGATCCGTCGTGTAGATACCGTCCACGTCAGTGTAGATGTCGCAACGGTCGGCCTTCACCGCGGCCGCCACGGCCACCGCCGAAAGATCCGAGCCGCCACGGCCCAGCGTCGTCACCCGGTCATCCGGGCCGATGCCCTGGAAGCCGGCGATCACGGGTACCTGCCCCTTGGACATGCGCTCGATCAGGCGAGCGCCCTCGATCTCCTCCACCCGCGCCTTGCCATGGGCGCCGTCGGTGCGGATCGGCACCTGCCAGCCCTGCCAGGAGCGGGCATCGACGCCGATGGTCTGAAGCGCAATGGCCAGCAGCCCGATCGTCACCTGCTCCCCGGTCGCGACCACCGTGTCGTATTCCCGCGCGTCGTGCAGAGGCGACAGCTCGGTGCACCATTTGACGAGCTGGTTGGTCACGCCCGACATGGCGGAGACGACCACGGCCACCTCATGGCCGGCCTCCACCTCCCGCTTCACGCGGTTGGCGACGTTGCGGATGCGGTCCAGGTCGGCGACGGAGGTGCCGCCGAACTTCATGACGATGCGGGCCATCAGGGGTCGGTGTGCTGCCGGATCTGGGGTTCGCGCGGGTTGCGTCCCGGCGCGGGGCGGCACAGATACCGGCCTGGGCCCGGGGTAGCAACCTCGTGAGGGGCCGGACGGGGGATTCCGATGGCGCAGGGCACGGTTCTGGCGGACGAGATCGCCAAGTTCGACGCCCTGGCGGCCGAATGGTGGAACCCGCGCGGCCCGATGGCCCCGCTCCATGCCATGAACCCCCTCCGCACCCGCTGGGTCGCGGAGCGGCTGGGCCGCGCCTTCGGACGCGACCCCGGCGTGCTGGGCGGGCTGACGATCCTGGATGTCGGCTGCGGCGCCGGGCTGGCTGCCGAGGCCTTCGCCCGCCGAGGCGCCCGCGTAACGGGGCTGGACATGGCACCGGAGGCGCTGGAGGCCGCCCGCTTCCATGCCGCCGGCCAGGGCCTCTCCATTGACTACCGCCAGGGCCGCCCGGAGGAGCTGGCCGGCCAGTTCGATGCCGTGACGGCGCTGGAGGTGATCGAGCATGTCGCCGACCGCGAAGCCTTCCTCGCCTCCCTCGCCCGCTCGGTCCGGCCCGGAGGAATGGTCTTCCTCTCCACCCTCAACCGCACCGCGCGCAGCTTCCTCTTCGCGAAGGTCGGCGCCGAATACCTGCTGCGGCTGCTGCCGCGCGGCACGCATGACTGGAAGATGTTCGTCACCCCGGCGGAGCTGGGCGCGGGGCTGCGACGCGCCGGGCTGCGGGTGACCGATGTGGCGGGAATGGTGCCGGAGCCACTGACCGGCGGCTGGCGCGAAAGCCGCGACACCGCCGTGAACTATATCATGGCCGCGGTGAAGGACTGACCTGCCAGAGCCTAGCCCAGCAGCCCGGGGCGGGCACCCCGCCCTCAGCCGTCAGCGCGCGGAACCCAGGGGATCTGACCGATCTCGATCCCCTCCTCGGCCAGAGATTCGGCCTCCTCAGGGGTCGCCTCGCCATAGATGCCGCGCCGCTCGCTCTCGCCGCGATGCATGCGCCGCGCTTCCTCGGCAAAGTCGCGCCCGACATGGTCGCAGTTCTTCTCGATCTCGGCCCGCATGCGCTGCAGCAGGGCCATGACCTGGGCCGGCAGCGGGCCGGCAGTCGCGGTCGGCGCCTGGGCTGGCGACTCAGATGGAGGCAACTCGGCCGGCTTGGCCGGCGCGGGCACTGGTTCGGCGCGGGGCTTCGCGATCGCCGGCGCCATCAGGTCCCGCCGGACCTTGGTGTCGCCGCAGACCGGACAGTCGACCATCCCGGCCGCCGCCACCTTCTCGAAGGCGGCGCTGTCCTTGAACCACCCGTCGAAGCCGTGGTCCTGGCTGCAGCGCAGTTGGTAGTGAATCATCGTGGTCTGAGGAATTCCGGGCGAGGTTGTCGCCCCTTTCTGGCACTCCCTTGCACGGAGTGCCAGGGTTCAGGTGAAAAGGGTTAGGCGGTGAGCAGCGCGTCCAGCTTGCCGGCCCGGTCAAGCGCGGCCAGGTCGTCCGACCCACCGACCGCCTGCCCGTCGATGAAGATCTGCGGCACGGTCGTCCGCCCCCCGGAGCGCTCGATCGCCGTCTTGCGGGCGGCGGAGCCGGACGGGGCGTCGATCTCCTCGAAGGCAACGCCCTTGCGGTTCAGCAGCGCCTTCGCGCGCTCGCAATACGGGCAAAAGGGGATGGTGTAGATCTCGATCTGGGCCATCTGGCTCATCTCGTGAACGGCCTGCCAGCCGTCAAGGCAACCTCGCCCCGGCGAGGCGCGGGTCAGGCACGCGAGCCGCCGCCAGCACCTCCACCCGCGCCGCGCCGGCGGCCAGCAGGGCTTCCGCGCAGGCGTCGGCGGTCGCGCCGCTCGTCAGCACGTCGTCCACCAGCAGCACCCGCCGGCCGGTGATCCGGGCCATCCGCCGGGGCGCCACCCGAATCGCGCCCTGGAGCGTCGCCCGGCGCGCTGCCGCGCCCAGGCTTCCGAGGCTCGGCGTCTGCCGGACCCGGCGCAGCGCGTCCGGCAGCACCGGCCGCCCAGCCAGTCTCCCGAGGTGCAGCGCCAGCAGCGCCGACTGGTTGTAGCGGCGTGCGAAGAGTCGTCGCCAATGCAGCGGAACGGGTACGAGCAGTTCAGCCTCGGCCAGCAACGCCGCCCCCGCGCGCGCCATATGGCGGGCGAGCGGTAGGGCCAGTTCCGTCCGGTCACCATGTTTCAGCGGCAGGATCAGACGGCCAAGGGGCTCGTTATAGGCGAAGGCCGCGCGGGCGCGCTCGAAGGCCGGCGGGCGGGCGATGCAGGCTGGGCAGAGCCCGTCTTCCCCCTGCCCCTCATGCTCGAAGGGCACACCGCAATTGGCACAGAAAGGCGGCACAATCAGGTGCAGCCCCCGGAAGCACTCGCCGCAGAGGGTGCCCTGCTCCAGCACCCCCGCATCGCAGGTCAGGCAATGCGGCGGCAGCAGCGCATCCAGCACGCCGCGCATGCCGTGCCGGGCCAGCCGCCCTGCCCCAGCCATCGCCGCCGCCATTCCCATGCACCATCCCCACGCCCCCCGGAATGCTAGGGCCACCCGCCATGACCGGGGAAGCGCCCCTGGCAGACTGGCCTTGCTCACGACATATGCAGGGGATGAGCGACGCGCCTCACCTCATCTTCGACAGGCCCCTGCTGCGCCGGCGCCGCGACCGCGCGGCGGCCACGCAGCACCGCGTGGCACCGATCCTGGAGGCCGTGACGGAGCGGCTGCTCGACCGGCTGGACGACACGACACGCCGCTTCGACCGGGCGCTCGAGATCGGCGGGCGCGGCCTGGTGGCGCCGGCCCTGCGGGCGCGCGGCGTCGGCTTCGTTGCTTCGATGGATCTCTCGCCCCGGATGGCGGCCATGGCGGGCGGTGCGGCGCTGGCCGGGGATGAGGAATGGCTGCCCTTCGCCCCCGGCAGCTTCAATCTTGTCATTGCCAATTTCTGCCTGCACTGGGTCAATGACCTGCCCGGCGCCCTGGTCCAGATCCGCCACGCCATGAGGGCAGACGGGCTCTTTCTGGCCAGCCTGCCAGCGCTTGGCACGCTCCAGCCGCTACGGGAGGCGCTGACCGCGGCCGACTCCACCCTGCGCGGCGGCGCAGCTCCGCGCGTCTCCCCCTTCCCCGAGTTGCGCGACGGGGCGGCCCTGCTCCAACGCGCCGGCTTTGCCCTGCCGGTCGCGGATCTGGAGGAGATCTCGCTGGCCTACCGCGATCCGCTTCTGCTCCTCCGGGATCTTCAGGCGGCCGGGGAGAGCAATGCCATTCTGGCCCGGGACGGCCGAATCCCGCCCCGTAGCCTTTTTCCTCTGGCACTCTCCTCGCTGCCGGGCGGCCCGGAAGGCACACCTGCCAGCCTGCGCCTGCTCAGCCTGACTGGGTGGAGCCCGAGTCCGGACCAGCCGCGCCCGGCACGGCCGGGCAGCGCCACTGTGCGTCTGGCCGATGCGCTGGGCGTCGCCGAACAGCGAACGGGTGAGTCAACAGGCCGGGCCAACTAGGAAACCATGGCCCAGCGGCTTCAGGCCCCGTAGCGCAGCACCATGCTGCCCTCCTGCGCACTGACCAGATAGGCCTGCACTTCCGGCTCAGCCCCCGGCTGGGCGGCGATCCAGCCGGCATGCAGCCCTTCCAGCACCGGTGCCATCCAGTGCCCTGCCGTATCCGAAGTGATTGGCAGGGCCGGCGGACCGGCATGGGTCAGCACCAGAGCAGGTCCCTCAAGGTCCAGGGAGATTGAGACCGATCCCCAGCGCGACGTGGCGAGGCGCTCATTCATCCGCGCCTCCAGTCCCGCCAAGGTGTCCTCGGGCGGAAGAGGAGAGAGAGCAGCCATCTGGGCCCCGATGGCGCGCAGCAGCACGGCTCGGTCCTCCGGCTGCATATGGGCATCCAGCGTGTGCAGCATGGCACGCAGTAACCCCTCCCAGTCCGGGCGGGTGTCAGGGGTGGAGGTCATCGGGCGCGGCGCCTCCTCACGGATCGAAGCGGTAACGGGCATAGACCAGCCCGCGCGTCTCGTTGAAGTCTGCCGAACGGTCGAAACGGGCCGTGGCGCCGACCCGAAGCGAGGGGGTGATGGCGTATTCGATGTCGCCCCGGATACCCGTCGTCACGAGCGTTCTGCTCTGCCCCTCATAGAACGCCGAGATGGTGGGATCACCCGCGGCCCGCTGCTCCAGCCTGAACTGACGCTCCGGATCCGCGGGATAATAGGGCGCCCTGTCCTCGCGGAAATGCGCCAGGCCGACGCTGCCGCCAATGCGGTAGGCCAGGTTCCCGCGTCGCTCGCGGTAGTCGACCGGAATGGACAGGGCCGTGTAGTTCTGCGGGCTGAAGTAACCACCATGCCCCAGCGAGAAGAGGCGGAGGTTCTTGTCATAGGCGAAATAAGCGAGGTCCAGGCCGGCGACGAGTTCCCGCGTCGGCGAACGGATGACCGCCTGACTGAAGCCGGCATTCACCTCGACCCGGTCGTTATTGACAACATTGTGCCCGTCGACCGAGGAGTAGCCGCCGCCGAAATAGGCGCTGGTCCCGTTTTCCGAATACTCGATCTGGCCGTAGCCCGTGTTCCGGACCACGCCACCAAAGTTCACGCCCGATACCGGGTCACGCATGCCGGACCAGGAGAGCAGGCTATCGGTCATGGAACGCCGCTCGCCGCGCAGGCGAAGGCGCAGCGTTTCGCTCAGCCGCGGCGCGATCTCGACGCCGCCCAGGATATTCTGCTCGCGGAACCCCTGTGGCGTCGTGCCGATATCGACCGTGAACCCATCCCGCGCATAGGCGGCGCCGAAAGCCACGCCGCTCGCCGAGGTGCCGGAGGGTGCCAGGGCGGCCGCCGCCTGGGGAGAGATGGTTCCCGTCGTTCCCGGCAGCACGGTTGCGTTGGTTCCGAATCGCCGCAGATTGGCGACGCTCGAATTGAGATTGCCGGCGTCGATGGTCACGGCCTGCACGCGGGCACTCAACTGCCCCCCGACACCGGCGAGCGGCACCGTGGCTTCCGCGCCGGCCCCGTATTCGACCAGCCGGTCGAGCCCGGAATCGCCCGAGCGCGAGCGGAGCGCGATGTTCGGAACCAGGCGGCCCGAGGCCTCCTCGTTCACCTCCGCGAGCTGCCGTCCGATCTCACTGAGCAGCGGGTCGTCGGAGCTACGGAGCTGGGCGGCTGTCGCGGCATTGTAGCCCGTCGAGGCCGGGTCGGTATCGAGTGGCACGAAGGGCTCGGCGCTCCGCCCGCCCCCTGCCAGCATGGTGCGCCGATAGCTTCCTGCCGGACTGCTGCCCGTGGAGATCTGAGCGCGGCGCTGATCGGCGGCGAGTTGGAGCGCAGTCTGCGCCCGGCGCCGATCGCCCGTGGCGCGGGCGAGTTGCGCCTCCATCACGGAGACACGGGGATCGCTGGCGTTCAGCAACCGCCCTTCCGCAAGCAGCATCTCCGCTGCCTGCAGGTCGCGCCGGAGCAGCGCGGCCTCGATCGCGCCGATCCGGGCCTCGGCATTGCGCGGCTCGCGTCGCAGGACGGCTTCGGCAATCCGGCCCGCGACCTGCGGATCGCGCGCCCCCTGGTAGAGACGCTGCGGCTCGGCCCTCACGGGCATAAGCCGCGGGGCGGGTGCGGCGGCCAGGACGCTCGCCGGGGCCATAGCCCCATTCAGCGCCGCCATCTGCCGACGTTGCGCGGCGGTAAGGCCGGCCAACGGGCGGAGAAGTTCGCCGGCCTCAGCCGTCATGCCGGCATCGGCCAGCGCGCCGGACAGGGCGATGCGAATGGCTGGGGTGGCGCCACGGTTGGCGTCCAGCATCCTGCGAAGCGCCTCGGCGGCCGCATCCCGTTCCCCGGCGCGGGCGAGTAGGCGTACGACCCGCAGCCCGGCCTCGCCTGTCGGATCGGGACGCCCGGCAAGCGCCAGCACTGCGCCTCGCCGTTCCGCCGGACCTCCGGCCATCGCCGCCGCCAGCTCCACCTGCCAGCGCAGGCTGCGGAGAAGGCGGTTCTGGTCAGCACTGCGCAAACGGTCCGGCACCTGCTCCAGCAGGCGGCTGGCCTCGGCGAAGCGGCCACCCTCCTCGGCGTGCAGGGCGGCGGCCTGAGCCGCCTCTGCGGTGGGCAGAACGGAAAGGGCCTCCTGCAACACCGCCCGGGCCTCGCCTTCCTTTCCCTGGCGGGTCAGCAGGCGTGCAAGGTCAAGCCGGATCCAGGCATTGGCCGGGCTGGCAGAGACGGCATCGCGCAGCAGGGCCAGCGCCGCCGCCGGATCTTCGGTGCGGGTAGCCTCGACTCGCAGCGCCTCGGCCTCAGCCGTGCCCGCAGCTACGGCCTGCCGCAGCAGCCCGTCGGCCTCGGCGATCCGTCCCTGGCGCCGAAGGCTTTCCAGCAGGCCTCGGCGGGCGGTCGGAAGAGCGGGGCGGCGATACAAGGCAGCGCGGAACCGGTCCTCGGCTTCCGTGGCTTCGCCGCGGCGGAGCGCGATCTCGCCAAGCAGCGTCTCGGCCTCCGCCAGGTCTGGCGTCTCGCGCCGGACGGCGCGGAGGAGCAGCGCCTCACCCGCATCCAGCGCGCCTTCGGCGACTTGCCGGCGGGCCTCGGACAGCTCGACAGAGAAGGCCGCCAGGTCAAAGGGAGTGGCCCACCGGCCAGGCTCCGCACCCGGCGCAGCCAGCGCGCGCGCCAGGAGATCTCTCGCCTCCTCAACCCGCCCCTGGCGGAGCCGGGCCAGCCCGAGCCCCCCTAGCGCGGCAGCATTATTCGGGTCGTTCGCGAGTGTCGCCTCGAAGAGGTCCTCGGCCTGAACAACCTCCCCCACATCCGGCGCATTCAGCCCGGCCTTGGCCTGCTGCGGCATGACCGCGGCCGTCTCGCGCCCTGCGGACCGCCGCAGCGCCTCCTCCAGCCGTGCCACCTGGGCGTGCCCGGGGGACACCTGCCGCAGCCGTGCCAGGAAGTCCTCCGCCACGCCCCGGTTACCGAGTTCGATTTGCGTCAGTGCCGCCGCGGCAAGAACATCGGGGTTCGCGGGTTGTGCAGCCAGCGCCCGATCCAGCGCCGCGGCGGCCCGCTCGGGCTGCCCCTGGCCACGCCAGAAGCCTGCCTGCTCGATCAGAACCTGCACGCTGGCCTGCGCGAGAGCTGGGGGCGCCGCAAGGGCCGCAACCGTCGCGGCCGCCGCCAGAAGGCGGTAGCGATTGGTCATACGCGGTTCCTCAGCCTTCGAATGGCACGTTGGCGCAGGGTCCAGTAGAGCGGAACGGCGATCGCCAGCGCCGCGATGACCAGCAGGCCAAGCATGAGATCCGGGCGCGTGGTCAGGTATCGCTGCGGCAGCAGCGTGAGCGGCAGGCTGCCTGCCCCGTAGTTGCGGGACAGCTTGAAGCTGTCCAGGCGTCCGTTCACGAGATGGGCCACATCGCCCTGGATCCGCGGTTGCAGTTCCGGATCCCGCAGCGCCGCCACCATCGCCTCCATGCCCTGCGGGCTGGTGCCGGTGAGCGCAACCACCGAACGCTCGGAGTTCAGGGGGCTCTGGAAGCCGATCAGCATCCCGCTTCCCTCCCCGCTCGTACCGCCCAGCGTCGCCGTCAGTCGCTCGCGCTCCAGGCGGCGGTCGTCGGAGAGAAAGATGTTGCGGAAGCCCTCCAGCGCGTCGGGCAGGGCCACGTTGATGCGGTTGCCCTCCACCGTGACCGGCCCGTCCTGCAACAGCGCGGACAGGGCGGTCTGCCGGCCCAGCGGGCCAACCACGATCAGATCGCGGTTCGCAACCGCCTCCAGCCCGCTCGGCCGCACCACCTCGATGCGTGTGGCAGGATAGCCAACCACGGCGGAAAGACGGCCAATCGTATTGAGCGTGGAGGAGATGTCGAGCGCGCTCGCCCGGTCCGGCAGCACGACCGCCGTCTCGGAAAGGTCAGCCATCCGCGTATAGGGGAAGCCGCTGCCGACGAAATAGGCGAGGTTCGGCAGCTCCGTGAACCGGTAGGCGGAGGAGAGATCGATCGTGCTGTCCGGGTCGATGGAGGAGCGGATGTCGCCCGGCGTGCTCACGCAGTCCCCACGATGCAGCGGCCGCAGGTCGAAACGGAACTGCAGCTCGTTCAGCCCGAAGACGAGGTAAGTGGGCAGCCCGACCCGTCCCTCGCCCCGGTCAGAGCCAGTGACGCCGCCCACGGTGCGGGAGAGCCAGTTCCAAGGGAAGCCCGGATCACCCTCCCGCAGAGGGAAGGACTTCAGATAGACATCGTTCAGCGAGGCATCGAGGCGCGACACCGCCAAGTCCATGATCGGCCCAGGCGGCGCGCGGAAACGCACATCCACGGGCAGCGGCCGATCGCGGAAGGTGTAGAGGTCCGGCGCCGTGCGGAAGGGGATCGAGATCGGACCCGGCGCATAGCCGTAGGATTGCAGCTCCGCCGGGTCCACCAGCTCGCCGAAGCGGACGGGACGGTCATTGCGGATCCATCGCGGCGCGTCATAGGGCTGGCGGGCGGGCAGTTCAGCCACGCGTACCGTCGCGGTCTCACCAGCCAAGCCCTCCTTCCCGGTTGCCAGCACCTGCGCGGCGGTTGCCGCTTCCGCTCCCGAGCGGCCACCGACAAGCAGAAGCACCGCGTTCGGGTCGTTGGGGTTGGGCAGGATGGCCAAGGTGGGCCCGTCCATCCGCGGCAGAGCCAGCCCAGGCAGCGAGTCCGAGCCAGCCGCTACGACGATTGCGTTGCCTCGTGCCGGGACCACGGAACTGACCGGGAAGGTCGCGCCCCGATAATCCGCCTGCACCGCAAACCAGGAGGAGGCGATGATCGAAGCACGCACCGCGTCATTACCGGCACCGTCCGCCATGACGACGGGCAGCACCAGCGGCTCGCGCAGCAGGCGCGGGTCGAAGAAGGGCTCCGGCAGCCGGGCCAGATCACGCGCCAGCGGCAAACGCTCCAGCGTGAGCTGGAGGGTGGAGAGATCGGAAACCGTTCCCCAGAGCAGGCCCGAGAGCGGGTCGTTGCATTCCACCGCATAGCGGCCGGTGAAGCGGATGTTTAGGCGGTTGCTGTCGGCGAAGAAGACAGGGTTGATCTGGAACTCGACCGGGCCGAAGGCCGGGCGGTTGCGGTCGGGCGTGATGGTGCCGACGAACTGCTCGTTCATCGTGACCGCGATTTGCGAAAGCTCGGGGATCAGGGCCGGGCTGGTCGCGCCCTGCAAGGTCAGCTTTGCGCTCGTCACCACCTCATCCGACCGGATGCCGAAGAGAATGCCTTGCAGGTCCGCAAGGCCACGAAGCTGCATCGGGCTGCGCAGCCCAAGCTGGCGCAGTGTACGCGTTTCCGTGCGGGACCCGGCGCCCGGCGTGGTTTCGCCCCCGAAGGTCACTGGTGCGGAGGGCGCCACCGGCACGGCCGGGCGCGTGGGCGTAGCACCCGGGGTAGGAGCGTATTGCGGCACCCCGCCGGGCGAAGGCACGTATTGCGCCGGCGCCTGGGGCACCATGAAGCCCGGTAGCGGTGGTGGTGCGAAACCGCCGGCTGTTCCCTGGTTGACTGCGGGCGGTGGCGGGGGCGCCTGGTTTCGCTGCGCCTCGGCCGATACAGGTAAGCCGAGGCTGAGCGCCAGAAGCATGGCAGCCGAGCGGCGCGTACGCCGCGCCGCGTTCTTCCGTGATACCTCCGCGTTGCGGCCCGTGGCAGCCGGCCCGCTCACGCGGGGCGGCTGACTGCGGGGCGCGCGATCGCCTCGCTGGCGCCGAGCCCGGCGGGCGCGGAGCGAGAACTGGCTATCCCCGCGGAACAACCCGCCGATGCTGCGCACCACCTCACCAAGGGAGCGCAGCGGCCTGTCGTGCCGCACATTGTCCCAGTCTACCCAGGCATCGGCGCGGCCAAGCACCACACGCGTGATGTTGCCCTCGACCCGGATATCCCGCGCCGCAAATCGCATCTGAAGGCGACCATTCTGCCAGCGCAGCACTTCGGCCGGAATCGCGATCTGTTCCGGTCCCACATCAATCTCCATGGTCACAGGGGAATCTTCCGGGAGTCCGTCTGGCCGCTGTGCCGCCACAGCGGCGCCGCCGAGCGACAGGTCAAGGGTATGTCCGGGCACCAGGCGCCCATCGGGAAGAATGATGTTCGCGGGCAGGACGGCGCCGATACGCGCGCGCTCGCGCACCTGGCGGCGCTCTCGGCCCACCGCAAGCCCGGCCAGCACCGTCAGAAGCGACAGGACGACCCAGATGGTGTTCAGGCCATAGGCCTGGAATTCCATGCTGTCCGGCGGATTGGCCGCCATGCCGTAAATGCCGGAGAGCAACCCGAGCACGAGGACGATGGCGAGCACGAAGTTCGGCCCGGTGGCGCGGAGATCGAAATACCCCTCCTCCAGCGTGCCTCCCTTATCCGTCACGTTGAACTTGCCCTTCGTCGGGTCAAGAAGCGTCGTGAGCACAACGGGCAGCAGATAAAGGGTAAGCACGGTCTCGTAGATCTCGGACCAGAAGGAGTGCCTGACCTTCGCCTGAAGCTTCGAGTTGGTAAGTATCGCATGAACCACATGCGGCCCCGCATAGGCCACGATCGCGAGCGGCGACGCCGCGATGATGTTCTGCCCGAAAAGCAAGTAGGCCAGGGGGGAGGTCAGAAAGATGAAGCGTGGCAACGGAAACAGAAAGTGCCACATCGAAGCGACGTAGCAGAGGCGCTGCGTCACCTTGAGGCCCGGACCGAGCAACGGGTTGTCGACACGGAAGATCTGCACCATGCCGCGCGCCCAGCGCATACGCTGGCCGATATGCGCGACCAGCCGGTCGGTCGCGAGGCCCGCTGCCAGGGGCAGGCGGAGATAGGCTGTACGCCAGCCGAGCCGCTGCATCTTGAGGCTGCAATGGCAGTCCTCGGTCACGGTCTCGGTCGGCACGCCGCCCACTTCTTCCAGCGCCGTTCGCCGGATGACCGCGCAAGAGCCGCAGAAGAAGGCCGCGTTCCAGAGGTCATTTCCCTGCTGGATCAGCCCATAGAAAAGCAGGCCTTCATTCGGCACCCGCCTGCCAGAGGCCAGATTCCGCTCGAAGGGATCAGGCGAGTAGAAGTGGTGCGGCGTTTGCACCATCGCCAGGCCCGGGTCGCGTAGCAGCCAGCCCATTGTCATCTGCAGGAAGGCACGGGTGGCCACGTGGTCGCAGTCGAAGATCAGGATGAACTCGGCGCTGGTCTTCGACAGGGCGTGGTTGATGTTGCCGGCCTTCGCGCCCTTGTTGTCCGGGCGGGTCATGTAGCCGCAGCCGACCTCCTCGCAGAAGGCGCGGAACTCCTCGCGCCGACCGTCGTCGAGCACCACCACGTTCATCTTGTGGCGCGGCCAGTCCATCGCCATCGCACCGAAGATGGTCGGCCTGACCACCTCGAGCGGCTCGTTATAGGTCGGGATGAAAACGTCGACCGTCGGCCAGTCCTCGGGATCGTCGGGTAGCGGCGCCGGGCGGCGCTCCAGCGGCCAGAGCGATTGCAAGTAGGAGAGCAGCAAGGCAACGACGGCGTAGATCTCGGCCAGCAACAGACCGGTGCCGAGAAAGGTCGGCCAGAAGCCCGTGTAGTCTAGCGTGTCCGTAACACGCCAGTAGATGTAGCGGGCCGAAATCACCCCGGAGAGCAGGACGAGGAAGACCAGCGAGCCCCTGCCAGGCACAAGCGAGACGATCGAAAAGACGAGGAGGCCACCGATCGCAACCCAGGCCTGCTGCTCCGCCTCAAGCGGCGCGACGACGAAGGGCAAGGCAATAAGAAAGCCCAGGAGAACACCGAGCCTGCCGAGCCAGATACTGCTTCCGAGGGAGCGGCGGAATCGCTTCATCGGCTGCCCTCGGCGGTCGGCTGCTGCGGTACAGGCATCGGCTGGGCGCCATGCGTCGGAACGGTTGTGGGAGAGAGATGCAGCGCTTCGGTGGCTGCCGGAAGCGCAGAGGACAGCAACCGCGCGATCTCCCGAAGATCCGAGGCGGCGCGACTCTCCGGTGCGTGGTCAAGCAGCAACCGCTGGCAGGCCAGGCTCTCAGCCACCGTCTCCTCGCGGCTCATCGCACCGAGCATGCGAAAGCCAAGATGCCGCGCCACTGCCTCGGCCGAGGCCCGGGACAGGCGGGAAGCAAGATCCACCCCGTTCAGCACCACGCGCAACCGGCCGGCCAACACCGCCGCCATGGTGCCCGTGCCAAGGAAACGGCCGCTCTCGATCTCCGGCACCAGGGCCGCGCTGATCGCCTCGGCCTGCAGCACGCCGATCAGCATCGTCGCCATGGGCGCAAGCAGGGCAAGAGCCTGAGACGGGCCGGGCGGCAGGTCCGCCAGCACGACCAGGTTTGGCTCCGCCAGCATCTCTCGCAGCGGGCCGCAGAGCAGGTCAGCGTCGCGGTCAAGCGCCACTGCCAGGTCCAGGGCGCCGCGCAGATCCAACGCGCCATGTGGCAGCAGCAATACGCCCGAGGGCGTCTGTCGAAGATGCTGGCGCCAATTGGTGTCCCGCTGCAGCAGGCCGGCGACGAAGCCGGAGCGGTCAGTCAGGGGCACGCCGAAATGCAGGCGCAGGGCATTCTGCGCGTCCAGATCCAGGACAAGCACGCTATGGCCAAGGCGCTGCAATGCGTCGGCAAGATTGGCTGCGAGCGTGGTCTTGCCGACCCCGCCCTTGGGCGACGCGAAACAGATCAGCGGCACGGAAAGGCTCCTGGGCTCAGGCGGCAGTTCGAGCGGCACGGACGCCGGCGGCAACACGCTGCAGCAGTTCCGGAAGGGCGATATCCACGCGCGCGGCGGGCCAATGACGCGGTGAAGGCTCGGCGACGCTGCCCCGCATCGCGGCGCCGAGGGCATCAAGCAGCGGATAGTGACTCGACCCATCCGTCGAAGAAGCGCCGACGAGGGCATCGAGCAGCGAAGAGCCCGTGCCGCCCAGCCGGGTGGGCTGGCCCACCTGCATTGCCGACGGAACAGCGGGCGTGGCGGACAGGTACGCCGCGGGCGCCGCCACCGGCGCGAGCGATGCTGGCACCCGGGGCGCCGACACTGGCACCGGCGCCGCCAGCGGCCGCGCGGAACCCGGCACCATCCCCACAGCAGGAGGACGCGGTGCCGCGGGAAGCTCGGAAGCCGGCATTACCGGCGCGGCGGATGGCAGCCCCAGCGGTGCGCTGCCGAGCAGGGTCTGGAGGAGACTGTCCCCCTGCCGCTCGGAGCGAGGCAGTTCAGTCCGCGTGCCCCTAAAAGACCCCGGCGGCGCGGCCGTCGGCCCCGCTGCAGCCGGTGACGGGATGCCTACGGTAGAAGGCTGTGAAAACACAGGAGGGGACGGCGGTGGCGGTTCCGGAACCGAGGCCGGAGCAACGGCTCCCCAGGAACTGATTTCGTCCATGCCCTTTGCATCCGGCTGCGCATCACGGCGCTCGCCCACAAGTTGCGCCGAGGCAAGGGTCTGCCCGCCCATGATGGCATCGGGTGAAAGTTCGCTGGCGCCGGCCAGGGCGTCGCCCAACAGGTCAAAAGCTTGGCTTTCCGTTGGCGCGTTACGAACCGGCTTGTTGCCAAAACTGCGGTATTTCAGGGAGGGAGCCCGGAGGGCTGCCGCCATCCGCGCAACATCCGGGTCCTGGCACATCGGCCCGTACCTCACCGTTCCAGGCGAAACCGCCGTTTCAAAGATAGGCGGAACCTATCTCATTTTTGAACGAATTCTAAAGGCTCTAGAGCGTCGCCCCACGCTCCACCGAGGCCATGCGTGCTAAGGTCCGTTGACATTCATCGCGATGCGATGATGGCCGCGGCGAGGCTGATGCTGGCGCGGAAGCTGGTGTCGGTCTTGTCGTAGCGGGTGGCGATGGCCCTGAACTCCTTGAGCTTGGCGAAGA